>SKYV01000056.1 GCA_007127745.1 Balneolaceae bacterium
GCGGTGGTGTGGATTCCACAGTTTCGGCCGTTATGCTTCATGAACAGGGATACGAAGTGATTGGAATTACCATGAAAACCTGGGACTATCACCGGAGTGGTGGTAATGACGGGAAAGAAACGGGGTGCTGCACGGTCGAGTCGATGAATGATGCCAGGCAGACAGCCGTAAGGCATGGTTTTAAGCATTTTATCGTCGATATCCGCGATGAATTTGGAGACTGGGTCATTGATCGTTTCGTGGAAGATTATACAAGCGGCCGCACACCAAATCCATGTGTGCTTTGCAACACGCACATCAAGTGGGCTGCACTTCTCCGGCGCGCTGATAACCTTGGCTGCGATTTTATAGCCACCGGCCACTACGCAAATGTACGCGAAGAAAACGGCCGCTATGTTATCTCAAAAGGAAAAGATCACAACAAAGATCAGTCGTACGCACTCTGGGGAGTGGAGCAAAAACATCTGGAGAGAACCATCTTTCCGCTCGGTAAGTACCGGAAAACCGAAATCCGCCAGATGGCCGAAGATTTTGGTCTGCTGAATGTGGCAAATAAACCCGATTCCTACGAAATCTGTTTCATCCCGGATAATAATTATCACCGATTTCTGAAAGATCGAGTAGATGATTTGGAAGAGAGAGTGAGCGGCGGGGTATTTGTGGATAAGCATGGAAATGTGCTGGGGAAACACAAAGGATTTCCATTTTACACCATTGGACAGCGGCGAGGCTTGCACTTGCCAATGGGCAAACCGGTATATGTAACCCACATCGATGCTGAAAATAATGTAATCACAGTGGGAGAAAAAGAAGATTTGATTAGCACCACCTGCCGTGCCAAAGAGTTAAATATGGTAAAGTATGACCGTATTCCCGGCGGGGAAATGGAAATAACCGGAAAAATCCGTTACAATGATGATGGAGCAATGGGCTCTGTGAAGCAGTTGTCAGTCGATGAAATGGAAGTTCATTTTCCGGCCGGAAGAGAAGCCATTACACCCGGTCAGGCAATCGTTTGTTACGAAGAGGATGATGTTGTTGCAGGCGGTTGGATCCACAAAGTAAATGTGAGTATGGATCAGGAAATGGAAATGGAAGCCTGAAACAGTTTCTCAAATCTGGTGTTTAAACATTCAGCATTCCGTTTATTACTTAATTTATCTCAACCATGAAACAGATCTTCAATATATTTTTTCTGATGCTTTTCGCATATGCACTGGCTGTTCAGCCGGCAACAGCACAATTCGAGGGAGAAGTGCGTTTTGTTATCCAGAACCCCGGTTCGCAACTGGGTGAAACGTCAAATGTGAATCTTACCTTTACCAATAATCGAATTTTTGTGGATTCAAATGTATCATTAAACGTGATGGCCGGTCTGAGTGCACGCGGAATTTTGGTTAGAAACGATCTGAATGATTTTGTGGTGATTACGACGGATAATGAAGGCCTGAAAGTGGAAAAAAACGAGCTGGACGGACTTGTTTCTCTAATGAATCAGGTACAGGGAAAGCAGCCCTCTGCTGATCGAAAACCGTTTCCCTGGGATGAAAAAGTGGAAGAAACAGGTGAGTCGAAACAAATCAGGGGATATACTGTTCATGAATTTATCCTGAAAGGAGACAATCCCGGAGAACGAACATCCGTCTGGCTCACCGACCAGATCAGAGTAAATTGGGGGCTACTCCTGGATGCATGGTACACCACCGGTTCTACACAGTTTGATCACGAAATTCCCATCGAAATGGTGATGAACAGCAACAGCTTTCCCCTTTTGATTGAGGTGTACCGGAATGATGAAATTCTGATGCGAACTGAAGCAATGTCGGTAGATGATCAGAATTTTAACCGCTCCAAAACAGAGCTTCCGTCTAATATCAGGGTTATTGGCCTCACCGACTTGATGATGAACTTTTTCAGGCAACAACGATAAACTGCATGCTGACGAGATTTTTTGTCGTACTTATAACTTCAGTTTTGTTTGCGGGCTGTACTCTGTTTCGGCCTGCCACCGTTGAAGAAGAAAAAGTTCCTCTCGAATATCCCGGTCCTGATACAGAAATTGCCTCACTACTCGATGCCCATCGCAGTCAGTTAAACCGGCTTATGAATGTTGAAATTGCAACTGTAAAAGATACGTTGCGTTTCGGAAAACCGGAAAGTGTGCTCGGAAATCTGGTTTCTGATGCCATCAGAAGCAGAGCAGCAAATGAACTTGGCGCATATGTAAACATGGGGATTATTGGTGAAAGTTCTTTCAAGCTTTTTTTTGAGCCCGGCAGGTTAACTCTTGGGGAAATGTATGAATTTATGCCTTACAAAAATCACCTGGTAGTATTAACCCTGGAGGGGCAGAGGGTTACTGAGCTGATTAATCAGGTAGCCGAAATTGGCGGTGCTCCCGTCAGTGGTGTGCGTTTCAGAATTGATAATGAAAATACAGCCAGAGGTGTGCTGGTGAATTCAGAAGTGATAGACCCACATAAAAAATACAGAGTGGCAACCAGCAGCTGGGCAGCCGATGGCGGAGATGTATTTCCGGCTCTTTGGGAAGCCGAAGAGAGAGTTGATCTGAATATTTCCGTCAGAGACGTATTTGTCGATTATTTTCGCGGCAAATCAGAAATCTATGATATTACAGACGGGAGAATCAGGTAATGATTTCAAGAAAAGAGTTTTTAAAGCAGGCGGCATACTTATCGGCGGGTACGATGTTGCCATTTTCATTTGGCAGATTATCTGATCCGAATATTGCTGCCCCTGATATCACCATTCTTTATACCAATGATACCCATGCACGGCTCGATCCGTTTCCCTCAAATGCCAAAGAGTTTGCCGGACTTGGCGGAATTGCCCGCCGAGCTTCACTGGTTAAAAAAGTGCGTGCAACTCAGAAAAATGTTCTGCTGCTCGATGCCGGAGATGTGTTCCAGGGAACGCCCTGGTTTGATGTTTACGGTGGGAAAGTGGACCTGAAGCTGATGACCGAGATGAAGTATGATGCGATGGCAGTGGGCAATCACGAGTTTGACCGGGGCACCGATGGCTTTGCCGAAGCTGCCCAAAAAGCCGGATTCCCGATTCTGGCATCCAATTATTCGGTTCGCAATACCCCAATGAGTTCGTTTGTTCAGCGCCAGCTCATCAAAGAATTTAAAGGTTTCAGGATCGGGATTTTTGGGCTTGGCATTGAACTGAATGGAGTGGTGAACCGAGACCTGTACGGGAATGTCCGATATTCGGATGCCGAGAGAACAGCCCGGAGAATGGTGGAAAGTTTACGGGGTTTCCACAGGTGCGATTATATAATTTGCCTGAGCCATTTGGGATATCAATACACCGATAACCGCCCGAATGATGTAAAACTTGCCGGTTCAGTTGAAGGGATTGATCTGATTATTGGCGGCCACACACACACGTTTCTTGATGAACCGGTCATACGGGAAAACCCGGAGGGAAAACCCACAATAATCACTCAAATGGGGCACAGCGGAGTTCGCGTAGGACGATTAGATCTCAGATTTTCTGAAATGAATGTAGATCATCAATTTCGTTTTTATACGATTGATGGAAAATAAACCGGTGATTTAAATTACCGTTTGGTGACGATCAAAATCACACCATTTCCTCCCCTGACACCGTAGCTTGCGGCTTCAGGGCCTTTCAGAACCTGAACATAGTCAATATCACGAACGTTGATGAAACTGTTGGCCTGCGCAAAGCTGCTTCCGAGGACGTTGCCATCAAGCACAAAGAGTGGTTCAATTTCAGACTGGAACGAATTAATGCCGCGAATCATGGCACGGTTACCGGAAATCAGGATTCCCGGAACACGCTGCAGATAATCTCCCAAATCGCGGTAGTAATCTCTGTCATCAGAAATGGCTCCATCGGGTCGAACATTTTCGAGTTGAACAGATTTTCCAAAAGCAGCAGGATCATCGTGTGCAGTTTGTTCACTGGTTGAACAAGCCACGAAACTGATCATGAACGAAAGGAGGAAAAGTTTTGATAGTACTTTCATAGCAGTACAATTTGTTGAGGGTATATTTCTAATATACGCATAACGCACGAATAACGCTTTTATGTAAAAAAATGCTAGTTTTTACATGCGGCCAAAAATCCTGTTTTTCGCGCTATCCGTGTACCCTCAAGAAGGCAATGAGTTACGGCAATTTTACCGGATGCGTCCAGCCATATTTATCTTCCACTTTACCGTACTGAATGCCTGTGATGGCATCAAACATCTTTTTGGCAAACGGGCCGATTTTATCTCTGTCAAGCGTAATGGATTCTCCCTGATGGTTGATGTGGCCAACAGGTGATATTACTGCCGCGGTTCCGGCACCAAATACCTCTTTCAAAATGCCATTTTTATGGGCGTCAAAAACTTCATCAATCGAAATTTGTCGTTCTTCAACTTCAAGGCCCCACTCTTTTGCAAGGGTGATTACAGAGCGCCTGGTAATTCCGGGCAAAACGGTTCCCTGCAGCTGCGGTGTAATCAGTTTACCATCCATCAGAAAAAAGATATTCATGGTGCCTACCTCCTCTACATACTTGTGCTCAACGGCATCAAGCCAAAGCACCTGTGTGTAACCTTTCTCCTGCGCTTTTTTGGCGGGTAAAAAACTCCCACCATAATTTCCGGCAGCTTTAGCTTCACCGGTTCCACCTTTTACGGCACGCACAAAATTTTCGGAAGTAGTCAGCGAAACCGGGTTAAACCCTTCACTGTAATAGGCAGCAACCGGACTTGTGATGATATAAAATTGATACTCGGCAGATACTTTGGCAGCCAGGTATTCTTCAGAAGCAAACATCAGAGGACGGATGTAAAGTGCATGGCCATGTTTTCGGGGAACCCAGGCACTGTCCAGTTTTAGCAGTTCTTCCAGCCCTTCAATAAATACCGATTCCTCAATTTCCGGCATACAGAGGCGCCGGGCAGAATTGTTCAGACGTTTGTGATGATCTTTTGGCCTGAAAAGGTGGATGGTTTTATCATCAGCAAAATAGGCTTTCATGCCTTCAAAAATGGCCTGTCCGTAATGTAGTGCCATCATGGATGGCTCGAATGTGATGGGTGCGTACGGTTTTATTTCGGGCTGCTTCCAGACTCCGTTTTGATAAGACATTTCAAACATGTGGTCGGAGAAAATTCTGCCGAACTCAAGGTTGTCAAAATCTAATTCAGAAATTTTGCTGTTGGCCGATTTGGTGATGTTTATCTTCATTCGTTTTAGATGATGCAGGTTATTCCGGTTATCTGATTGATTGCCTGAAAGCAGGCGTATTGCAAACCAACTAAAATAACGAGATTCTGTATTAACTTCAGAAAGGGTTGAAAGAAAAACCGATTCGGGCAGAACAATTTTAACTGAGTATTTTGAGGGATCTTTTTAATTCTGCCCGTCCGACCGCTGATATATCGTTCAGATGAGTCAAATACGCTTTTACACTCTCAGAACGGTAAACCCAACCGTTCTGACAGGTAATGTAAAGCCTCCTTTGAGGCAATAAAATATTCATCGGAGCAAAACCGAAAGATTACCGGATGGAACAAATTTGTCCTGATATTCCTTGTATAAGATGCTATTTTTGATACGAATGATTTTCAGTGACGGATATCTAATCGCCGGTAACTATTTATTGAGATGTGATGTTGTCCGATTTCACATGTTCGCATGATCGTACTTTAATCAGATCGGGATTTCAGAAAATTTTTGTAAGAATTTGGTCATTTCGCATTCTTATAAAGTAGAACAGATAAAAATTTTGAGACATTTACATATACAATGATGCAACAGGCAAGAACAATTCTTCAGGAGACGTTTGGTTACAACACCTTTCGGCCACTGCAGGGCGAAGTAATTCGCAATGTGCTGAACAAAAAAGATACACTGGTAATCATGCCCACCGGTGGGGGCAAGTCGTTGTGTTATCAAATTCCGGCACTCATTTTCGATGGATTGACCATTGTGGTTTCTCCGTTAATTTCGCTGATGAAAGATCAGGTTGAGCAGCTTGAAGAGTTTGGTGTTTCGGCTCTTTTTCTTAACAGTTCGCTCACACCGGAAATGTACCGGCAAAATGTGAACCGCCTGAAGCGGGGTGATGCAAAATTGCTCTATCTTGCGCCGGAAACGCTGATGATGGAATCTACCCGGCGGCTGCTGACTGAAATGAAAGTGGACTGTTTTACTATTGATGAGGCCCATTGCATATCGGAGTGGGGGCACGATTTCAGGCCGGAATACCGCCAGCTTGCACGGGTCCGGAAAGATTTTCCCGGTGCGGTATGCCTGGCGCTGACAGCTACGGCCACACCACGTGTGCGGGACGATATTCAGCAAATTCTTGAGATGAAAAATTCCAACGCTTTTGTGGCGAGTTTTGATCGCAAAAATTTGCTGCTGAAAGTGGCCGACAAAGAAAAACCACTCGAACAGATTTTGGATTTTCTCTACACACGCCCCAAACAGTCGGGGATTATTTATTGCTTTTCGCGCCGCCAGGTAGATGAACTCTACAGCGATTTAAAACATGAGGGCCATTCAGTGCTTCCTTATCACGCCGGTTTATCGGAAATGCAGCGAACACGGAATCAGGACGCGTTTATCCGCGATAATGTGCAAATCATTGTGGCAACCATCGCATTTGGAATGGGCATCAATAAGCCGGATGTGCGTTTTGTGATTCACCATGATATGCCTCAGAATATTGAATCGTATTACCAGCAGATCGGGCGCTCGGGTAGAGACGGATTACAGGCCGATTGCCTGCTGCTTTACAGCTACTCCGATAAGCAAAAAATTCAGTATTTCATCAACCAAAAAGAGGGAACCGAAAAAAAAGTTGCCGAAAAACATCTTGATGCACTGATCCATTACATGGAGCACGATGGCTGCCGCAGGACGCCGCTGATGGAATATTTTGGCGAAGAGTATAAAAAAGAGAATTGCGGAATGTGCGATAACTGCTTGCGCCACAAAGATGCACTTCAGGATTTAACCGTTCAGGCACAAAAATATATGAGCTGTATTGCCCGCACCAACGAGATGTATGGTGCCTATCACATCGCAGATGTTTTGAAAGGTTCTAAAGCGAAGAAAATTCTGGAAAATGGCCATGAAAAACTTTCCACTTATGGCATTGGGAAGGAGTGGTCGAAGAATCAGTGGATTCAGTTATCGAGGCTGTTGATTCGCAAAGGGCTGCTGAAGAAAGATCCGCAGTATGGAAGTTTGTTATTAACGGACGATGCTGTAGCGGTTTTGAAAGGAGATGAAATTGTACAGGGTGTGCTGGATCGTACCCAGACAAATACCGGCGATGATGCCCGCAGAAAAACAAGCAGTGATGTTGAAAAGAAATATGATGAGCATCTTTTTGAGGAGCTCAGAAAAAAGAGAAAAGAGCTGGCCGATGCTCAGGAAATTCCGCCCTATACCATTTTTCCTGACACCACACTGATGGAGATGTCATACTTTTATCCGCAGAGTGAGGATAAACTGATTGGAATTTATGGGGTTGGTTCTGCCAAAATGAAAAAATACGGGGATGAGTTTTTGGAGGTTATCCGCAACTATTGTTCGGAAAAAAATATTGAAGAACGCAGCCGTGATCTTAATAGAAAATTGAAAAAATCTACATCCTCCCAAAAGCACGACCGTGTTGGGCGCGAGTACAACTCAGGCAAATCCATCGATCATCTTGCCGAGCAGTTTGGTGTGAAAAAAGTAACCATTCTCAGTAATCTGAAAAAGTTTGTGGATGATGGAAATACCATCGATCCGGCAGGAATTCTCGCTTCATCGGGTTTGTCGGAAAGGAAAAAAGATGAAGTGTTCGAATCTATGCAGAAGGTGGGGCCTGAATTGTTGAAACCGGTTTATGAAGACCTGAACAAAACGGTGGATTACAATGAACTGCGAATTTTGCAATTGGCATATATGGCCGAAAATGGTAGCTAATAATGGTACATTGCTGATTATTTTACAACATTACAGCAATCTGCAATCAATCGGCCGGAAATAAAATTAACCACCAGCTTCACATGATTTCTTCTTTCATTCAAACCCTCAAAAAAAGCCCAGAAGGACTTTTTAATCCCTGGTTTCACCGGGATGAAGAACACGATCTGAATCCGGATGCGCCGAAGGTTCGGAGAAAACAGCTCGAACTCTATCTGACTGAGAGGCAGCGCCGGGCAAAATATCTATTCATTGCTGAGGCACTGGGCTATCAGGGCGGGCATTTTACCGGAATTGCGATGACGTCTGAGCGGATTTTGCTGGGCCATCAAACCAAAAAATATGGTGTCATGCCGGGACATGTTTTCAGGGGAGAAGCTCCGCAGCGAACCAGCCGGCCGAATCTGATTGAAAAAGGAATGAGCGAGCCAACAGCCACCATTATGTGGGGTGCATTAATAGATCTTGGGATTGATCCTTATGATGTGGTTCTCTGGAACGCTGTGCCCTGGCACCCTTACAATCAGGATAAAGGGCTACTCAGTAACCGCACGCCACTTCGCGGAGAAATGGAGGCCGGATTAAACCATCTGAAAGCTTTCATCGGGCTTTTTGAGGATGTAAAAGTGGTAGCCGTAGGCAGAAAGTGTGAGCAGAGTTTAACAGAACTGAATATTGCCCATATCGGGGTGAGACATCCGGCAAACGGAGGGGCTCCGAAGTTCAGGGAACAACTGACTGAGCTTGCCGGTACAAAAAATAAATAACCCTGAGGCATATTGATTTAACACCCGGTTGCGTATTATTAGACAAATAAAAACTTCATCAAATTTGCATGAAAAAATTAATACCCGTTATTTCACTTCTGTTTTTAATTGCAAGCTGTTCGGCTCTTCGTGATTTTGCCGATGTGCGCCAGCCAACCGTCAATTACAGCCAGGTTTCCATTCAAAATATTTCATTTGAAGGGGTGACTCTGTTGTTTGATTTTGATGTAAACAATCCCAATCAATTTGGTGTGACGGCCGATCAGTACAGCTATGAATTTTTTATTAACGATAACTCTTTTTTGAGCGGCACACAGGCCGAAAATTTACGAATCAGCCGGGAATCCACCAGCCTGGTTCAGGTGCCGATATCGCTTAATTTTTCGGAAGTCTTCAATACATTTTCATCCCTGCTCAGGCGCGATTCACTTTCTTATCAACTTTCTACCGAAGTAGAATTTGATGTGCCCGGATTGGGAAAACAGCGGGTTCCTATCAATGCGGCAGGCGA
>SKYV01000142.1 GCA_007127745.1 Balneolaceae bacterium
CTCAAAGTCATTTTCCAAATTCTAATCTCGAATTCAAGTTAAATTATATTTTACCCGCGGTGGGCGCAGTGGAGCGCAGAGATTAGAGTCTGAATACTCGTCAGATGGCAAGCCATCTAGGGATTCAACTCCTTCAACTCTTCTTTCACAAACTCCCGGCCTTTGCGAATCAGCTCACCGTCCAGATATACATCGGCACCAATGCAGACCAGGTCCCAGTGGATGTTGCTGGAGTTGCCGTTTGGGGCAATGGCGTAATCTTTGCCCAGGGTCAGATGGTTGGACCCGTAAATTTTCTCATCAAAAAGAATATCGTACATCGGGTTTTTGATGACCGTATTCAGGCCAAAGCTGAATTCACCAAACCGCCGGGCGCCTTCATCCGTATCCAGGATTTCTTCCAGCGCAGGGTTATTGGAAGAATCGAAATCAACTACGTTGCCGTCTTTCACCTTCAATTTCACAAATTCGAATGGCTTGCCCTGATAGACAGAAGGGGCGTACGTAATTTCTCCATTCACCGAATCGATAATTGGTGAGGAAAATAGCTCTCCGTCGGGGATGTTCCGCTTTCCGTAGCAGGGAATCCAGTTCTGGCCTTGCACCGAAAATTCGATGTCGGTTCCGTTCCCTTTTAGCCGGATCATGTCGGCTTGTCGCAGCATCGATTCAAGCGGCTCCATAGCGTTTTGTAGTTTGTTGTAATCCAGCAGGCAGGCATCGTAATAAAATTGCCGGAAGACCTCTGTGGCCATTTTGGCATTCATGGCAAAAGCGGCGGAAGGATAGCGCAAAACCACCCATTTTGTATGCTCCACCCGCTGTTTAAAGTGAACGGGGTTCAGAAATTCTTTGGAGTAGGCGTCGTTGGCATGTTTGGGGACACCGGAATTTTCATAAATATTTTCAGCGGCACGAATACCGATAAATGCATCCATCTGTTTCATGAGCGGAAGCTGATCGGTTTCTGCCTGATTTTTCCAGAACCCTTCATCTCCCTGCTCCAGCAGCAGCCGGTTGGTTTCGGGATCTTCCAGCTTTAAAAAAGGGTGAGCGCCCAGTTCTCTTACCTGTTCAGTGAGTGCACGAACAAGCCCAATAGCATTCAGCCCGATAAGCTGAATCATCACATTTTCGTTGGCCTGAAGCTCAATGCTGTGTTGCAGAAGCTGCCGTGCAAGTTGTTGATCCTGATGAGTGTACATAATTACGAAGTCGGTTTTAATTCAATAATTTGATCACAAAGATCCAGTTCATCTTTCAGATTGGAAGCCAGCAGCACCATCGATTGAGGATTGCGGTGTTGATTGACCATCTCTTCCACCGCCTGTTTTCCTTTACGATCGAGGTTTGAACCGGGTTCATCGAGCATCAGAATTCGCGGCTGATGAATGATGGCTGCTGCCAGTTTGATGCGCTGCCGCTGGCCGGTTGAAAGGGAGCCAAAGTAATTTTCAGAAAGTCCGCCGGCATCAAACCGGTTCAGAATATCGTTGATTGAGGAGCCATTCAGCGACCAGTTTCTGAGGTCCATCACAAAACGGAGGTTTTCAAAAACAGTCAGCTCTTCATAGAGTTCCACATATGGGGCTACATATCCCACCTCGTGCTTAATGGCCTGCCGATTCACCGGTTTCTCGTCGATCTGCCACTCAATACGCCCCGAAGCCGGTTTTAGCAACCCGGCAATGCATTTCATCAATGTGGTTTTACCGGATCCATTTCTGCCGGCAATTCCCACCACAGCCGAAGTTGCAGAAAAGCTGAGATCCGAGAAAACTTTTTTATTGCCAAACTGTTTTGCCAGTGATATAACGTTCAATCCGATCATGAAAGTAAGGTAGCCCGAGCATCACCAAAAAAAAAGAAATTTTATAACAGAACTGCATTTTCTAAGATATCGGAAAAGAATTAACTTACCGTAGATTTAATCGTAAAGATAACTGACAAACCTATCTTATTTGCATTCATATGGAGAAAATTGTCCGAACAGTTTCCACATCATTTCTTGAAAAACTGTCATCCGAAAAAGCGTATTATCAGGCCAAAGATTTCGTTGAAGCCGGCTTCCCGGCTTTCCTGACGGAGAGAATTACGGCTGAAATTCAGAGAAGGATGGCCGGTTCGGCTGAGCCTGTTTTATCCGACTGGATAGATCTCGATGAAGAAGACACAAGCGAGGCCTGGCACCAATTTCTGAAATCAGTTCAAAACAAACTGAAACTGCCGGTTCATGCAGCGGGAGAGGTGGTTACCCGCGCTGTAGAAAATTGCCTGAGGCTGGCTGTTCGGCCCAGAAAAACAGTTCCTGAACTGCTGTTTCAAGGAAAAAGCGAGATCCATATTTCTGAACTGAAAAAAAGAAGTGCTGCCATTTCGGTAAATGGCCATTTGGCTTATGCACTGGTGCGATACATGGAGCGAAAACAGTCAGAAACCTTGCAGTTTGAAAAGGCCAAAACCGTTGTGGCGAAAATCGATCAGAAGCTGATTTCAGACTTCAATCCGCTGAACTGGCTTGAATTACTGAAACCGGTATACGTCTTAACCGGCCCTTCGGTAGACAGTGATCTGCTGCGCATCTTTTTTGAGGACAAGGAAAAAAACCGGGCCGCCAAAAAATTTGATATGCTCGACAAATCCGTCAGTGAAACCGATTTTATTGAAGTGATGAGTTCGGCCGATCTGCTCGAGATTGAGGGGTACGACGACAATCAGCCGCAGCTTTTTGATGAGCAAGTGGACGAAGAAGAGGATACCAATTATGAAATGGATGACGAACCCGAACTGATTGACAGTCAGGATGAGGAGGAAGAATCAGCCGTTTCGACCGAAGCAGATGACCTGAATGAACTGTTTAAGGCCACACCGGAAGATGATTATCTGGAGCAGGCTGAGGAGGATGAGGCACTTGGATTTATTGCAGATGAGGATTCAGCAGAAGAGAAGTTTTTGGAAGATGTTGAGGATGACGACGATGATGATGAGTCACCAAATCGGTTAATTGAAATCGATGAAACATCAGAAGAAGACGAAGAAACTGCAGAACCGGAAACCGCACCGTTTGATCTGGACGAGGATGCAGAAGAAACGGAACAAGAGAAGACAGCTCCTGCAGAAGAGCCTCAATTAGAATCAGAAGAATCAGAAACTGTGGTCACCCCAAAAAAAGATGATAAAACAGAACTGGCCGATGCAGATGACCCATTTGATACTGATGATTCAGAAGATGAACAGATACCGGAATCAGAAGAAAAAAACGCAGAAGAACCTGAGGATGACGAACAGGAAAATGAAGAGGTGCCGCTGCTAAACCGCTTCATGTTTGATGACAGTGATGATGAAGACGAAGAGAGCCGGAGTGCAGAAACCATCTATTCAGAGCTGAATCTCGTGCGAGAAGATCGGGAGGAAGTAACCTTGCGGGATTTGTTTGATCAGGTGCCCGAAGAAGAAGAGGAACCTGAGAATGAAGAAACTGCATTTGTGGCCGAAGATACTGACGATCAGGATGAGGATACGGATTCCGATTATTGGGCAAAAAATATTCCTGAAGAAGAGGATGAAGAAGAACCGCAAGAGGAATTTTCAGGAACATTTATCGCTGATGAGGAAGAGGATGAAGAAGCAGATGAGAGTGATGATGTTCCGATGTGGAAATCGTTTCTTGAACGAGAAGATACCGATGAGGAACCGGCGTTCCGGTTTGATGACCAGGAGATAAGTGATGATGACGAGGAGGCTGATAAAGAAGAAGTACTGGATGAAGACGGATTTATTGAAGAGCCCATCTTTGACCTGACCCGCGATGAAACGGAAGAGCAGATCAGCCGGATTGCCAACTGGCTGCAGGACGAAGAGAATAAATTTATTAATGAAATTTTTGGAAACTCCGAAACAGCCTACGAACAGGCACTGGCTGAGATCGAAAATTTTGAAGACTGGAAAAAAGCATCCAAATTTATTGAACGGGAAGTTTTTTCACGAAACCGGATTGATGTGTATGACGAAATAGCCGTGGATTTTACCGACCGTTTGCACACCTATTTTCTTGAATTCAAATCGTAAATCAACAGGGCATCTGAAGGATTATGGCTGAAAACGAAAAAGCTGAAGAACTTCGCAAACTCAGAGAACAGGCTAAATTGGGCGGCGGCGAAGCCCGGATCAAAAAACAGCATGAAAAAGGAAAACTGACGGCAAGAGAACGTATCGACATTCTTGCGGACAGCGGAAGTTTTGAGGAGATTGACGCTTTTGTAACCCATCGAAGCACGGCCTTTGGCCTGGAGGAACAAAAAATTATGGGCGATGGTGTGGTAACCGGTTATGCCAGGATTGATGGCCGGCCGGTCTATCTTTTCAGCCAGGATTTTACCGTTTTTGGCGGGTCTTTATCAGAAACCCATGCTGAAAAAATCTGCAAAATTATGGATCTGGCCATGAAAAATGGCGTTCCGGTTATTGGGCTGAATGATTCCGGCGGAGCTCGTATTCAGGAAGGAGTCAGCTCACTCGGCGGATATGCAGAAGTGTTCTGGAGAAATTCGATGGCATCGGGTGTAGTGCCGCAAATCTCGGCCGTAATGGGGCCTTGTGCCGGTGGAGCGGTGTACAGCCCGGCGCTCACCGATTTTGTTTATATGGTAAAAAATTCCAGTTATATGTTTGTAACCGGCCCCAACGTGGTGAAAACGGTGACGCATGAAGATGTTACATCCGAAGATCTGGGCGGTGCGACAGCACACAGTACAAAATCAGGTGTTGCGCATTTTACCACCGAAAATGATGCAGCCTGTCTAAAAGATATTCGAAAATTGGTAAGCTATATCCCGCAGAACTGTGAGGAAAAAGTTCCGCCGCAACCGTCCAAACAGCCCGAGGGTGCAAAAGCAAAAGCCCTGGATGATCTGGTTCCACCCAATCCCAACAAGCCTTACGACATCAAAGATGCCATAAACGGGGTGATGGACAGAGACTCTTTTTATGAAGTGCATGAACATTATGCCGACAACATCGTGGTGGGATTTGCACGTCTTGATGGCCGGACCGTGGGAATTGTGGCCAACCAGCCCCTTTCGCTTGCCGGTGTTTTGGATATTGACGCATCGGTGAAAGGGGCCAGATTTGTGCGGTTCTGTGATGCCTTCAACATACCGCTGGTGGTGTTTGAAGATGTGCCGGGATTTTTGCCGGGAACCGATCAGGAGTGGAGGGGGATCATCAAACACGGCGCCAAACTGCTCTATGCGTTTTGTGAGGCAACCGTCCCGAAAATGACCGTCATCACCCGGAAAGCCTACGGCGGGGCGTACGATGTGATGAACTCCAAGCACATTCGCGCCGATTACAACATCGCCTGGCCCACCGCCGAAATTGCTGTGATGGGGCCGAAAGGTGCGGTTGAAATCATATTTCGCAGAGAAATCATGAAGGCTGAGAACCCTGAACAAAAACAGAAAGATCTTGAAGAGAGATATAAAGAAGAGTTTGCCAACCCTTACAGGGCCGCAGCCCGTGGGTTTATCGATGATGTGGTGCTGCCTTCCGAAACCCGGCAAAAATTAATCCGGGCTTTTGAACTCTGCCAAAACAAAGTGGACTCAGTGCCGAAGAAAAAGCATGATAATCTGCCTTTGTGATCTTTTACTTCTAAAAAATCAGGGTGATTTTCTATCTGTTTTTAATTGTAGTTATATTTAGTCATGTTAACGTTAAAAATTCCATGAAATGATGATACCGTGAGTGAAAATGTAACACTGAAACAGATTGCCGCAGAACTGGGTGTGTCTGCGATGACCGTATCGAGGGCGTTAAACAACCACGACAATGTAGATGAAAAAACAAGAGAGCGGATTATTAAAAAAGCCCGCACTATGGGGTATACACCCAACCGGGTTGCCAAAAGCCTGGTGTCGAAAAGAACGTTTACGATCGGGGTTGTCATCCCGGAAATTTCTCATACCTTTTTTGCCAGGGTTGTTGGCGGTATCGAAAATGTGACGTATGAATCTGACTACCAACTACTTCTGACCAACTCTGCCGAAAAGGCCGATAGAGAAAAAAAGGCTCTTGAAACTCTTCTTGCCCAACAGGTTGATGGCATTTTGATCTCCTGCTCTGAGGAGACAGAAGATATCTCGTTCTATAAAAAAATTATTGATTCGGGCAAACCTCTGGTGTTTTTCGACCGGTGTATTGAGGGAATCGGTGCCAGCACGGTGAGTGTTGATGACCGGATCGGTTCACGGAAAATGACTCAGCACATGATCGATCACGGATACCAAAAATTGGCCTATTTAAGAGGGCCGGAAATTTCGATCGGGAAAGAGCGACTGGAGGGATTTTTGGATGCCATGAATCAGAATAACCTCGATATTCAGGAGAACTGGATTGTGGAGAGCGGGTTTAAAGAGCAAGGTGGTTACGAAGCCATGAAGCAGATTTTGGAAGCATCGGATTCGGAAATACCAACAGCGGTAGTGGCAGTAAACGATCCGGCCGCCATCGGGGCAATGGAGGCGATTGAAGAGTTTGGATATTTTGTACCGGATGACATTGCCATTTGCGGATTTTCCGACGACATCCGGGCAAGCCTGTTGAAATGTCCGTTAACCACCGTCTATCAGCCATCCGAAAGTATTGGCAGGAAGGCTGCCGAGAAGCTCATTCGTGTGATTGAAAATCGAGAAGAACCTGTAGAAAATATTGATTTGCCAACAAATCTGGTGATAAGGCAATCATGCGGATGTGAAAAAAGTTAACTCATACACATCCAGGCACTTTTGAGTGGTAGCAATAGTTTTTAATGATGCCTGTTGGCCTATGTAACAGATTCTCTTCTGAATATTTTCATCCTTTTCCTTTTTTATAATGCACCGTTGACTGCTCTCTGATAAACTCTGCACTCTGTTCTGCTGTGATATCACGCTGTGGATTCCCAAGCATTTCATACCCTACCCTGAATTTTTTCACCGTTGCAGATCGCAGCAGCGGTGGATAAAAATGCATGTGAAAATGCCATTCGGGATGATCTTTTCCGTCGGTTGGGGCCGGATGAAAACCGGCTGAATAGGGAAACGAGATGTTGAAAATATTGTCGTATTTGGTAGTGATGTTTTTGATGATCCCGGCCAGTGATGTCTTCTCCTGATCCGTCATATCTGTAAAACGTCCAAACGGACGTCGACTCACAAGAAGCGTTTCGAACGGCCAGAATGCCCAGAATGGCACCAATGCCACAAAACTATCATTTTGGGCAACAACTCTCTCACCCTGTTCAAGTTCCAGGTTCAGATAATCCGACAGCAGTGTCCGGCCGTGTTTTTCAAAGTAATTTTTCTGCTGAATCAGTTCTTTTGCCGGTTCTTCAGGAATGGTTTTCTGTGCCCATATTTGCCCGTGCGGATGGGGATTGCTGCATCCCATTATCTCCCCTTTATTTTCGAAAATCTGGACGTAATTTATGAATGGTTGATTTCCAAGTTCTTCATATTCATTGGCCCAGAGATCTACAACCTTTTTAATTTGCTCAATATCCATTTCCGGTAGAGTCAGATCATGCCGGGGAGAAAAACAGATCACCCTGCAGATTCCCTTTTCGGTTTTTGCCACAAGCAGATTTTTGTGGTTCAAATCTTCAGGTTGTGTATCCGGCAGCAGTGCGCTGAAGTCGTTGTTGAAGGCAAATGTGGATGAATAATCCGGATTTTGTACCCCCCCGGCCCGTTTATTCCCGGGACACAGATAGCAGTTTTCGTCATACTTCGGTTTATCATCCGACATGTTTTTTTCCTGCCGCCCTTGCCAGGGACGTTTGGTCCGGTGAGGTGAAACCTGAACCCACTCTCCGGTTAACAGGTTAAGGCGTCGGTGGGGTTTGTCGCTGAATGTCAGTTTCATAGGAACTTATGGCAATGTTAATTCTCACATGCTGTCGATGTAGAGTTGACAGTTTACAAATTTGCCAACTGTGATAGATAGCTATCCCTTGCAAGACTGTCCAAAAAGGGCGTCATCCCGCACTCGATGCGGGAACTCCTCTCCTTGATAACGGCAGGAGATACCGGATCAGGGTCCGGCATGACGATATCGATGATGATTCAAATTTAGCACCCTTTTTGGACAGCCTCGACAAATAGCACTCCAAAAAAGTGGCTTCAGCCACATTTATTGTCACAATGTACATCACATATGAAGTCATTTTTCAGATTCTGACTGGCAAATTTCAAGCATTTTATGATAACATGTGTAAGATTAAAATCTCTTAAAAATTCCTTGACACCTCGGGATCAACTTTTTTTCAAAGGATATACATCGTTACTTAATCTACATATGACTCTTTGATTGTTACCCCTTCACTGATTTTAGCAACGTAAAATTCAACCGGGGTATCAACTACTTTTTCATATCCGGTTTTAATTTCTTCAATCACTTTTTCAAGTTCACTTTCCAAAACCAGGTTAATTGTACAGCCGCCGAATCCGCCACCCATCATCCGTGAGCCAAATACCTCATCCAACTCTTCAGTCAGTTCTACCAAAATGTCGAGTTCACGGCAGCTCACTTCATAAAGATCTCTGAGGCCATAGTGTGATCCATACATTTTTTCTCCAAACGAGCGGATATCTCCGGCTTCCAAAAGATTGCAGGCATCAATCAGCCGCTGATTTTCATCTAAGACATACCGGCAGCGGTTATAAACAATCGGATCGAGCTCATCCTTGTGGGTTTCAAGAAGTTCTTCGGTAACATCACGCAGGCTTTTTACAGCCGGATCATACTTTTGAAGTACTTCAACCCCGTCCTCGCACTGTTTACGGCGGATGTTGTATTCCGAGGTGGCCAGTTCTCGCCTCACTTTGGTATCGCACAGAAGAATCGCAATATCATCGCGGTCGAACGGATAGTACTCGTACTCCAATGAGCGGCAATCCAGGCGAATTACACTGCCTGCCTTCCCGTGCAGATTGGCAAACTGATCCATTATGCCACACTGAACCCCCACAAACTGATTTTCTGCCCGCTGGCCCAGTTTGGCCATTTCCATTCGGGAGAGTTCGATATCAAACATCTCAGCGAGTCCACTCACCACACCGCCTTCCAGTGCGGCTGAAGAAGAGAGGCCGGCTCCGATCGGGATATCACCGCCAAACACACAGTCAAAACCACCGACTGTGAACCCGGCTTTCTGCAACTGATCCACAA
>SKYV01000219.1 GCA_007127745.1 Balneolaceae bacterium
AAGCTGTTTTCATCAAATCATTCAGAATCATATTTGCCTGTACATTTCCGTGAGATTGCAAAAACGACTCTCAGGATTGCTAATAATGATGATGAGTGGCAGCTGCACTAAATATTTTTTTAATGAACGATTCTACTTTTTCAGAACTGAATATCAGCCCTGAAGTCCTTAAAGCCATACAAGAAATGGGGTTCGAAGCTCCAACAAAAGTTCAAAGCAGATCCATCCCTCATATATTAGCCGGAAAAGATATGGTTGGCCATGCTCAAACCGGCACTGGAAAAACTGCCGCATTCGGAATACCGGCCATTCAAATGGCAAACAAAGGATCCAAAACTCCCAGCGTACTCATTTTGTGCCCAACCCGTGAACTTGCAATCCAGGTTACCGGCGAGCTCATAAAATTATCCAAATTCACAAAAGGCGTTTATACACTGCCCGTTTATGGCGGGCAACCCATCAGCCGACAACTAAAAGCACTGAAAAAAGGTGCGCAAATTGTGGTTGGAACGCCAGGCCGTGTGATTGACCATTTGAAACGAGGCACGTTAAAACTGGGTAGCCTCGAACTGGTGGTGCTGGATGAAGCCGACGAGATGCTGAACATGGGTTTTCGTGAAGATCTGGAACAGATTTTAAGCTACAGCCAAGGGAAATCACAAACGGTGATGTTCTCGGCCACGGTTCCGAAAGCCATCCGCAATATCATGAACAGGTGGATGGATAATCCAGAAATGGTGAAAGTGGAAGGTAAAACCGAAACGGCATCCGGCATCGATCAATACTTTATGGAAGTGCGGGATTCGATGCGAACCGAGGCGATCTCGCGTGTGACAGATATGGCCAATTTTAAACTGGCCCTGATCTTTTGCAATACAAAACGAAAGTGCGACTCTCTGGTTCAGGAGCTTCAGTCGCGGGGATATTCGGCTGATGCACTTCACGGCGATATGCGGCAGAACGTACGCGATAAAGTGATGAACAAATTCAGAACCGGAAAAATTGATATGCTGGTTGCCACCGATGTAGCCGCACGAGGGCTGGATGTGGATGAAATTGATGTAGTGTTTAATTACGACATCCCCAATGACCCTGAATACTATGTTCACCGAATTGGGCGGACCGGGCGTGCCGGAAGGACCGGAATGGCCATTTCGTTTACATCAGGAAGGAAAAAGAAAAGTGTCCGGTTTATTGAAAAAATGATACGGACTCAGCTGAAACCGCTCCCTATGCCATCTGCAAAAGAAGTACAATTATCAAAGATGGATAACCACATCGAAGAGGTTATCGAAACGCTGCAGTCCGGTGGTTTACGTGAATATATTGAGCAGCTTGAACCAATTGCCGAAGGAGATTTTACACCCATCGAAATTGCTGCAGCCCTTTTTAAAATGAGGCTGGAAAAAAATAATATTGATAGGGTTCAGGACTCCAGCCATGAATTCAAAAGCAAACCGAAAAAATCCCGCAAAAAGCGTTCAAAACGCAATTATTGAAATTAAAGAGGTGAAAGTCCCATGTGTACAGGCACAAACGGGACGGTTGTGCCATCTCCCATCAATTTGCGCCATCACCCGAATTTAAATAAAGCAATAGCGCAAACAGCCTGTACTGAACGGAGCCGAAGTATCTCGTTTGTGCTATTAGCTACTTCCCAACAAAAAACACAGCGTTGGCTACCAGCAGTTTGCCGTTTTCCCAGAAGCCGCGGAACAGCGGATTGTCTGTAAAATAGACCACCTGCCCGGAGCCGTGCTGCTGAACCCCGAAACTCAGCGTATTCTCGAGTAGTTCTTTAGCTTTATAACCGGCAAAACCGCTTATGTGGCCATCTTCTCTAACAGTTCCAACATTCCAACCTGAATCGAGAAACTGGAAGGCATTGGCATTGTTTTTCAGAGAGAAATACGTTTCGCCATATCCGAAAGCAAGCGGATGGGTGTTGTCCATCGTTAATCTGAAAATGGATCCTGAAGTACGGCTGCTTACTGCACGCCGTGTTCTTTCTCCGTATGGCTGCAGTTTTTCTTCTATTCCAGGTTCTTCGGCAGGTTCAAGTTTTCGCTGAATCTGAAATCCGTTGCGGCCTGCAAGCTGTTGACTGGCTTCACCAAAACTGATCAGCGTGCCTCCGTCGCGTGTCCAGGCACTGATTTTTTCAATGGCCTCATCCGTAAAAATATTCGTATAGCTTCCGGACGGAAGAACCAGCACATCGTAATCATTCAAATCAACACGCATCAAAGAGGTGGTATGTAGCATCGTGGCGGGATACTTCAACTGATGGTCAAAAAAGTGCCAGATTTCTCCCGCATTCAGCGAAGAGGTGCCTTCACCAATCAGTACTGCAACTTTTGGCTTATCAATAAAACGGAGGTTTGCCGATCCGAAATCGGAGCCGGTTGTTACAAACCCGGACGATGTGCCATGCAGTTTTCGCTGATATTTTTCAGCGGCTTTCAGTACAAGCTCATCAAACCGGCCGCCAAGATGCCTGTTGTTTTCGCGAGGAATCACAAGAGAGCCTTTTCCATACGATTCTTCCTCAATTTCAAAAGGCACCCTGGAAAACCGGGTCTTTACACCTTTTTTTGTGATGTGAGCCAGAAATCGGGCATCATCCATCGATTGCCATCGCAGAATGTAGGCGTATGGTGTTTCCGTGCCGGTAAACTGTCCCTGACGAAAATCCCCGGCAGAAATATCCATGACCGGATCTATCCTGCTTTCAAGAGCATATCCATCGAGACCAAACCGGTAATGGCCCTCCCATGTGGTGATGTCGTAGGTCAGGGAATCGGCCAGTTCTGGATCGGGCTCAAAGAAAACCCGCACGATGTTGCCCTGGGGCTGATAGGCACTGATCAGGATGTCGCCTTCTTCCACGATAACGGAAGATCTTTCACCGGTGGAATAGTCGTAGCCTTCCGTGGTTTGGGATGAACCGGCAGTGCCATAGCGCACCTGTTTTGTGTCGAGATAACTGAGCAGGCTGTGAATGTGGTCGGAATTGTTATCTGCTTTTACGACAAATGTTTTGTAATGGCTGTCAGAGTTGTTTTGGGATCGGGCGAAGAAAGCTTCAAATTCTTCAATCATTCTTTCGGAGTTTTCTGAAGCCACTTCAACGGTAGAGATGCCGGTGGTGTGATGCTGTAAAATTCGATTTTTCAGTGTCAGAGTGTCCCCTTCAGCTTTTTCAATGGCAAGGCCTGCGCGGCTGTGCCCGGGCATTTCGTAGGTCATCCCGATAGCTCCGTGATACGTCGGCCAGGTGTCTCCGTAGGCGGGATAAAACAGATCAAACCGCTCTCTGGTAAAATAGAGCCAGTGTTCATCATCAAAATATCGCATGTGGTTTTCGCCGATGGTGGTTTGAAATTCACGCTGCCAGTCGGTGATCGATTTGTGGAACGGCTCGGCTGCCGGTGCAAAATAGTAGGGCGCCGTGTAGCTCTGCTCGTGGTAGTCCACGTGGATGTGTGGAAACCATTGCCTGTAAATCTCATAACGCTGCTGCGACTCTTTTTGAACCTGCCATGCCCAGTCACGGTTCAGGTCAAACAGGTAGTGGTTAGAGCGTCCGCCCGGCCATGGTTCTTCATGTTCGCGTGATTCAGGCGCAGGGTTCACTTCTGCCCCCAGCATGTTGTTGAACCAGTTTACATAACGTTCACGGCCGTCGGGGTTTAACATCGGATCCATAATGACCACCGTATTTTTGAGCCACTCATTCGGTTCTGTGCGGTCTGGACGCACCAGTTCATGAAGAGTTCTCATGGCTGCTTCGCTGCTCGAGGTTTCATTGCCGTGAATGTTGTAGCTGAGCCAGACAATCCCCTTTTTCCGTTCGGTGGGCTCACCCTGTTCCAGCCCGGTCAGTTTCAGGTTGTTGAGCCGGATTTCGTCGATATGTTCATGGTTCTCCGGCGAAGTGACAATCAAATAAACCAACTTCCGGTTTTGATAGGTTTCTCCGT
This sequence comes from Balneolaceae bacterium, assembly GCA_007127745.1. Classification (GTDB taxonomy): domain Bacteria; phylum Bacteroidota; class Rhodothermia; order Balneolales; family Balneolaceae; genus Rhodohalobacter. The sequence goes on from SKYV01000219.1 coordinate 3,984, forward strand.
AGTGATGAAGTGTAACAAATTCTGATTCTTCGACAACATGCTGCAGATAATTCAGTACGCTGTGGTGCTGAGTCCAGCGTTCTCCCAGCTCATATCCCAGAAATTCGTCGGGAGACTGAAGTTGAGCCGTAGCTGTTTGAACAGCAAAAAAGCTGATCAGAAAAATTGTTATTATAGAAAGCGTTTTATTCATGAGATCTTTACTGATAAATTGACTGAGCAAATTTGGTTGATCATAACCAATATTCAATACTGCATAAAATACCAATCATTTTATGAAAATTGTTCATTTTACGTTTTTTCTGATTTTTTTATTTCAGCCGGCAGAATTGTCTGCACAACAGCAGGATAGCGACACGTTTCGTTTTACAATCCTGCACACAAACGATGAACATTCGCATCTGATTCCACACCCGGCCATTGATGATCATCCTGAACTGAACAGTGTGACCCGGGGCGGATTTGCACGGCTCGCCGGTGCCATCAACCAGATCCGGGAACAAAAAAACGGGGAAGACGAACCGGTATTGATTTTTTCCGGAGGTGATATTCTGGGCGGGCCTGCATTCGGCTGGCTGCCACTAAAAGAGGGAGTGGCCGCAGAATTGGCGCTTTTACAAGCCATCGGGTATGATGCCATCACCATCGGGAACCACGAATTTGATTACGGCCCGGACATTTATGCGCAATATCTGATTGCAGCCGGTTATCCGGAAGCGTCTGAACACACCGTGATTTTGGGCACCAACACCCGTCCGCCTTCCGAGCATCCCCTCAGTGAAATGGGCATCAAAAATTACTACATCAAAGAGCTTGAAAATGGGCCAAAAATCGGGGTTCTGGGATTGCTGGGAGACGATGCCATCAACAAAACAGCCCATCCCGGGCCGGTAAACTTTGAAGACCCGATCCGCTCTGCCCGAAAAGCTGTCTCGGAACTGCAAGAAGCCGGGGCTGATATCATTATTTCTGTAAACCATTCCGGAGTAAACGAAGACCGGCTGCTTGCGCGCGAAGTGCCAGAAATTGATATTATTGTGGGCGGCCATTCACACACGGCACTCTACGAGCCGGTGATTGAAGAGGGAACGATAATTGTACAGGCGGGCAGTTATTTGCGATATCTGGGAATTTTGGAGCTGGAATGGGACCGAAAAACCGGAGATGTTCAAATCCGTAACAGAAATGAAACTCCGTTTTTAAAGCCTCTGGATGCAACAGTACCTGAAGACGAAGAGATTGCAGACATGGTGCAGGAATACAGAACTATTCTGAACGAGTGGATAGCTGATCTGACGGATGGTGCAGTGAATGACATTGCTGAACCTGTGGCTGAATCTTCGTTTGCAATTCGCGGCGGACGCTGGCAGAGAGAAACAGCAATCGGAAATTATATTGCCGATGCCATGAAACAGGCGGGTGAAAAAGCCACCGGAAAAAACGTGGATGTAGCCGTTCAGGCAAATGGAGCTATCCGGGCTGATATTGTACCGGGCACAGAGGAGTGGTCGGAAGGAATGATATCGTTTTACGATCTCGTGATGGCAAGCGGGCTGGGCTCCGGTGATGATGGAAATCCCGGTTATCCGCTGGTTTCGTTTTATCTGACGGAGGCAGAGGTGCGAAATGCCCTTGAGGTTTCCATTTTACTGTCTGAAATGATGGACAACACCTATTTCCTTCAATATTCGGGTCTGCAGAAAATGTACGATCCAAATCGGGCCATCTTATTTAGAATTCCATTTCTGGATACCCCGATTCCCACATCCCGTGCTGTGTTAAATGCCGCGCTTGTGCGGGATGACGGAGAATTGCGTCAACTGAGTAGAAACGGCGAAGAGCTTCTTCATGTGGTTACCGACCACTACATTGCGGGATTTTTGCCGCTGGTGGGTGAGGTTGTACCCAATCTGGCAATGGAGTTAAAAAATGAAAACGGTGAACCCGTTGAGCTGGATGATACCATTATTTATCAGAATGGTGCCCAGTTAAAAGTGTGGCAGGCACTGCTCGATTTTACTCTATCTCACGAAACAGGTGAAAATGGCCTGCCGGTTATTCCCGCTGAATATGAAAAACCCCAGGACCGCCTGAAACAGGCTTTTACGCTTCCTCTCTGGGTCTGGCCTGCATTTGGTATTTTTGTTGTGATCGCAATCGTAGTGTTTTTCATCCGGCGCAGAAAGCGTGGATAAAAAGATCGAAGCCTTGCAGGATTCCGATTGTTAACGGAGCCTGCAAGCATCATCGATTGTGAAAAATTAGAGATTCCTGTCTCAATTCACGGATTAGCCAAATCACAAAAACTAGTGATTTAGCGTGTAGTTGAGTTCGATATCGCAGCTCAAAACATTAGAAACCGGGCACCCGTCTTTGGCGCCGTGAGCCAGCTTGTCAAATTCATCCTCTGAAATATCCGGTACTTTTGCATCCAGGTTGAGTACGATTTTTGTGATGGCCCATCCTTCACCCTGCTTATCGAGGCTAAGATTTGCTTTTACATCAAGCGTATCCGCTGTATATCCGGCCTTTTCCAGTTCGACGCTGAGTGCCATTGCAAAACATCCGGAATGGGCTGCTGCAATGAGTTCTTCCGGATTGGTTCCTTTTTTACCATCTTCATTTTCAAACCTGAGCTTTAATGAATAAGGCTGATTACTGAATGCTCCGCTTTGAGTTGTTAATGTTCCGGAACCTTTAAAGCCAGGTCCTTTCCAAACTGCATTTGCTTTTCTGATCATTTTTTTATCTGTTTTGGTTTGGGGTTAGTGTAATATCAAGCTTAAAATTTTGAATACTGTCAGGTCTTTATCAGGCGAAAGAGACTTCCGAAGTCTTCATCAATTCTGCCACAAGTAGTGACAGAATTAATGAACAATGTATTTTCTAATAAACTATAAGACTTCGGAAGTCTTTGTTCCACTTATCACTTTATCGTTGACATATTATTTGTTTAATTCCCTGATAATGAGCGCATTCGACACACTCCGTTCACCTTCGTGGTCAAATTCGAAATTATTGCTGGGATAGTTCACAATCCCATCATTTTTCTTATCGCGTATCCACATAGATGTGGAGCCGCCCCCATCGAGATTCAGTGCATACCTGGCATCTAAACCGGATAAAAACCGGGAAAGTTCGCTGATGGTCATCCCGTACGACTGGAAAGAGCGTCCGTCAACGGTAACCAGCAACAGGCGGTTGTCTGATGTGAGTGCTAATGCTGTTCTCGGGTGGCGGTTTTGGTGAAACGGATCGTCATTAAAGTTTTGAACGTTATTATCATAAATTAAAAGCGGACCGGCACTGAGCAGATTTTCATACTGCACTGACTGCCATCCTTCTTCCGGTTTAGGGATTATAACCGGCTCACCTGAGCGGTTCCAGCCAAATCCGCCACGCTCCGTAAAAGGATTGCCCCCCACTGCACCGGATGAAATCACTTCGCCATCAGCTTTCATAAAAACGATAGACTCTCCTTCAGCCCCATAAAAAGAACCGTTTACCGCGGCAAGTGCATTGTGTTGATCGGCAAAATCACTGGTTTTCATCAGGCCGTTTTCATTCCAGGCAAGCTGATACTCAACAGATGAACTGTCCAAACTAATTTCTATGATGTTTATGCTTTGCCTGGAATCAAAAAGGTCATTTCCGAGATAGGTTTTCCAGTAAATTCCCTCCGCCAGTTTTTCAGTATTCCATTCAAGCTGATCAATCTTCGAACCGGCCTGTGCGGAAAGGTCAACGGTACAGACGGCCGTAAGTAAGGCTACGGCTGCAATCAGAGATTGAACCCGGTAATTCGGCCGATATGTTCGTTGATTTGTCAAAGTTCTGAACGGAATAAGTGTATTAAAAGAAACGAATTCACATTTTATTAACAATAATGTTGTTGAATGTCATTCCCAATAGTTTACCGACGGAGCTGAAATTCTTTTGGCGGCGCTATACCCAGCAGATACTCTGTAAAATAATCCCACGTTCGTCTGATTTTATAGGGTTCACTTGCATATCCGTGTCCGCGGTTAGGCATCACAATCAGATCAAAATCTTTGTTGTGGCGAATCAGTTCATCAATCAGCAGCAGGGTCATGGACGGATGCACGTTGGTATCCATCGTTCCGTATGAAAGCAGCAGTTTGCCCTCCAGGTTTTCCGCCAGCAGATGAACCGCCTGATTTTCATAATTATCGCCGTGGGTTTCCTTTTCCAGCAGTCCCTGGTATTTTTCTCCCCAATAGTAGGTGTAACCACGGTTATCGTGATTTCCAGCACCCGACACGCCCACTTTAAAAAAGTCAGGATATTGCAGCAGTGCGGCCGCCGTTGCATATCCGCCTCCGGAGTGGCCGTAGATCCCTGCCCGGTCAATATCTATAAATGAGTGGCGTTCGGCCAATTCTTTCATGCCGGCAATCTGGTCGGGCAGGCCGTTGTCTATCATGTTACCATGGTAGTAAGTGTGAAATTCTCTCGAGCGCATGGGCGAGCTGCCGAGTGCATCGATGGCAACAACCACAAAACCGAGTTCTGCAAGGGCCTGGGCATTTCCGCGCTGGGAGACCGAAAAACTTCGCGACCCCAAACTTCCGCTCTGCGGCCCGGGATAAATGGAGTTGATGATGGGGTAGGTTTTATTCTCATCAAAATCGGTAGGCAGCAGCATGATACCATTCAGGTCGGTTTCGCCGTCGCGTGCTTTCACAGAAATTGGAACGGGATGCTGCCAGCCGGTTTCCAGCAGATCATCGATATCTGCCTCTTCAAGTTTCATCAAAAGTTCTCCTCCAGCATCACGCAAAACAGAAACAGGAGCCGATTCATAGGTAGAAAACGTATCCACAAACCAGGAAGCATCACTGCTTACATCCACGGAGTGATTTGCATCTTCCGGAGTGAGCAGAGTGAGGCCGGAGCCATCAAAATTTATTTTGTAATAGTGAACAAAGTAGGGATCTCTGCCCTCTTCACGGCCAACTCCGGTAAAATAGATGGTTTCTTTTTCTTTGTCGATGTACAAAATATCAATCACATTCCAGTCACCTTCGGTAATCCGATTTTTCAGTTCTCCGGTTTGCAAATCATGCAGGTAGAGATGGCCCCAGTTATCTTTCCGGGTAAACCAGATGAACTCGTTCGTTTCGTGCAACACTCTCCAATTCGGAATACCCCGCGAAGTGAGGTTCGATTCAAAAAAGAGTTCATCATGCTCGTGATAAATTTCGCGAACATCTCCCGTTTCGGCATCGGCAATTTTTAATGTTACATCTTTGTAATCACGCGAGGTGGAGACAAACGCGAGCTGACGGGAATCTTCACTCCACTCAATATCGGTCCAGTTTCCGTCGCGGAGCAGTCCGCAGCAGTTGGATGCCCGCTGATGATCGGGCTCCGTATCGAGCCAGATGGTTTCGCCATGGTCCACATCAATGATCACGCGTTCCAGCATCGGCACGATGGAATCGCCGGGAAGGGCATACGGCCAAATATCGGCTTCAGGCCTGCCGATCTGTGTACGCCAGAGGGTCATTTTTTCGACATCGCGCTCATCGAGGCGGAACGTAGCAATTTTTTTCGAATCGGGTGACCACATCAAAATTGGACGCTCAGACCGTCTCCAGCCGTGATTGTCCGTTCCGTAGCTGTGAAATTCCACGCCATCTGTGGTGAGCTGTGTGTGTTCATCGTTCTCAAGATCATGCAGCCAGAAGTTATAATCGCGGGTGTAAACGGCCCGGTTTCCGTCCGGCGAGAGAACAGAAAAAGGCTCCGGATAAACCACACTTCCCGTCACCTCACACTCATAGGTTTGCAGGGAGCAGTTCATATAGTGGCCGTTTTTTTCGAACCGGATTGTAGAATGATCATCGCTGAACATCAAATTTCGAAGCCCCAGTTCGGCAGGATCGACGGCATGGTCCAGTTCAGATTCTACAGCACGGGCGAGCCGGTCGTGATCAAATGCATACTCTTTGTTTTGATCGGCAATATTCACCAGAAAATATTCACTGCCGTTTCGTGTGGCCAATACGTACCAGAAACTGTGTTCATCAATCTGCTGAGGAGTCACAGACATGTTGTAAACCTTGTCGTTCAGGTTCCACCAGAGCATATTTTCGGCACGTTCATACCTGTCTGAAATGGGTTGATCCTGCTGGGAAAAAACAGTTGCCGGTAACAGAATTGCAGTCAAACAAAAGAGAACAAATCGTGAAAATATGGAAATATACATGTGATATTGGGTTATGTGGCTGCGATGATATTGGATCAAAAAAATCAGTTCTAAAATAATTGAATTTTTGAAAAGGTAAATGGTTTTAACCGGACAAACAGGTGTCTATCAAAAATGTCTCATTTGACTTCTATTGCAAGCACCCATATGTAATTTAATTAAAAGTGCATGTTCCCAATTTGAAATTTGAAAAGCCGGTTACGGTGCTCTAACAATTTGATTAATCTTCTTTTCGGCAAACAAAATATTTTTATCACCAACTTTTTCCAGATTAATGTGTAGCGAAAAGAAACCTTTGGGAAAAAAGTCTCGTAGAGAAATTCAACAGTAAATGCTTTTTGAATTTTTAAAAAGACAGAAACATGAAAAGAAAACGAATCTGGATAACACTCATCATTTTAGCCGTTTTTGGAACGGGAGCATTTTATTACCTGCAAAACAACTCCGATAAAAACGGTGATGAACTGCCTCCCCATGTAACAGCCGAAATCGGAACGGTGGTTGAAAAAGCTCTTGCTGTCGGGAATATTGAACCCGAAAATGAGATTGAAGTGAAGTCGAAAATATCAGGGGTTGTCAGTAAAATATTTGCCGAACCCGGTGAATATGTGAAGGAAGGCCAGCCACTGATTGAAGTTCGGCCCGATCCAACCCCTCTTGAGCTTGCCGAAGCCAAACGAAATCTGGAGCGAACTGAACTCGAAAAAGAAAACCTTCAAAAAGAATTGTCGCGGATGCAATCCCTCCGCGAACGCAATCTGGTTTCACAGCAGGATTACGAGCAGCTTGAACAGCGCTTCAACGATGTAAAAGTGAGAATGCAGATCAACAGGGAACGCCTTCAATTGCTGGAGTCCGGCAGAATTTCTATCGGAGATACGGTCATCGAATCGGTCATCAGGTCGCCGATAAACGGGTTTATCCTGGAAAAAATGGTAGATATTGGTGAGCCTGTTGTTCCGCTTACCTCCTATCAGGCCGGCACACCTCTGATGAGCATAGCCGGAATGGAACAATTGCTGTTTAAGGGAACGGTGGATGAGATTGACGTGGGAAAACTGGAAGAAGGGATGCCGGCCCAAATAAAAATCGGAGCGCTGCCGGGAGTGAGTGTTCTTGGAGAAGTGTCCAGAATTTCACTGAAAGCACGGCAGCAGGATAATGCCACCGTATTTCCGGTTGAGATTACCATTACCGACACAAACGGCACTGTTTTGCGGGCCGGATATTCCGCGAATGCCGATATCATCATTGAGCGCATGGAAAATACCCTGACCATTCCAGAGCGTGTCATAACCATGCGAGACGGCAGAGCGTTTGTTGAAGTACCCGGTAAAAATTCGTCAGAACGCATCGAGAAAGAGATTGATCTTGGTTTGAGTAATGCCATCACTGTAGCGGTAACCGATGGCCTTGAAGAGGGCGAAAAAGTTCTGGAAAAACCACTCAGAACACTCACGGTACGATAACTTTTGATTATTACGATACATGTCGTTTTCAAGCCTGATATCAGACCTTTACAGAAACCTGAGCAGCCAGAAACTCCGGAGCTTCCTCACTATTTTTGGAATTATGTGGGGAACGGCCACACTGATTTTGCTGCTGGCATTCGGCATCGGTTTTCGTGATCAAACCATTCTGAATATGCGCGGTATGGGCGATCAGCTTGCCATTATGTTTCCGGGTCAGACCACCCAGGCGTATGAAGGGTATGGAATTGGCCGTCCCGTCCGGTTTCGCGAGGCAGATGCCTGGATGCTGAAAGATCAGATTCCGGATATGGATGTAGTTACACCAGAATATATGCGCAGTTTACAGGTTTCTTACGGGGAGAGCCGCCGTAATTCCACCATCGGGGGAGTGTATCCGGTTTACTCGGATATCCGCAATATTTTTGAAACCGAGGGCGGACGCTGGCTGAATGAAAAAGATCTTGAAGAACGGCGCAGGGTGATCTTTCTGGGAAACCGGCTGGCAGAAAATCTGTTCGGTGATGATGATCCCGTGGGGAAACAGGTGATGGTAGATTCGACACCGTTTACTGTAATTGGCGTGATGCAGGATAAAATACAGAATTCATCCTACTCACAGCGCGATTACGACCGTGCATTTATTCCCGCCACCACGTTTTCTACAATGATGGGCACTGATATGATCAACATGATTCTTTACACGCCCGAAAGTCCGGCGCTTTCCGAATCCATCCAGACACAAATTTATGAAGTGATGGGCCGGAAGTATCGCTTCGATCCGTCCGACCGCGACGCCATCGGAATCTGGGATACCAACGAATTTCGCGAGTTTCTTAATGTTCTGTTTTACGGGATCAACGGATTTTTGGCTTTGATCGGTTTTTTCACACTGGCTGTTGGCGGTATCGGGGTGGCCAATATCATGTTTGTGGCCGTTCAGGAGCGGATGAAAGAGATCGGGGTACGCCGTTCGGCTGGCGCAAGGAGGCATCACATCATGGGGCAGTTTTTTACAGAAACCTTTTTGATTGTAGGTATTGGTGCAGCTGCCGGTTTTTTTACCGGGTGGCTGCTGATTAAAATGACGCAGAACCTTCCGATTCAGGAATTTGTGGGATCACCCTATTTTTCGCCGGAAGTGGGATTGGTTGCCTTTGCCGTGCTGGGAATTGTAGGCTTTTCGTCCGGGCTTTTGCCCGCCTGGAGAGCCTCCCGACTCGATATTGTTGAATGTTTGCGGAGGTAAAAGATTCCCCCTCGTGAGGGGAGATTGAAATGTGTGTTGATCGATTATTCAATACACATGCAAGAGGCTTTGCAGAACCCATCAGGCGGTTTGGGTTACCGTCCGACAGGTGTCTTAAAAACATGTTTAACCCGTCAAACCGCAACATCAGCGGTCTGACGGGCAGTATTGCAAAACCTTCTGTATTTATTTGAACTGAAATATTCTTTTTAAATTCAGAATTAATATGTGGCTGACCATTATCAGAGAATTTTTTTCCGACCTTAGAAAGCAAAAGCTGCGATCGTTTTTAACGCTTGTTGCCATTGCCTGGGGCACGCTCTCTGTAGTGCTTCTGCTTGCCTTTGGCCGGGGACTGGGTACAGCACTGATGGAAGGTATGCTGGGTGCGGGAAATCAAGTGATTATGGTTTACGGCGGTCAGACAAGCATGGCGTACGAAGGCCATCCCGAGGGGCGCAGAATCAGTTTTGTTGAAGAGGATGTCTGGTTAATTGAGAGAGCCGTACCAGGAATTTCTCACGCAAGTCCGCAGTATGGCCGTGGCGGCACACGCCTTCAAACCGATTTAACCACTACTAACACCTACATGGAAGGTGTGAATCCGGATTTTGAAATAATGAGGACCATGTATCCGGCGGCGGGAGGGCGGTTTATCAACGAAAAAGATGTGGATGAGGCCCGGCGGGTTCTTGTTTTGGGGGATGAAATTGCAACCCGCCTGTTTGGTGAAGAAGATCCGGTAGGCCAGGAAGTGAGGCTGGACAATCAGCCGTTTACCGTTGTGGGAATCCTTCAGCCAAAAATGCAAACATCAATGAACTTCGGTCCCGACGCACTCCGGGCGATCATTCCGTACACCACATTCCGAAATATTTACGGGCACAGATATGTAGGTTCGATGCTCATCCGCCCTTCTGATCCATCCATGCAGGAAGATATAGTGGCCGGTATCCGTTCGGTGATGGCGTCCAAATACAACTTCCACCGTGATGACGAGCAGGCAATGCCGATGTGGGATTTTATTGAAATGGAAGAGATGAACCAGCAAGTGGCAACCGGAATGGAAATTTTTCTCTTCACCATCGGATTTTTTACGCTGATGATAGCCGGCGTGGGTGTGGCCAATATCATGTTTGTGATTGTGAAAGAGCGCACCCGGGAGATCGGGATTAAACTGGCAGTTGGAGCGAGAAAAATTCACATCATTGTGCAGTTTATGTTTGAATCACTCTTCATCTCGTTTATGGGAGGATTTTTGGGACTGGCCGTTTCTGCATCTATCGTTCAGGGAGTGCTGGCACTGAATATGACTGATGGCCCGGGTGAGTTTCTCGGAAAACCCGAAATTTCAGCACTGGCCGTTGTCATCACAGTGTCGGTGCTTGTGCTGATCGGGCTGATTGCCGGAATTTTTCCCGCACTGAAAGCAGCCAAGGTAGATCCGGTTGAATCACTGCGATATGAATAATTTTGCCGGTATCGCAGGCTTCATCATTTAACCAGCAGCATTTTTCGGCTTTCCACAGCCTGATCTGTTATCACCCGATATAAATAGATGCCACTGGCAAGATGCCCTCCATCAAAATGTATCCGGTAAGTGCCCCGGTTTTGCCGCCCTTCATCAAATTCAGCCACACGAGTGCCTCGTATATCAAAAATTTCAATCTGTACATTGCTTGATTCACCCAGATGGTACTCGATGGTTGTGGCCGGGTTGAACGGATTGGGGTAGTTCTGAATCAATTTTATCTGAAATTCTTCATCTGAAAGTGACTCGGGCAAAAATTCTGACTCTTTCATAAAGCTGACCTCACGAATACTATCCGACCACTTTTCAAGAGTTTTTGATGAGGCTTTTACTGTCCAGTTTCCTTGTAGTATATCTCCGACCTCTAATCCGCGATCCCTCATAATTTTTCCGATTTCATTATAAGGTACATTAGTTTCCTGTGCGGGCAGTGAGTCGATGTTTAATACCGGGTTCGAAAAATCTCCACCGGGTTCATCAAAAAGCCAGGTGTATGTGATCTCCAGATCGCGTTCAGTCTCCAGTTCATCCCAGGAAAAATGAATACCGGCATCCGGATTATCAGAAACCGGTAAAAGGGATGCGCTGCCGGGTTTTAGCAGCCCGAATTCAGAAAAAATTTCTTTGTTGAAAATCGGGGTAGTACGTTTCGGGGCTGAATAAGCCGAAAACAAATTGCCATCGTAAGCCCTGATCCGGTACAGATAGTTTTTCTCAGCGATGTTCAGATCTGTGAACGTGGAGTCTCCGGCAACGGATGCAATCGGAGTGAACGAGGTGCCGCCATCCTCAGAACGCTCTATCAGGATTTCTGAGGATCCGTTCAGTTCAAGATGTTTCCAATGCAGATTTATTTCATTTTCTGTTTTACTGGACAATCTAAAATGTACCGGTGTATCCGGAGCGGTGCCGCGGGTAAGGCGTTCATCAAGCTGGGCCTGATAGAGAGAAACCGGATTGGGCAGCAGGTTGTTTCCCTCAATGTATCCTTCGGGTTGATCAAAAAGCCCGCGTCCGGAAATATTACCCTGATTGCCGATTCCGTAATTTTGTGCCATGGGCGGCTTTTGGATAAAAATGTAATTCCCGCCTGCATCCACATTCCAGGCAACCGAATGAGCCGCAGACCAGCCGTGTGAAGACCCGAAATTTCCTCTGTTGTGCAGCGAGAGAACATTGTAGTGTACGGGCTCCTCAAAGGTGATGTGATCAAAAAGCAGGCCGTGCGTCCATTTTTGATGCCCCTCCGAAGACCCGCGCGCCCTGAGAGAAGTGGCATTGTGAAACACGATACCCGACGCTGTGGTAGTGCCGTTCGAAATAAAACTGCGTCTTCCATCCGAAGAAGAGACATTTTTAAATAAAATATTATTAGAAAAAAGATGTGCATTAAAATTATATCTGCGCCCGCCGGTCAGTCTCGAATGGGGCTCCAGTGCTTTTGAATTGGAGATGGTAATGTTTGATGAAATGCGGGTGCCAAAACCGGTATGGCTAAAATGGAGCAGCGAAACACGATCGGCCCAGCCATTTCGAACTCCCTGAAAAAAGATGCCATTTTCAGCGTGAGATTCTGATTCCGGCCCTGCTGTCTGAATGATTATTCGCAGATTTTCCACTCCGGTATTGGTTACAAAAGGTTCTGTATCGGGCTTGTAGATGTAGGATGTAGCCAGGTTTTTATCCAAATGATTAAACACAGGAGCATCCACAGAAATGATATTTTCACGGATGCCGGTAATTTCGCGGTAGTACATAATGTCGTGAAATCCGGGCTGCCAGTGCGGGGCGTCTTCTGTTCCGCCGCCGTCCACTGCATCAATCCACTTCTGAGTGCTGGGATGGCGAATGATGATCTGATCACCGATTGTGAATAAAGAGGCGTCTTCCACTTCAACATTTCTTGCCCCAACCGGTACTCGCTTGGTGATGATGTTGGTTTCAGTGCCGGGAAGGGCTTGTGTCCAGCTTATGTTTTCACTGCCAATCGTAAGAACCGTTCCGCGCACACGATCTGATACCAGCAGAATGGTGTTATCTACGGTATTTTCACCATCACCAGCTCCCCTCAATACCACACCGCTTTTCCGAATTGTGATGTTACCTGATACCTGATAGATTCCGGCGTTCAGATGTACAGCTCCTCGGAAACCATTTTCATCAAGCGGCAGGTTTTCTGCGAAACGGATTGCATTGCGGATGTGGGCAGTATTATCGCCCGGGACGGGATCAACGGTAATTTTTACGGGAACATCTGGCAGTGGCACACCCCCGCCTTTGTACCCGGCATGGCTAAAATCGGGAATCCGGTTATGTTCTTCATCCGAAACATACGTCAGCCGATTATTCTCGTAGTAGAGAATTTGGGACGTGAACTGTGCCGATGCTTCGTTTAGAAAACCCGCAAAGATCAGAATCAACAGACAAATCCATCGCTGCCTGAACACTTTGTTGATTTGGCTTATCATAACCTGTCAAAATTCAAGTATTTCATATTTCAAGATAGCAATGAGCCAGTAAAAATTTCGTCAGGTTTACCCGGCATTGATTTTGATGAACAATATTTGAGGATTGACCACTGAAACTGGTTCAATCGTCTGATTGCCTTCGTGGGACCTGGGTTTATTGGATGGGCACAAGTACCAGAGGCACAAGCGGACGCTTGCGCCAGCTATGAGATCCGGTTTGGTCATCTTTACAGCTATCTTACCTGTCAAACAGGGGAGAGCTCAGGTACCGGTCACCGCGGTCGCAGGTGATACAAACGATCAATCCCTCATCCAGCTCGCCGGCAACTTTCAATGCCGCCGCAAGTGCACCGCCGCTGCTCATGCCTGCCATGATTCCTTCTTCCCTTGCCATTCGCCGGGTCATCTCTTCGGCTTCGGCCTGGCTCACATCCATCGTGCGGTCAACCCGTTCCGGTTCAAAAATTTTCGGCAGAAATTCTGGCGACCACCGTCGGATTCCCGGAATGGAGGAACCCTCCGTCGGTTGTGTACCTATAATCTGCACATCAGGATTTTGGCTTTTCAGATATCGCGAAACGCCCATAATGGTTCCGGTTGTTCCCATCGCCGAAACAAAATGTGTGATTTTACCGCCGGTGTCGCGCCAGATTTCGGGACCGGTGGTTTGTTCGTGAAATTTGTAGTTGTCGGGGTTGGAGAACTGGTTGAGCTGAAAGTAACCGTGCTTATCTGCCATTTCATCGGCAAGCTGGCGTGAATATTCGATCGTTTTTTCTGCCGGCGTCAGGATCAGTTCTGCACCAAAAGCCCGCATTGTTTTTTTGCGTTCCTCGGTGGCACTTTCAGGCATAATGAGCTTCATTTTCAGGTTCTTCATGGCGGCGATCATTGCCAGGGCAATGCCCGTGTTGCCGCTGGTGGCTTCAACGAGAGTGTCGCCCGGTTTGATTTCACCCCGTTTCAGTGCCCCGTTGATCATCCCCAGCGCAGGGCGGTCCTTCACGCTTCCGCCGGGATTCTGCCCCTCAAGCTTGCAGAAAATTTTCACGTTTTTGTTTGATGGAATTTGTTTCAGTTCTACAAGCGGTGTGTTACCAATCAGTTCATCAAGTTTCATAAGTTCTTTTTAACAAATTAAAAATTGGCGTATAACTCATCCCCTCTCGGGAGGAGAAGTTTTACTTAAACGTAATCGTATCGGTTTCGCCTTCGCCTTTGGTATTTGTCATTCTTGCCTGGTAGTAAATTTTTGAATTTGGCGGCACGCTTTTGGTCAGCCAAACATTTCCGCCGATAATGCTGCCTTCGCCAATCACGGTGTCTCCGCCCAGAATGGTGGCTCCTGCATAAAGTACCACGTTGTCTTTGATGGTTGGATGACGTTTTTTCCGTGCATCTTCTTTTTTAACGCTCAACCCGCCCAGTGTTACTCCCTGGTAAATTTTTACGCGGGAACCGATTACCGTTGTTTCTCCTATAACGATGCCCGTACCGTGATCGATGCAGAAAAAATTGCCAATTTCTGCTCCCGGATGAATGTCGATGCCTGAACGCCGGTGAGCGTTTTCGGAGATAATACGCGGTATCAGTTTAATACCCAGGTCGAGCAGATAATGAGCAAAACGGTGCGCAGAAATGGCATAAAAACCGGGATAGCTGCGCACCACTTCTTCTCTGGTTTTGGCGGCCGGATCGCCCAGGTAAATCGCTTCAATATCGAGCAAAAGCTGCGAACGGATGTCCGGAATTTTCCGGAAAATTTCATCCACAACGCCCTCCTCCTGGCTTTTCATACATTCGGTATTTTTGTCCAGAAGCAGCCGGAGTTCTTTTTTCAGAATATCAATCCGATTCTGTACGGTTTTCTCCTCGGTAAAGCGCGATTCGGAAAATTGCGGAAACAGAAGGTCCAGAAGGCGATCGAAAAAACGCACCACTTCTTTGGGCGGTGGGCAGTTTGTAGCATTCCTGTGTGCTTCGGCCAGATCTTTGATAAAACGTTTGTTATCACTCAAATTTCTTTGAAATCTTTAAGGTTAAACCTGTTTACTCTCTGTAACATCAAATATAACGAGAACGATTCACTTTTTTGATTCCAAATGATTTCATCAAACATTGCATTTTCATGGCTGTGTTTTGCCGGTTTAAACTGCAATGGGCGTTGAGAAACATTAAGAGACGCCAGGATCTCATTTTCTTCACGTTTTACGGGCAGAGAGAATCCAGGAAACAACCACATAATAAACGGGATAGTAAAAGGATAAAATCGTAATCCACAAGGGCGTTTTATCCATATAGATCAGCATGACGATCAGCATAAATGAATAAGGCACTGACAGCAGCAGGGTGAGCCTCCGCCATTGCACAGTGCGGCTGGGATAAACAAATGTAAAAGGAGCAAGCACAAGGACTGCCAGTATAAGCATCAGCAGCGTTGTAAACAGCGGGCCGGCACCCAACACATAGAGATAAAGAATCACAAGGTTCCAGAGGGAGGGGAAACCCCGGAAAAAATTTGCATCTGTTTTCGCCTCTGTATGGCTGAATCCGAAAAGGCTGCAGATCAGTACAGCCGCGCCTGCCAGAAAATACAGATCAAGAAAATAGGTTGCCCAGACCACCGGCAGAAATACCCAGACCAGGTAATCCACGATGTTATCAAGCAAAGCTCCGTCTATTTCCGGCAGATGTTTGTTTACATCAACGCGCCTTGCAAGGGTGCCGTCCACGGTATCAATGACTGCAGCGATTCCCAGGAGTATCAGCGAATATTGGGCTTCACCCTCTACTATGAGTATCAATGCCCACAGGGCAAGCAGTACCCCTGAGGCCGTTAGAATGTGAGCAAAGAGTGCTTTGAATGTATCAGACATTGTATGAAAGCGGGAATTTTGTAAGCAGGTATCGGAATACGCAGATTAATGCTTTTAAGATATCAATTGATGAGTATTTATTTAACCAAAAATATCGTCAGAACCTAACTTCGACTCATACATCAGATGATTGAAAGCCCGTTTGGGAAATTGTGAGAAAATGCCGCGCTCATTTTTTTGAAACCCAACACGTTAAAAAAGGAATTTGTCAAGATGCACACACCTCACCTTGCTGCTTTTATACAAATTTGTGCGTCACAGGCGCAAAGTGAAAACATAGCATTGTTAAAACTCTATCGTAACTCCGCCGACCGGTAAGGTGTTAAACTGTAGCACTCTGTCTACGCTGCCGTCATCATTGTACTGGAAGCTCCAAAGGTTGTCGCGATTATAAAGATTTACCACATCAAAGAAGATGGTGAAGTTCCAGTTTCGATAGGCGTAGAGCTTATCAATCCGAAGATCCAGCCGGTGATAGGCCGGATAACGCTCTGTATTAAGCAGCTGATTCTCCTCCACTACCCACTCACGCAGTTCAGGCCTGTACACAGGTTCGGTGTAGGGTCGCCCGCCCAGATATCTGAACTTCAGACTGATCTCGAACTGATCAGATGGCATAAATGGAAGCCATGAAATCGTATGAAACCACCAATTCGATTTCATTCTCTGGTACCAATCCCGGTCCGAAAATGTCATCCGGTAACCGGCTATGAGCGTAAGCATGTTGCGGTGATCATAATCCCAGTTATAGGTTCGGTTGTTTCGGGGATCTACCGCTTTCGACTCGTAATATGTGTAGCTTAAAATACCTGAGAAACTGTTGACCAGTTTTTTTTGAAGCAACAACTCTATACCCACAGATTCCGCACTCCCCGCATTAACAAGCGTGCCGTCATCAAACTGCAGCGGGTCCGGAGATGTAAACGTTACCGGAACCGGCACATCAAAATACTCTTTGAAATACCCTTCCAGAACAATCTTCAGATCTTCCCTGAAAATGTGTTCGACTCCAATCACATACTGTTCGGTAAACTTGTTATTCAGACTCCTGTTGGCTTGATTCGCAACCAGCTCATTATAGGCCGGAGACTGAAAATGCCTTCCGTAAGCGACATTCAGGGACGTATCCGAGTTTAAAAAATAGGAAAGGCCAAGCCGTGGACTCAGTGATGAAAATTCATTGTAGTCAAAATAGTCATACCTCAATCCTGCGGTAACCCTGAATGAGCGCAGAAGATCGAGCGTTAGCTGGGAGTAGGCCGAGGTTTTATAGGAGCTAACATCCTCGTTTACCCTGTACTCAGGATAGATATCGAAGATTCCCACAATTTGATCTTCCTGCCCCTGATCGTAGATAAAAAGCGTATCGGCGTCATTCACCAGGTCAAAATCGAAGTTCACATCCTTAAAGGAAGCCCCAAAGCTAAGTTCCACATTTCGGCTGGCCAGGTAGGTAACATCGGTCTTGATAGTATTTTCTGTCTCCACAGAGTTATTTGTAAAAAATATATCCCGCCCCGGCATATTGTACACCTCTACATAGTAATCGTTCTGTACCGACGATACCGTTGTAAATGAGAAGAGATTATCAGACCAAAGTGACCGAAGAGTGGCTCAAGCGATATACTGCGAGTTTTGAGTATCCAGATTTTCTGCCCCCCGGCCGTAGCCTGCCTGATCTCCGCCCTCGATATTGATCCGGTCGCTGCCGTACACTCCGTTAAAGTAGAGGGTATGATCGCTGTTCAGATTCCAGGTAAACTTGCCCTGTGTGTTAAAATAGTTCGGAATGGCCGTGAGTCCGGTTGCGGGCACAATCCAGTCGAGATAGCTTCGGCGTGCTGAAAAAATAAAGCTGGCGTTCGAGGAAACAGGGCCCTCAAAAAGTGCGCCGGCACCGGCCATCCCCAAAGAAGCTTCTCCACGAAGCCTGTCGGTTGCGCCGTTTCGGAGAGAGATATTCATTACCGATGACGCCTTATCTCCATATCTGGCGGAAAATGCTCCCGCATAGAAATCGATATCCCGCACCATGTAGCTGTTCAGCAGGTTAATTGGTCCGCCACCTGCACCCTGAACCGCAAAATGATTTGGATTTGGAATCTCGATATTATCCATCATAAAAAGATTTTCTCCGGGATTCCCTCCCCTCACAATAATCTCATTTAGCTGATCACTGCCTGATGTTACCGACGGCAAAGCCTGCACGGCACGCTGAATATCCACCAGGTCGCCCGGGCTGCGGCGAATCTCTTCAAAATTCATGGAGTGACTACTCACAATGGCGTCTCTTGGCCTCTCAAAAAAATCACCGCGCACCTCAAGCTCTTCACCTTCAATCAGATCCTCCTCCAGCCTGATTTCAATCGCAGTTGTTCGGTTCGAGCTCACAATAACATTGCTCCTTCGGGCAGTTTTATAGCCGATGTAGCGAATGGTGAGGTTGTAGCTTCCTGTGGGAATATTTTCGATTCGAAATTTTCCATCGGCATCGGTTGCTGTGCCCAAGCCGGTTTCATCAATTAAAATTGTAGCTCCCGGAAGAGGCCGAAGGTTTCTGGCATCAATCACCTCACCCGAAATATTTCCAACTCCCTCTTCAACGGCAGAACTATCCGGAGAGGGTTCAAACATTGAGCTTAACAGAAGTAGAAATGTTGCCAGGAGAAATTGAAGCATCAGGCCGGACCCAAACGGTTTTTAATATTCTCAGATTGTGTCATAGAAGTTTCCATGATAGCCAAAAAGCACCGGCTGTGGAATAGTGGCCCGGGCTATCTCACTAAAATCGGAGGAGTTCAGAACCAACAGAAACGAATTCCCGTTTGCCTCATCCAGAACGATGGAGAGGTTCACCCCATCATCCTCATCTTTACCGTCCGGATTGGGAAGAAACACCGGTTCACCGGGAAAACAGTTCTCCTCCTGCCAAACCAGGGAGTTGCCTGTTTTCAGGTCTGACTTTACAATCTGGTCGTAAAAGCTATTTTCTTTCGCCCGGTTCACCCCAATGGAGTAGACGTAACGATACTCTCCATCCATATTGAGTGAGTCGTAATCGAAGCGCGGCAGTTCAACACCCTCGTCAGATAGGATTTCGCTGCCCACCTTACCTTTCCCTGTGGGATCCAGACGATAGCGGCGAATCTCGCCGCCTGGAAGTTTTTTATCCTCTGCCCTGATTCTATCCAGGTAGAACGCATCAATAATTTCGGGGTCAGGGTAGGTTACCATATCGAAGATCAGTTCACCCTGCCGTTCAAATGCATTAATATGATGAAAGGCGAAGAAGGGATCGGTCTCGGTCTGTTTTACCAGCTCGCCGGTATGGCGATCAAAAATATAGATCTGCGTACCGCGATCCGGTTTCCACTTATAATTTTCGATAAAGGGCTTGGCATGAAATAGAATACTGAGAGGATTCACCACAAATGGATACTCGGTTAGAATCAGGTAGTTGGGACTCATCCCAAAACTGTGGATATACGCAGGCTCCTTCACTTTCTGCCTGGCAATAAGCTGTGGCGGCTGTTCCCGTTCCAGCTGCATAAACCTGTAGTTGCTTACACGTCCAAATCGCGTGGTCAGGTTTACAATGGCATCGTTATCCTTATGGGGATGCACGGTGGTTACGTGCTGTTTCACCTTGGTATCGTAGGCGAAAACGCCAACCGATTTCAATGTCTCAGGGTCGAACTCCACCTGCAGTGACGGCTCTCCGAGTGCCACAAACTTGCCGTGAAGCTTTCCGATATTCACTTTAGCACTGTCGGTAAAACGAGGATTGAATACCTCCTTCACACGGTCGAAAAGGGAGTAGCAGGGATCGGTGGCAAATTCTGAATAAGCAATTTTTCCCTCCCCCTTCGCTTCACTATATGCGTTACACTCCAGGAATTTATTCGCATACGATACCTTACCATCCCGAAACGTAAACTTGTGCAGCATCGCCAGCCCGTCGAACCAATGCCTGTAGTTCTGTTCACCGGCTTTAAATGTGCCCGGACCATTGCGCAGCAGCGTACCTTCTACCCAGTTGGGCAGTTTTCCGCTAAGTTCAAGCTCATCAATGATCAGCTCCTGTTCGCTGTTACCAAAACCGATATCGTAGGCATTTCGCATTATGCGCTCTTTTGTTTTATTGATGACTCGATCAGCTCTGCAGCAATTTTTCCGGATGAGAGTACCGCAGGAACTCCGGCTCCCGGATGAGTACCGGCTCCTACAAAATAGAGGTTTTTAAACTGCTCCGACCGGTTATGTGGTCTGAAGTAGGCCGACTGCAGCAGAGTGGGTGTAAACGAAAACGCTGCGCCGTAGTGACTGTTCAGTGTATTCTTAAAATATGGCGGATCGATATAGTGCTCCGCTGTAATATTCTCGCGAAGGTCGGGCAGGTAGTGCTGTTCAAGAAAGTCGAGGATTTTGTTCTTGTAATCTTCGGCAATCTTCTCCCAATCAATATCCGCCTTCATGTTTGGCACCAATGCCAGTACGTAGAAAAGTTCAGATCCCTCAGGAGCGATCGATGAGTCAGACCGCGTTGGCATATGAAGGTAGAGGGCGAGTTCGTCGGGAAGTTTCGACCCTTTAAATATCTGTTTCATCAATCGTCGGTACTCTTTGCTGACGATGATATTGTGATGGGCGAGCTTCGAATCGAGATATCTTTTCTTGGTTCCAAAGTAGACCACAAACAGTGATGAGCTGTAGCTTTTTCTGTCGATCTGACGGTTCGAATATTTTTTCCGTGCCTTTTCGGGGATCAAATTTCGGTAGGTGAACGCGGTGTCTGCATTGGATACCACAATATCGGCCTCCATTACGGTGCCGTCTTTTAGCCTAACTCCGGTAGCGGAATCGCCCTGAATCATAATCCGGTCTACCTCACTGTTCAGCTTAACCGTTCCCCCCAGCTCGCCAAACAGATCGGCAAGGCCCTTTACAATAGAACCCACACCGCCAACCGCATAGTACACACCCCACTCCTTTTCGAACTGCATGATTAGCAGATAGATGGATGGAGTGTCGAACGGATTTCCGCCAATTAACAACGGATGAAACGAGAAGACTTTTCTTAGAAATTCGTTCTTAATATACCTTTTCACATAGCTGTGAGTGCCAGAATAGGCTCCCAAGCGAATCACCCCCGGCATTATTTTGAGCATATTTTTAAAACGGAGAAACGGCTTGTCGGTGTATGGATGAAACAGGTTGAAGATCTCAACTGTTCTCTTGGTAAACTTCAGATATCCATCTTTGTCTGCCGGATTCCAGCGATCAATCTCCCGGAGCACATCTTTCTCATTTCGCATGTATTCGAAGCGCTTCCCGTTACTGTCAAAAATACGGTAGAACGGGTCGAGTGGAGCCAGTTCGAAGTAGTCTTCACGCTTTTTGCCGGCGGCTTCAAAAATTTCGTCAAAAATGTAGGGAGCGGTAATCACCGTAGGACCGCCATCAAATTTGAACCCGTTGATCTCATACTGATACGCCCTGCCGCCCGGCTTGTCTCTCTTATCAATGATGGTTACATCGTGGCCTTTGGCTGCCAGCCGAATGGCTGAGGATAACCCGCCAAACCCGCTGCCAATCACCACAATTTTTTTGTTTTGCCCCATTCGTTAGTAGTTTAATTTAATTTGATGGAGTGACGTATCCGAGTCGAGCGTAAACTGTACATCAGGGAATCGCGGCGGACCAAACCGGCCTCTTGCGTTGTTAGAAAACCCGTACCCTTCTCTCGGAACACCAAAAAAGTTGGTATCGAGTTTCATGTTTTCGTTTTCGTCATGAACAATGGCCAGTCCGTAGGTTCCATGTGGAATATCCTCAAGCCGGATCTCCAGTAGCTCTGAAGTGACAGGCACAATTTCTGATCTGAACGCCTTCTCCCACTCATCAGGGAAACCGTTTTCATCCGCATATAATGAAACCAGGATCACTCCGTCGTGGTTTTTAATCGTTTCGAGCTCGATAATGATGGTGCCTGTATCCTGCCCGTGCCATTCGTCAGATGTGTAATGAGCAAAGAGAATGCCCGGAAAAGATAAAATAAGCAGCAAGAATGTCATCGATTGTATGTTTAGTGATCTGTATGCGAAGGCACCATATCCACGATTATTTGCAAACTCCGCACAAGATTACCTGATAATCCGGCTGCACAAAAACGAAGGCTGCCTCTCATTTCTTCCTGACGGATAAGATATGAACC
Source organism: Balneolaceae bacterium (assembly GCA_007127745.1). GTDB lineage: Bacteria > Bacteroidota > Rhodothermia > Balneolales > Balneolaceae > Rhodohalobacter. The sequence continues at coordinate 26,023 of SKYV01000219.1, forward strand.
TGATTCATCTCACATAAAGTTCCTTCCCGAATAAAAAAGCCATTTATTTGAAAGGATTGCATTTGATGAGCTCATGCCCAGGATAAGGAGATCCTTCGACTTCGTCCCGACTGAAATGCGCCTGTTCACCACACTAAATAATGCAATTGTTATCCTGAGTGGAGCGCAAGCGGAACCGAAGGATTCTACATTATTGGTCGGAGGAGCGCTCGCCATAATTACGGCCTTTTCTCTTTCACTTTTGTTTCAAAGTCTGTGGGCAGGTTTTTTCACTGCATTTTTTGTAGCTGCTGTATGG
>SKYV01000195.1 GCA_007127745.1 Balneolaceae bacterium
GCAATTGGTTATTTAACACCAATTAGATGTCAAGCAGCACTTCGATGGCTTTTCGACCTATTCAAATTTTTTACTCTTGACAAAATCACTTCTTTTAAATACTGTTGTTTTGTTATTCCCATAAATCATCACAGGAGGCTACATGATGAAAGAATCACGATTAAATCTGGATCTTTTTACAAAGGTTCATGATGATTTTGAGAAACGCCAATACATCATTTTGGCAGAACTCAAAAAAATCTCAACGGAATTTCAATACTACAAAATCTATCCTCATCTCAGTGAACTTGTAAAAATCCACAGAACGCTGAGAGATGTCATCAGCCGGTTATCTGATTTGCGAAACCAGTTTCCCAAACGTATCGGAAAAATAGACTGGGTGAACCGGCGCATCGAACATGAAGTTGTTTTTGTGGATGGCACGGATCTTTCTGCCGTTGAGAATTTGATTACCTGGGCACTCCCGAAAATTAAACAAGTGATAAAAGAGGGAATTGCCATTCACGAATATGTTGAAAATGAGCTGACGGTAGAGCATGTGGGAATTTTGCCCAGTTATCGCGATGAGGGATATTTCTTTGTACCTGATAACGCGCAACAAAAACTGAACCTTTTCAGGTTTGAACTTTCCATTTTCAAAAGCTCGGAAGATGATTACCGCTCTCTCAAAACACGCTTTTTGAAAGCGTTGAAGCAGGGCGGTGTACAGCTATCACCGGGATCTATCAAGCTCAATCTAATTCGCGAAGAGAAAGAGCTTCCGAATCCCGCAACGTACACCTTCGACACCAAACTCGATTTTCCATTCGATCAAACCATTCTGCCCGTAGCCAAACGGAAATTAATGTGGGCGATCTGTCAGTAACCGGATGCTTCCGCCTTGAAATAATTTTGCCACAAGCGGAAGTTTGCGGCAGGACGAGGCACCTCAATAACTCAAAAGCTGTTCCAGCTTTTCCTTCAATCGATAATTGGCCAGATAACCTTCCTCAAGTTTTTTGTTGAAGGGGATGGGTGTGTGAAGTGATGAACAGCGAATGACCGGTGCATCCAGAAATTCGAATGCACGTTCGGAGATACCTGCGGATATTTCACTCATCGGGCCGAGAACTTCACTTGGTTCCTCAAGAAGAAGTACACGGCCTGTTTTTTGGACAGACCGGGTTATGGTTTCCCAGTCGATGGGAGCCAGCGTACGCAGATCGACGATTTCAAGATCCACACCCCGCTCTGCATACTCTTTCACAAGATCCAGCGCCCAGTGGACGCCCATTCCGTATGTGATGATGGACGCATCGGTTCCCTGTTTAACAACAGAAGCCGATTCAATATCCACAATCTGGCAAAAATCAGAGGTGAAGGCTTTTATGCTCCGGTATAGTTTTTTGTGCTCAAAAAAGAGGACAGGATTGGGGTCATGAAGAGCGGTGTACAACATATTTTGAGCATCTTCCACAGTAGAGGGCACCAGTACTCTGAGTCCGGGAAACTGCATAAACCAGCCCTCAGGGCTTTGTGAGTGAAATGGCCCTGCACCCACACCGGCCCCGTGCGGCGCTCGTATGGTGATATTCATCTCCGGCATCCAGCGGTAGCCTCCCTTGGCAAGATTATTTACAATCTGATTAAAACCGCAGGATATGAAATCGGCAAATTGTATTTCCAGAACCGGCTTGAAACCTTCAATGGCGAGGCCAATTCCCGAGCCAATCAGCCCAGATTCAATAATCGGTGTATTCCGGATCCGGGTTTTGCCGTATCGTTCAACAAAACCTTCCGATACTTTGAAGACTCCACCATATTCAGCCACATCCTGTCCCAATAGGATAAATCGCTCATCTTCATCAAAAGCCTGCTGATGGGCGAACTGGATGACATCCACCATCCTTTTTTCCGATTCGGGCTGACCTTTTCCGTTTAAGCCAGGTGAGGGTTGTGGTTTCAATCCGGCCCGTTTCCGTTCGGTTTTCTCATTAAACTCCGGGTCATCGGCATTTAGTGCACGTTGCAGGTCATCTTCAAATTCAGTCCGGATTTCTGTTTTTATCTCTTCCAGTTCACCTTCATTTGAAACGGTATCGTTTTCGAACAACCACTTTTCAAACCGTTGGATCGGGTCTTTCGATTCCCATTCTTCCAATTCTTCATCCGGTACGTAAAAAGTGCCGGATGCCTCTTCATGCCCCCGCATTCGGAACGTTTTGGCTTCAATCAGAACCGGCCTGCCCTCAAGCGCCATTTTTCTTGCTTTGGTTACGGTGTCCTCTACTTCAAAATAGTTATTGCCGTCAATCATCATCCCTTCAATTCCGTATCCCGCAGCACGGTCGACAAGGTTTTCGCAGGCATACTGCTCATTGACCGGTGTTGAGAGTCCAAATCCATTATTTTCAATGATAAAAACTACCGGAAGCTTCCAAACACCGGCGAGGTTCAGTGCTTCGTGAAAATCACCTTCACTTGTGGCTCCGTCACCACAAAAACTTACTGCAATTTGATCACTGTTTTTGAGTTTAAGAGCAAGGGCAATACCATCGGCTACCGGCATGCTGGAAGCGAGATGGGAGATCATTCCAACAATGTTGTACTCCATGTTTCCGAAATGAAAAGAACGGTCGCGGCCTCCTGTAAAACCATCCATACGCCCGAATAATTGGCAAAAAAGATTGTAAAGTGGTACGTTGCGCGTGGTAAAAACCCCAAGATTTCTGTGAAGCGGCAGAATATAATCGTTTTTGCCCACACTACGAGTTGCAGCTACGGAAATGGCTTCCTGGCCGATACCGGAAAACCATTTATTAATTTTATTCTGCCGCAGCAAAGACAGCATCCGGTTCTCAATTAAACGAGGTAATAAAAGGTTTCTGTAAATTTGTATGGCTGTTTTATCGGAAATTTTTTTCGAGGTGGCTATCATTAATTAATTTCTGTGTAATTTATTGGTTTTTGAGAATCATGATTTAGCCAGGTCCAAAAGAATAATCAATCTGATCTTTATGGACTGCAAAAAATTTCACTTTGTCAATCAGTATTTTGACTGAGACATCATTTTTTTAAACAATTAAGCAAAATATTAAGATGGAAGCTCTTGGCAGACAAATCCTTGTGGAGTATTACGACTGCGATCAGTCAAAATTAAATGATGTGAGCTATATTGAAACATCTCTTATTCAGGCAACAAAGGCCTCTAAGGCGACAATAATATCGCACAATTTCCACAAATTCAGCCCTTATGGAATCAGCGGTGTGATCGTCATTGCTGAATCACACATTGCCATTCACACCTGGCCGGAATATAACTACGCAGCGGTTGATATTTTTACCTGCGGTGATACGATCGATCCCTGGATTATCCAGGAGCAGCTAAAAGAGAGTTTTGAATCGAAAAATGTATCAAGCATGGAGATGAAACGGGGAATGTTCAAAGTTCCGAAAGGTCAGAAATTGCTCTTTAAACCCAACCAGGAGTATCAGGCGTATTAACCGAAATTTGAGGAATCTTTTATGATGGTAAAAACTCCAAATATCTATACACTTGTGAAAGGAGCTGCTGAAGGACACACCCGGCTCAATGCTTTTGATAAAGCTCTGCTTGAAGCCGGAGTGGGGGATACCAATCTAATGCGAATGAGCAGTATTTTACCTCCTGCCGCAGAGCAGGTTTCGGTTGACAGTATTGATTTTCCGAAAGGAGGCCTTGTGCCGCTTGCCTATGCTGCAATTGACGGGACCACCCCGGGCAGATTGATCTCTGCTGCCATAGCGGTAGGAATACCGGAAGATGAAAGTGAAACCGGTGTGATTATGGAGTTTGAAGACCATGCCTCGCTGACCACTGTTGAAGACATTGTACGCCAAATGGTTATCGATGCATTTGACTACAGAAACCGGAAACTGAAAGAGATTAAAAGCATTGGCATTGAACACAAAGTAGAACGTACAGGCGCCGTTTTTGCTGGTGCGGTTTTATGGTATAAATAGTTCTGAGTCTCGTCTGACGGTTGCATTTACCGTCTTCCGACTTATTGCACTCAACAAACTCACTGGCATATTCCATTTAAAATATCTGAACCCTGACCATGCCTCTTCAATACAAAGAATTCTACAATGAACGAACCGGACTCACCGTCGGCCTGAAAAAACTGCTGTTCTCAAAACAATCGGAATACCAGCTTGTTGAGGTGTACGAAACCGACACCTGGGGCAATCTGATGACCATTGACGGAATGGTAATGCTGAGCGAACGGGATGAATTTGTGTATCACGAGATGATCAGCCACGTGGCCATGTTCACACATCCCGAACCAAAAAAAGTACTGATTATCGGCGGGGGTGATGGTGGTACGGCCCGCGAAGTGATGAAGCACCCCTCAGTTGAACAGGTTGATATGGTTGAGATTGATGAAACCGTTGTTGAGGCATCCAAACTTCATTTTCCCGGAGTTGGTGATTTTGATAACCCGAAGTTGAATGTCCTGTATGAAGACGGCATTGCCTTTGTGAAGAATGTAAATGAGCCCTACGATGTTATCATCATCGACGGATCTGACCCTGTTGGCCCGGCCGAAGGCCTCTTTAAAAAAGAGTTTTTTCAATTCTGTTTTGATGCTTTAAGCGATGATGGGGTTCTGACAGCTCAAACCGAAAGCCCGTGGGTGGAATCGTACTATCCGAGTATGAAAAAAGTGTTTGGGGCGCTGGACGAATTGTTTCCGATATCAAAAATGTACCTTAGTTACATCCCGCTCTATCCGGCGGGAATGTGGTCGATGGCGTGTGCCTCCAAAAAGATGTCTCCTCTCAGTGATGATGTTTTGAAACGAGCTTCATCCAACACCGAACTTTTAAAATCTCTGAATTATTACAACCCTGAGGTTCACAGAGGTGCATTTGCTCTCCCGAATTTTGTGAAGCGGATGATTGAGGGTTAACCGGGTTTTTAATCATACAAGCCCCAATGGCACAAGCGGACGCTTGCGCCAGTGTAGGAACAGGTACAGGCTGTTTGCGCCAGGGCAAAAAACCACAACCTCCGGGCGTACGAAGCACAGCGGAGTTCCCCGTAGTGTTGTGATGAATAATCATTGAACCAAGCCAGTTTTTTGTTGCGAGATGTTTTTCTTCAGAGAGGGATTGGGGAGGGTCAAAAATGACATCCATAAGCTAATGTCAAATTTGTGAGTTATATTTAATTCAGGAATCATTAATTAAATCACATCAAGCCGTTTTATGAGTGAAAAGGAAAAGGGCCAAAACCCGATCACTACAAAAAAAGATTCAGGTGCATTTTGGCTGGTGATGAAATGGACCGGAATATTAATGATTGTTTTCATGATTTTCGGGTTTATGCTGCGCTTTATCAGCCCGTTTGAACTGCATCTCAATGAAGATGAATTTATACAACAGGTATTTACCGAATTTGACAGCGATGTATGGGACTCACCGAATGCCGATGCGCGTTTAATTGGCAGCTTTGATGGTGGTACCATTCTCTATGTAATTGCAGAAGACAGCCAGCGGGTTATGGTGCGGCCTTTTGCCATTTCTGTCCTCGATAGTGTCTGGATTGATGATACCAGTATCATTGAATACAATCCCGATCGGTACAGAGAGTGGACTCAGGAAGAAGAACGGCGGCGATTCGATCCGGATTGATAAAACCAGTTGTTTTTGATTTTTAACTAAAATCACCTATTAAAATAATGAAAAAGCCTTTAATATCAGTTTCTGTTGTAATTTTGATTTCCATGATGCTTTTGGGATGCGAATTACCCGAAATGCAAATTGAACCCGATTTTGATCGGTTCGGCCTGGAAGAAATTACCATCGATGAGCTGAAGCAGGGATATCAAAGCGGTGAATTTACGGTGCAGGAGGTTGTATCGGCTTATCTCGACAGAATCAGGGATTTGGATCAAAACGGGCCGGAGCTTAATTCGGTTCTGACGATCAATGAAAACGCCCTGCAAATTGCAGAAGAGTTGGATGCAGAACTGGAATCAGGCAATTTGCGGGGAGTGTTGCACGGTGTGCCGGTTCTGCTGAAGGATAATATCGACACAGCAGATATGCCCACAACAGCCGGGTCACGATTTATGGAAGGCTCGGTTCCTCCGAAAGATGCATTTATCGTAAAAAGGCTGAAAGAGGAGGGAGCCATCATACTCGGCAAAACCAATTTGAGCGAATGGGCGAACTTTCACAGCAATTTTTCTTCAAGCGGGTGGAGCGGACTGGGCGGTCAGGTAAAGAACCCGTATGAATTGAGCCGAAATCCATGCGGGTCAAGTTCAGGTTCGGGAACTGCTGCATCAGCCAACCTGACAACGGTGACGCTGGGAACCGAAACCAACGGATCCATTGTCTGTCCCTCAAATGCCACCGGAATTGTTGGAATAAAACCAACTGTTGGTTTGTGGAGCCGAACTGGAATCATCCCCATTTCGTACACCACAGATAGTGCCGGCCCGATGACCCGAACCATACGTGATGCCGCTATTTTGCTGGGAGCACTTGCAGTTGTGGACGAAGAGGATGAGATGACCTGGGCTGCTGATGAACACCTTCATGCCGATTACACTCAATTTTTGAATGAAGACGGCTTGCAGGGAAAACGAGTCGGGTTTTACACAAGTCCGCTGGGCAATCATTTCAGAGTGGATACACTGATGGCAGAAACCGTTCGTCGGTTTGAGGAAATGGGAGCAGAGATTGTTGAAATAGATCAGATTTCACAGGAAAATATTGGCGGAGATGCTTTTCAGGTGCTGCTGTTTGAATTTAAAGACGGGCTGAACAGGTATTTTGAAAACCTTGGCGAAAATACACCCATCCGGGATATTGAAGAACTGGCTGAATTGACCCGTACTGATACTTCTGAAACCGCAAGATTTGATCGCAGCCTGATTTTAAGAGCTGCCGAAATGGACGGACTGGATTCGGAAGAATATCTGACAGCACTCGACAATATGCTCACACACAGCCGCGAAGAAGGCATCGACCGGGTGATGGACGAACACAACCTGGATGCCATCATCTCGCCAACCGGGTCACCTGCCTGGAAAACTGATTTGGTTCTGGGAGATAATTTTAAGCTGTCGTCCAGTTCCCCCTCAGCCCGGGCCGGCTATCCGATTATTTCACTGCCGATGGGAACCATTGACGGACTGCCGGTTGGCCTCTCCATATTCGGCAGGGCATGGAGCGAACCGGTTCTGCTGGAAATTGCCTATGCATTTGAGCAGAGTGGGCAGCACCGAACCGCGCCACAATTTCTGGAATAGAACCTGAAATGTTTTGTGTATGTACATGTTACAGATTAAAAAGGGGGGCAAATCATCAGATATTTATAATCGGGCGGTAAATTAGAGCTAACCTGAAACCGAGATGATGAAATCTGTATTTAAAAAATTACTGCGGCTATGAAGATTTTAATTTTTTTCTTTTCTCTCATGCTACTTTTGGGGAATAACGATAAACCGGTAGAACAGGATCGCGATCCTGTTGTCATAATCAGTATAGACGGTTTTCCCGCAGACCTTCTTTGGGATCAAAAGGCACCGATTCCCGTAATTCGTGCTTTGGCGGAAGAAGGCACCTGGGCCAACGGTTTGCGGCCGTCCAATCCGTCGTTAACATGGGCCAATCATACATCGATTGTAACAGGTGTGCACCCGGAAAAGCATCATCTGCTTTATAATGCCCAACTGAGGCGCACCAATGGTGGTTTACCGATAACCTTACAGGCATCCCGCGACAAAGACGACCTGGTTGCCGTGCCCACACTCTACGATATTGCGTTTGAAGCAGGGCTGACAACAGCCGAAGTGAACTGGCCTGCCACAAGAAATGCAGGTACACTGCACGACAGTTTCCCCGATGTGCCCAACAGTGTGGGAAATATGACACTCGATCTTCAGTGGGATCTTTACGAGGAGGGCATTCTTGATGACATGACAAACTTTGCCCTGTGGAACCAAAGCAACGCCGGTAAAGACAGAGTCTGGATGCAATCGGCCCAGTATATCATAGAAAACCGCATGCCGGATTTGCTGCTCCTGCACCTGCTGAATGTAGACAGCACACACCACCGCAGCGGCATAAACAGCGAGCAGGGATTTACGGCTCTTGCACTGGCCGACTACCATGTGGGAGAGATACTCCGGGCTCTTGAGCGGGCCGGGAAACGGGAAACCACCAACATTTTTGTTGTCTCCGATCACGGTTTTACAAGCACTGCCAGAACCATTCTCCCAAATAATATACTGCGGGATGCCGGACTGCTTAAAGTTGATGAATCGAACCGTATCACAGGAGGCCTGGCACAGGTAGTTACAAACGGCGGTTTTGCAATGGTGTACCTGGATGACCCGGACGATGAAGATACGGCTCAAAAAGTTGTAGAGCTTTTCACTGATTTTGAAGGTATTTACAAGGTTCTCGTCCCCGAAGATTACAAGAAATACGGGCTGCCTCATCCGTCAGAATCAGATCAGGTGGGAGACATTCTGCTCTCAACCGTGCCCGGTTACGGATTCATCAGTTTTGTGCAGGGAGATGAATACATCGTAGAAAGTGCCCGACACGGTTTCAGTGTGGGGCATCACGGCTTTTTAACCGATTTTGATGAAATGGACGCTGTGTTTGTGGCAGCAGGCCCCGATTTAAAAAATGGAGAGCATCTTGACGAGGTGATCGATATCCGCTCGATAGCGCCAACGGCAGCCTACCTCCTGGGCCTTGAACTGTCCACTGCTGATGGGGAAATTTTATTTGGCCTGTTTGATGAGAGATTTTTGGAAGCTGCCAGATAGTGTTGACATCAGCCAAAACGCTCAGTTATTTCTCTCCAAAAAGTGCGTATTGCCTTCAACCCTCATCAGCGTATTGGCCCGGGTGATATACTGGTGGCC
>SKYV01000185.1 GCA_007127745.1 Balneolaceae bacterium
ATATACCTTTTTATATGATACAGAACCTATTGCTTCTCATTCTCTTTATCTCATCAGATCCCCAAACTGCCGAGCAAAAACTCCAGGCACTTTTTGATGACCATTATCAATACAACCTGCAGATCAACCCGATGCTTGCCACCTCGCAGGGCGTGCATGATTATAACGACCGGCTGCCCGAAACAGGACTTGAGGCCGTGGCGGATCGGTATCATCAATCTGAAATATTTCTGAACCGGCTGGAGGAAATCGACAGAGATAATCTTTCTGAAGAAGATCAGCTTAACTACGATATTTTTGAGATTCTGCTGACCAACTCCATGAAAGCATTTGAACTGAATGACCATCTTCTGCCCCTCAACGGCTGGTGGGATTATCACGCCACATTTGCCGACCTGGCCAACCGGGTACCGCTGAATAATACTCAGGATTATGAGAATTATTTGAGTCGACTGGCTGCTTTTCCGAAATACAACAGCGGCTACATCGAGCGGATGGAAAAAGGAGTGGGAATCGGGTTTGTACGCCCGAAAATGGTTTTTGAGGATTACCTCGCGTCCGTTTCAGCACACATCGAAGAGAATCCTGAGGAGAGCCGGTTATTTGAACCGTTCAAAAATTTTCCCGGTTCTATTTCTGAAGAAGATCAGGCACGACTTAAAGAACAGGCTCAAGATATTTTACGTGAGGTGGTGATTCCTGAATTTTCCCGCCTCTACGAATTTTTGAGAGACCAATATATTCCAAATGCAGCCGATGAGATCGGGATAATAAATGTGTCTGACGGAGATCAGTATTATAAGTACCTGATTGAAATTCACACGACCCTGGAACTTTCGGCAGCAGAGATCCATCAAACCGGACTGGATGAAGTGGAGCGAATCCGCGGCGAAATGATGGAAATTGTTGAAGAAACCGGCTTCGGGGATGATTTTGATGGCTTTGTTGAATTTCTTCGAACCGATCCGCAATTTTATGCAGAAACGGCAGAAGAACTGCTGAAGGAAACGGCTTTGGTTCTGAAAACGATGGATGGCAAACTACCGGAATTGTTTAAAACATTGCCGAGGCTTCCGTATGGAATTATGGAAGTGCCGGACTACCTGGCGCCCCGAACGGCCACTGCCTATTACAGCAGGGGAGCTGCAGATGGAACCCGCGCGGGTTTTTATGCCGTGAATACCTACGATCTGCCGAGCCGTCCGCTTTACGAAGTTACGGCGTTATCTCTGCATGAAGCCGTGCCCGGACATCATCTGCAGATAGCTCTTCAACAGGAACTGGAAGATTTACCAACGTTCCGAACCACGGCCGGTTTTACAGCCTATACCGAGGGCTGGGCTCTCTACTCGGAAAGACTGGGACTTGAAGTGGGAATGTATGACGATCCATACAGCAATTTCGGCCGGCTGAGTTACGAAATGTGGCGCGCTCTGCGTATGGTGGTGGATACGGGAATGCACGCCAAAGGCTGGAGCCGGGAACAGGCCATAGAGTTTATGGCGGCCAATTCAGCCCTGTCACTTCACAATATCCGCTCGGAAGTGAACCGCTATATTTTTTGGCCGGGACAGGCGCTTGCCTACAAAATGGGTGAAATCAAAATTCGCGAACTTCGGGCAATGGCAGAAGAAAAGCTGGGGGATAAGTTTGATCTTCGTGAATTCCATGATGTGGTTTTGCTGAGCGGCAGTGTGCCGCTGAGCGTGCTTGAAGAGAATGTGCAAGATTACATTGAGAATATTCATCAATGAAAGCTTATTTTGCTCAGACAAATCGAAAATTAATCTCAAAGAAATGATATTACGTTTTTTATTCGGTGTTATCTTTTTTGCCGGTTCGTTGTTTTTTATTGCAAATCTTTCAACTCTTCAGGGCCAGGAAGGAGAACAGCTTCTGCCCGACCCGGGTGTGGTATCTTTCACCTTCAGGCATCAGTTTGAATTTGATTTTGAAGGCACGCTTGATCTAATCAAAGAGATGGGAATCACCAACATCGAATTTTCCAACCTGTTCGGTTATTCGCCTGAAGAGGTTCGGCAGATGCTTGATGAACGAGGGATGGAGTGTACGTCGCTGGGAGTGGGATATGATGCACTGGTGAATGACACCGAACAAGTGGCGGAAAATGCAAAAATCCTTGGGGCCTCGTTTGTGCGTGTTGCTTGGATACCGCACGACAGCCCATTCACGATCGATGATGCAGAAAGATCAGTTCGTGATTTTAACCGTGCGGGAAGAGAGCTGAAAGAGCACGGCTTGAGGTTTGCCTATCACAACCACGGTTATGAGTTCAGGCCCTATGAAGACGGCACACTGTTTGATTTTATGGTTCGTGAAACCAATCCGAAGTATGTGAATTTTCAGATGGATACGTTCTGGGTGGCTCATCCGGGCCATGATCCTGTTGAGTTGCTTAAGAAATATCCCGATCGTTTTGTGCTGGTACACCTGAAAGACTTGAGCAAAGATGCTGATCACGATTATTCAGGCGGCGCCCCCGCAGAATACGATGTGCCACTTGGCACCGGGCAGATCGATTTTGAGGCGTTTCTGAGAGCGGCACAGGAGTCGGCTATAGAATATTTTTATATCGAAGATGAAACTGAGGAGGTTGTACAGAGAGTGCCTCAGAGCAGAGAATATTTGCTAAGCATCACAAATTAATACTCTGCAACGAGAGAGTGAAATTGTTGAATTGGTGCCGCATTCTGAGTGTTAAATGTAATATGGATGTGTTGATATTTTTCTTGTAGTAATCGTGCATTTAAAAACGTCTGTTTCCTGGTTTATGGCAAACCGGCTCATCAGAAGATTCCTTCATTCAGATAAAAAGTGTAAAGAAATGGGTTAATTTGGTCTTTTCCAGATGATTAATTCGTATTAAAGGTAACGATTGAAGTAAAATTATTAACCTATTTAAAAATAACACACTTAAACCTGATGAAACCGTTTTACAGAAACAATTCAAATCGCTATTCATTTCAACAAATAATTCTAAAGTTTACTGCAAGTCTGTTTATTGCTGCAGTACTTGTTTCCTGTTCATCATCTACAGATTCCGGGGCAGATTCAAATGGCCCCGGTGACTTCCCATCTTACGATGACTTTCACGGTGAGCTCGGCAGCGAAACTGTTTTAATTGATGAAGAAGTAACAAGCAGTGCACTTACCCATCTCGATGAAGAAACTCACACCTTTACTTTCAGGGCAGATATTCTTGAAGATGCCGGTGTAACATTCGAAGAAGGTGAAATACTGCTTTTGGCCAACACGGCTTTAAGAAAGATCTCATCTGTCAATCATTCGGGCGAGGAGATTATCCTGGAAACAGAGTTTGCATCCATCAATGAGGCCTTCCGAAATCTTGAGGTTAATCATACCCAAACGCTCGATTTCAGCCAAACGGTATCAGCAGAGAAATTGATGCTGGAGTATGACGGACATCTATTATCGCCTACTTCGGTGAGCAAAGCGGGGGATACATCCTGGGAGTATGAACTGGGAGATGTAACTGTTGAGGGAACCCTGGAAACAAGTGAAGATGAAGCCACAATTGCACTACTGGTAAAGTATGAAACGGGAGGCGCAACCGGAGGAATGATGGCCAGCCTCAATATTAGCGGATTTGAAAATAACACAGCTTTTACTGTGACCGATCATGAAACGGAATCGTTTGAATTTAAAAACAGCGGCCTTCAGGGAAGGATTGATATGGAATTTGTAATGGCTGGCGGCGGAGACAGTGAAGTGAACTGGGAGCCTCCAATGCCGGCTCTGGTTATTCCCTTTACAGTGGGTGTAATTCCGCTTCGGTTCAGAATTGGGCCACATTTTGTTTTTGCCACACAGCTCCAGGCGAATGCTACGGCACAGTTCGAATCCGCATTTAATTTTTCAGGAGACCTGGGTGTAGAGGTAGAGGGCACCAATTTCACACCCGTGCTCGATGGAGGAATCAGTAATCCAGGAGCCGATGCTGCTGAAGGGAATGCTGCAGGATTTGGTGGCCTCTCGGCCGGGCAATTTGGAATAGCCCTGCCAAAAGTGTCGTTAAGTGCATTTGGTGAAGCGATTGTACCCCGGTTGAGCCAGGAGTTTTATGTAGGTGCGAGCTATCGGTTTCCAACCTGTACCCGGTTATTTTCACGTTACGAGATTAATGCAGGGGTAGATATGAAAATGTTTGGCCTGCTGGATCTGAGTTTTAATCAGAATCTGGTAACACAGGATATGCACGACCATGCATCGGATGGTTGCGAGGGAAACAAGGGTTTGGCTGAATTTCCATATGTTTCACTTCATAATACAACTGCCACCAGCAGTGAAATTGAAGTGCCGTTCAGGCTGGAATAAAACCCGGAATCATGAAAATAGGGAACGCCTGCTTTGTGATTATGGCAGGCTTTTTTATAATGTTTGATTTCGGTCCCGACTCTGAAACCTGTTCATTTTAAAATTCGATGGCTGAGTGATGGCAATTTGCTTCTTACAGTTTGAATCACATCCAAATTAATTTCAGACATAACTATTCCAGGTTCGCTTCCCGCATCGGAGAGAACGGTTCCCCACGGATCAATAATCACAGAGTGGCCGTAGGTTTTTCTTGTCGGGCCGTGCTTACCGGTTTGAGCCGGAGCAATTACAAAGCAGGTATTTTCGATAGCCCTTGCGCGCAATAATACTTCCCAGTGAGCCCGGCCGGTGGGCTTTGTAAAGGCAGAAGGTACTGTTAAAATATCTGCCCCTTTTTCTGCCAATCTTCGATAAAGTTCCGGAAATCGCAGATCGTAACAGATGGAGAGCCCGATTTTTAAACTCGATTTACCCCCATTATTCAGTTGATCCGGTAGTGCAATATTTCCGGTAACCGGTTCAGGATTTCCCGCTTCAACTGTGTCTGATTCACGATAGGTTTCTTCATCAGACAGGCTAACATCAAATAGATGTATTTTGTCATACACCGATACAATCCGGCCGCTGGAATTCACCAGCATCGCTCTGTTGTACACCTTTCCACTTTCAGCCCGAACCGGAAATCCACCGGCAAGTATGTTCACCCCAAATTGTTTAGCCCACTCCGGAATCTTCTCCATAACGGTTTGGCTGATTTGTTCAGCCTGCTGCTGTTTCTCTTTTTCGTGCCCCAGAAAAGCAAAGTTTTCAGGCAGGGTTATAAGATGTGCACCCTGTCGGGCGGATTCTTCAACAGCGAGAAATGCCTGTTCCATGCTGACTTTCAGGTCAGGCTGACTGTTTAACTGGACTGCTGCTGCAATAATGTTGGCCATATTTTTTACGATTGAATTAAAAAAGAGATCGATCACATATTCTTGTGAAATGTTACATAAAGATTGCCATTTTTTAAAAACAGTGATGCAAAAAGAAATCAGAATCCCGAAATTGCAATGTACATCCAAATGGTCTTACGACTTTTGTGGGAATAAAAATTTTCTACACTTTATGTAAAGGTTGAAGCGTTATAGTCATTATGATTTTTTCACAAAAAACACAAAAGGAACAGTCTGTAAAAGAAGAACTTGCGAACACCATCAGCCATGCTGTTGGGCTTATTGCCGCCGTGATAGCGGCACCTTTTCTGATCTACTATTCAGCAACCCATGGTGATACACTTGCAGTGGTGGGAACGGCCGTTTTTATCACAACTGCCATGACACTCTATTTTTCGTCAACGTTCTATCATGCAATCAGAGATGGAAAATGGAAAAGAATTTTCCAGATGGCCGATCATGTGGCCATATTTTTACTCATTGCCGGAACGTACACTCCATTTACTCTCGGTGTATTGCATGGAACCTTTGGGTGGATTATGTTTGGCCTCATCTGGCTTATGGCCATTACCGGAATTGTTTTAAAACTGATCACCGGTGTAAAAAATATAAAAGTATGGGTTGCATTCTATCTTGCCATGGGGTGGCTCATTATCATCGCTGCAAAACCTCTGCTTGATAACATGGCCGTTTCAGGGGTGTTGTGGATTGCTGCGGGTGGCGCAGCTTATACATTAGGAGTGATTTTTTATGCTATGCCTCATAGAAAATATTCGCATTTTATCTGGCATCTTTTTGTTTTGGCCGGAACGGCATTCCATTTTATAGCGGTAATGTTTCACTCTTTCTAAGTAATTAATTACGAATAAGATAGGTGCATTTTTTTCAAGGTGATGGAACCGGGTATTGTAAAACCAATCACGATCGTAAATATTTTTGATATGGGGAAATCTAATATGGAATCAAATCATATTTTTTACCGGAAGACTCTGAAAGAGTCAGATCACAAAGCATAGGGCACCGCTTGAATTGGTTAACTCTTTATGACAACCAAAACCTCAAAATACGGACAGGTTCTGAATCAGGTTTACACAATTTTATTTAAACAATGAGTAAACCAAGACCCAAAAAATTGCCCGGAATTTACATCCACATACCGTTTTGCAAACAGGCGTGCAGTTACTGCGATTTCTATTTCAAAACCCGTCAGCAGCTTCTTCAGCCATTTACGGATGCACTTGAAAACGAGATTCTGAGCTACCAAAATTCACCCTTTTCCCGCCTTCCGGTTCAGACCATTTATATCGGCGGCGGTACCCCGTCTCTTTTGAATGAGTCTCAGCTTGAGCAGATTTTTTCTGCTATGCAGAATGTGTTTCGGCTTGAACCGCTGGAGGTAACCATGGAGCTAAACCCCGATGATGTAACTTCCAGTTATCTGAAGATGATTCGAAGTTTCGGAGTGGACCGCGCAAGTATGGGCGTGCAAACGTTTCAGAGTGAAATTCTGGAATTTATGCACCGCGCACATAACAGAAATGAGGCACTCCATGCACTTGAAGCACTCCGTACCACCGGTTTTCCTTCGTTTACCGCCGATCTGATTTACGGCAACCCGAACCAGCCACTCTCAATGCTTGAGGAAGACATCCGGCAGCTACTCGAGTTTAATCCACCCCACATCTCGGCCTATTCACTGACCATAGAGCCGAAAACAAGGCTGGGCAAACAGGTAGAGCTGGGCAGAATTGAACCGCCGGATGATGAAATCGTATCAGAACACTCAGATTTGCTATATAATCTGCTTGGTGATGCCGGAATTCATCAATATGAAGTGAGCAATTATGCCAAACCCGGCAAGGAGGCTATCCATAACAGCAGCTACTGGAGCCATCAAAACTATCTGGGATTTGGCCCGTCGGCTCATTCATTCTGGTGGGATGATGATAACAGCAGAACTGCCATGAGGTGGCAAAACAGGGCTGACCTGAAGTTCTACCTAAAGAATAAATCCGGTGATATTCAAACCGATCAGGAAGAATTAGATCTGCACACACTTGCAGAAGAACGGCTGATGATGGCCCTGAGAACAACAGAAGGGATTTCTATGAAGGAGCTTGAAAAAACGTACGCTTATCAATTTTCTGAAAAACAGATTGAATTTATTTCAGGTCAGATACAACAAAATACGATAACAAAATCAGAAGATTGGCTGAGGTTGACCCGTGAAGGTTTGAAAATTTCCGATCTGTTATTGGTGGATCTGCTAAGCAGGGGATAGCTGGATCTATTCTTAATATTTGTCATGCCGTGCAACGATACGGCATCTCCAGAAGTTTAAATGGCTGGAAATGCCTGCTTTCGCAAAGGCAAAACGATGAAAGCTTTAAAATAATCTTACTTCACCAAAACCATCTTTTTGGTAACCGCCCTCTGGTCGGTTACAATGCGGTAGAAATAAACACCGGATGCCAGTCCGCTTCCGTCGAATGTTACGGAGTGAAAGCCCTGATTCAGCCGCTCATCCACCAGGGTGGATACTTTTCTGCCGATGCGGTCGTACACCTCAATTTTCACATCTTTTGAGCTGTTCAGCGAAAATTCAATATTTGTGACGGGATTGAACGGATTGGGATAATTTTGTGAGATGGTATCTTCATCCGGAATTACCGAGCTCACTTCCAACCGATATTCAGCATTTTCCTGTCGATTTGTATTAACAACGGCTACATTCATATCAACCAAATTGGCCCAGGACCAGGTGGTTTGCAAAGTCTGCCTGTTTGAATTGGGATTTACAGCGATCTGCACATCGGTGGAGCCGTCGCGGAAATACCCAATCACTCCAATACCAACACCATCAACATCCGCTTCAACGGTAAAGGCGGGCTGACCCAGCGTAACATTGGCCGGTTCCAGATTGATGTAATTGGCCGCGAAAGAAAAAAGCGTACGCCCGGAAATTTCGGCAGGAGAATCGGGCGGAAGATAGAGGTTTTGGACAAAGTTGGAATTCGGGTAGTTCATTCGATCACTGAAACCACGATCGCCGGGAGAATTAGACGGTCCCGATGCCATGTGCCACACATGATTCAAAATATGCTCCTGGGCAACCGAAAGTCCGGTTGGGGTTAAAACCTGATCGATGTAATCGAGAAAAAGTCCTTGATTATCAATAACATAATCCTGCCTGATGCGGTCCCAGACATCCACCCAGAATTCAATTCCGTACTTTTCATAATAGTAGATCATCCAGGTTACATGCCAGTATGCACCGGGAGTTGATAGTTCCGGCCTGCCAAATATGGAGCTGTTATGCGGTGAGTTCTGGTTCCATTTGTTGGTTGATGGGTTGAACGACATGATGTAGTTGTAGTAGTCGTTCACATCGTTGAAAACCACCTCCTCCATCAGCGTGGCATCCATTTCCATCCAGTCAAAACTTCCGGCGTCGCCCTGCCATCGGTTTGTGGTGTACTGAATAGCGTGTTTAATTTCGTG
>SKYV01000163.1 GCA_007127745.1 Balneolaceae bacterium
GCTCGCGGAGAAGCCGAAAATCGCATCAAAGAGCAGCAGTTGTATCTGTTTGCCGATCGCACGTCCTGCACGCGAATGGCTGCCAATCAGCTGCGTTTGTGGTTTTCTTCGGTCGCCTATTGGCTGGTGAGCGAACTGCGCCGCCTCGGGCTGGCCGGCACGCAGTGGGCACGAGCACAGTGCCACAGCATTCGGGAAAAACTGCTGAAGATTGGCGGACAGGTTCGGATGAGTGTGCGACGGGTCTATATTTCCCTGACCAGTGGATACCCATGGAAACAGACCATCGGGCAGGTCGTTGGCAATATCCGACGGGGTTGGGAGCCATCGGGCGGATAATCAGCAGCACCCCTGCAAATTTGTACTCTTTCCTCCAGCAACCCTGGGAGAGCTATATCCTGTTGGTGCATAAACCAGGAGAATTCACCCAACATTCACCGATGATGAGCCCTGTCCAGGTGGGCAGAAAGCAGATAAAATCCATCCGGCAAACCACAGAAAAAATCCCTCTCAAAAACCAACGAAAATGTCCCATCTTAAAAATTTGTGAGAAAAGCGGGCTAACTCTGGATGTGCAGTTTCGTTTGGAAAAGCATAATCCTGGCCACTCAACAGCAACAAAAAATGTAATACCCCGGCACTATGATCAGCCACAGCGGAAAATGTACTTAATTTTGTTTATTTCCGATAACATTATGTATATATGGTACAACAATTACATAGCAGAGATAACTATGGATGTGAAAACCGTAAATAGTGCTGATGCCCGAAAATCTTTTTCCAATCTGCTTAACGAAAGTGGATTTGGAGGGTGCCGAATTATCATCACCCGGAAAGGTAAAGCCGTAGCCGCCATCGTTCCTATTGAATACCTTGAAGCGATACAGGCTAAGGAAGATCAGAAAGATATTTCAGAAGCCAATCGTATTCTTTCCGATCCAAAAAGTGTGTATATCCCTTGGGAACAAGCCAAAAAAGAACTCATTAAAAATAAGCTGGATGATTAAGATTCAGCGCAATGCTCAAAAAGCTCCTAAAAAAAATCCCGATCCCAATAAATACAATCTCATTGAATCTATTGACAGCCCTGCTGAGAATCCCCAGCCGGATGGGTGTACGAAGTTTAAGGCCTATCCGGACTCTGACACATCCACGTTAATACCTACAGGATTATTTATCAAATCAAAGACGATCAACTCAGGATACTGATTATCCGTAACGGGCATAGAAGCGATATTTATGAAGGTTTGTAAGGCAAAATAATCTGCCACAAACATAGATTGAATAGCAGGCATATGCTGAAAATTTATTTCAACTGATTATATCTTTCTTTTGCTTCTTTCATATTTAATTGATTATATGTAGACACAGCTTGCATTTTAAGTATTGACTCCAAAAGCGGGATGGCTTTTTCCCGCTCCCCCTGCTCTTGATAATGTTGGGCAAGATCAAGTTTAAAAATGATAACAGTCGGATCTAAATTGATTGCTGTTTTAAAATGTTCAACGGCTTTTTCATTGGTTGCCCCATCCGGCAACGAACCATAAATTAGTTTTGCGGCGAGGCGGTTTCTGCGTGATATATTTGCAATATTTGAATGCCAAAGCCCCATCAAGTGCCACGAGGGTGC
Organism: Balneolaceae bacterium; assembly: GCA_007127745.1. Taxonomy (GTDB): domain Bacteria; phylum Bacteroidota; class Rhodothermia; order Balneolales; family Balneolaceae; genus Rhodohalobacter. The sequence goes on from SKYV01000163.1 coordinate 1,631, forward strand.
GTAATCAGGATCCATCGATATGGCTTTTTCGCCATACTCTTTAATTTTATGTAACAGTTCTATTCGTTCTGAGGAATTTGGCATATCATCGGCCAGCCCCAAAGAAGAAACGCCATATACATAGTGTGATCTCGGTTTATCCTGGTGTGCATCAAGGGTAAGCCTCGCAAAAGTTCTGGCTATTTCATAATATTCTTTTTGCTTTTCATAAGTGGATTGCTGACGCCCCAGCCGGGTATATATAAAGCTGGTATTCCATAATGCCTTATAGTTCTCCGGTTCAGCTTCTAATACAGAGAGATATAGCCGTAATGCTTCAGTCTCGTCACCGGTATCAAAATAATCACTGGCTTTTTCTAAAATACCTTCTGTTGAATCATTTCTGTCCTGATATAATTTTTTTTCTCCCGAAAAACTGATTACTGAAAAATTCAAGAATAATAGAATATATAGAAACAAAAACTTCATTGATGACGCAATAAAAGTTTGTGGGCATAATTCTCTTGATAATCCAATTCTAATGTGCCCTTACAAACATATTAACGAATGCCCTTATATGTTGTTGTTGGGGGTTTAGGGATCACAGCCATTTACTCGTAACCAACCGTATTTCTTACATAACTCTCTCTTTCATACTGGTTCAGATCATAATCCACTTCATGAAGATCGATATACCGCCATTCAGCAAATCTGCCCGAAAGGTAAACATTGTGTTCTCTTAAAAATCCGGCAAGCTCTTCTTTTTTGATGTTACAGGACACATCCAGCGGATAACAGTGCAGGTGAGTTGTTGTATCGATATGATGAAATTTCTCTTTGATCCCTGTAATACTTTGTAGTTCAGTGCTGATTTCATTCGGATTCTTCTCCCATCTTTTTCTGGACAACTGCACCACAAGCAGATTTTTTTGAGGAACAAAGGCTCTGTAAATGTTTGAATCTATATCACAACAATACCATAAATGGTTTTCCGGCAGAGGCTCGTCAGTGTAATAGATTAAAAACCTCGCACCCCCGGAAATCAGTTCAAAAGTTTTCTTCAGGCCCGTAGTATCAAAAAAATAATCCAGTGGCAGTGTATAAATCAGATGATTATACCGGATGGCTCCCTTTTTTGTGTGAACCATTTTGTTTATATAGTCGATTTGTTCAATCATTCCCGGAATTACCGGATACGGTTCCCGGCTTTTTAAAAATCTGTAGTAGGGAGACAAACCATTCACAAATCCGGTTTTTAAATATTTGGGCTGACCCGATCTATAGTTCCTGTTCAGTTTCTTTTTAAGCTCAGTAAGCGGATGCTTGAAAATTAAATCACCAAATTGCTTATAACTCAGAATGTAGGGAATGTCAGATTCTTGTTGATGCTGAAGAAGGTAATTGTAATAACACGCCTGCAATCTGTATTCGGGGCGTCTGATTCCGTTCAGATTTATTTTTTCGAGTGTCAGGTGATTATCAGCCTTTAGGTTCGGATTCAGCCGTTTCCACAGATTTGATTCTGTAACCGGAAATATTGGAAGTAAATTTACAGGCTTCCCAATTTGTCTGTACTCAACAGGTTTCAATTGGCCATATAATCCGCTGCCCAAAAGCACCGCTTCTTTTCCGCTGTTTTGTAAATTCAAATAATGGATGAGAGCAGAAGGGCCCGTTCCTGCAATCAAGTAGTCGGTTCTCAAAGTCATAGAAATTAAATTATATACACGGGCATTAAATCATTAACAAAATGATTAGATGTTTTTAATAATTTTTTATGGATGTAATTTTGGTGAAACTTTTATGAATATATGGCATTATTTTAAATTTTCAATTCTAATCGGTTTTGAAGTCTGTTAAATTTTGACATATAATCTGATATAAATTTTCACAAAAATTTTTATGCATCGTCCTCACTAAATCTATATATGGAGCAACCTCTGGTCAGTATTGTTACACCCGTCTATAACTCAGAAAAATATTTTGAAGAGTGTATTAAAAGCGTTTTAAATCAAACCTATCAAAACTGGGAGTACATCATTGCTGATGATAAAAGTACAGACCGTACTATAGAAATCGCAAAACATTATGCCGACACCGATAACAGAATTAAACTTTTCCAGAATCCGGAGAACCTGGGCCACTATAAAAACGGAAATTATGTATTTACACTGATGTCAGGAGAGAGCAGATACTGCAAAGTAATTCACGCTGATGACTGGATGTTTCCCGAATGTATAGAGAAAATGGTTGAAGTTGCCGAGCGTTTCCCTGACATCGGCATTGTAAGTTCCTACCGGCTTGATGGAAACAGTGTGAGCCTGAGCGGCCTTCCTTACCCGAGCCATCATACTCCCGGGAAAGAAATTGCACGGAGTTATTTACTGAAGGGTACCTACTATTTTGGCTCACCCAGCAGTTTGCTGATCCGTTCCGATCTTTTGAGAAAACGAGATGAGTTATACAATCAAAATCATTTGCACTCCGACGGGGCTGCCTGTCTGGACCTTTTAACTGAGTCGGACTTTGGATTTGTCCATCAGGTACTTACCTGCACCCGGCGCCATGATGAATCGGTTTCCTCGCGAATTGCCCACAAACTGCGTACACACAGGCTCGGGCCACTTCAACACCTTGTGGATTATGGGTCTGTTTTTTTAAGTAAAGAGGAATATCGCCACCGTTTAAAAGAACTCGTTCATCATAATCACAGAGAAATGGGCAGAGATCTGGTCACTATGAGATCCGGAGATCAATTCAAATATCACCAAAACAGGCTAAAGGATATGGGCATTAAAATAAATCCGTTTAAACTGTTTACCTCCATGCTGATTCATATTTACAAATTTATCCACAGCAAGTTTTATATCAGATAAAAAGAGTCATCCCTTCTCAACAAGTTGAAGCAGTTCTTCCGGTACATCCACTTCCATTCTCAGCAGGCTTGAAGCATGGGTTTTTCCCTGCGCATCCAGTTTTAGTGATACAGTTCCGCCGCCGCCCAGGCTCTCATTCAGAATAAAATTCAGTGCCCCGATATTCGGCAGTTCATAGCGTTCCACACCCCCCTTACAAATATGTTTCATATGCTCCTTCACTCGTGATTCGGTCAGTGTTTCTCGCAAAAAAGGATAGATTTTTGGATGCCGTGCTATAATCCCCACATTGCTTCCATTGCCCTTATCGCCGCTTCGCCCGTGTGCAATCTCTAAAAGTTTAACCTTTTTCATAATGTCCGATATAAATCGTAATTCAAACTGTGTTTTTATAATGGTAAAAAATAGTCAAACTCACAGATAATCAATAATCAGGATCAGATTAAAAAGAAATACTTTTTACCAATTTTTCGATGGTTGGGGTTGAATTGGGTTTGGTAAAATATCATTTTAGTTGAACTAACCTGATTTTCATTGTCTTAAAATAAACCCGGGACGATCAAAGAATGAGCTACAATAAACCATTTGTAATCACTATAACCCTTGTTGCCACCCTTGGCGGGCTTCTTTTTGGTTATGATACGGCTGTTATCTCTGGGGCAGAGCGTTCTGTTCAAATCTATCTGATTGAAAGCCAGGGTCTCAGTACACTTATTCACGGCCTCACCATTTCAAGTGCATTAATTGGCTGTATTATTGGTGGAATTATATCCGGTATTCTGGCCACAAAATTTGGGCGTAAAAAAACGCTGATGATATCAGCCATACTTTTTCTTTTATCGGCAATTGGATCGGCCTTTCCGGAATTTCTCTTTTTTGAGCGTGGCGAACCTACCATCGGTCTGTTGATCATGTTCAATTTTTACAGAATTATGGGAGGAATTGGTGTGGGTGTAGCATCAGCTACCGTTCCTATGTACATTGGCGAAATTGCACCGGCTCATATCCGGGGCAGGCTTGTTTCGTTAAATCAGTTTGCCATTATATTCGGAATGCTTGTGGTCTATTTTGTGAATTATACCATAGCCCGGGGTCAGCCTATTGAATGGATTAATGAATTGGGATGGCGCTATATGTTCCTGTCCGAAACCATCCCGGCCGGTCTTTTCTTTATGCTTCTGTTTATTGTTCCGGAAACCCCCCGCTATTTATCACTTGCCAACCGCCATGGTGAGGCCCTCGATATTCTAACCAAAATTAATGGCCCCGGAAAAGCTAAACTTATTCTCGAAGAAATAAAACAGAGCATCCGTCAGCACACCTCCGGCAAGGTGTTCTCATTTGGGAAAAAAGTGATATTCATCGGTATTATGCTCTCTGTCTTTCAGCAGTTTGTGGGCATTAATGTGGCACTTTATTACGCACCGCGTATTTTTGAAAGCATGGGTGCAGCAACTGATGCATCCCTGCTGCAAACGGTAATTATGGGACTTGTGAACGTAATCTTTACGGTGGTTGCCATCATGACTGTTGACCGATGGGGCCGCAAACCGCTGCTGATTATTGGTTCAACCGGAATGGCATTTGGAATGTTTTCGATTGCAGCCCTTTCCTATTTCGAAATTATCGGTATCAGTACTCTCGTGTTTATCATCATCTACACCGCATCGTTTATGATGTCCTGGGGACCGATCTGCTGGGTGCTGATCTCCGAAATATTTCCGAATAAAATTCGCGGAAAAGCCGTTGCTATTGCCGTTGCCGCACAGTGGGCAGCCAACTATTTTATATCATCCACCTACCCTGCCATGATGGAACTCAGCGGCACCTTAACCTACGGTTTTTATGGTTTGATGAGTGTTCTTTCTCTCATTTTTGTGTGGAAGATGGTTCCGGAAACCAAAGGAAAAACCCTCGAAGATATGGATGAGTTATGGGAGAAGTAATCTATCAAATCAACATTGAGCTACTAAAGATTTATGCAGGCCAATTTATTTATTCCAAAAAATGAGATCTGACACACTCCTGAATGCTCCAGAATCTTTCCCCTCTCGAGAGGTTATTTTTTTAAAAACTAATCCACCAGATAATAGACTATCGTGGAAACCACCCTCACATTTTTGATATGAGGATTATTTCGGTCGCGGTCTGAAATACTGAACTGTCCCTGTGATGCCGTTTTAATTTTTCCGAGCTGACTGTCAGAATCTTCAGCAAATTTTTCTGCTACTTTTCGCGCTTCAATCGTGGCAGCTTCTATCATTTCCGGTTTGATGTCGTTCAGCCGCGTAAACATATATTCGGTTCTGTATTGATAGTCTTCACCCGAAATAATCACTCCCTGTTTGCCCAGTTCGGAAACTTCTCGCATCACGGATCTTACCTCTTCTACATTATTGGAATATACCGTTACCGATTGAGATGCCACATACCTGAACTGACCACCCATTTCTCCGCCCCAACGTTGTGCAGACCGGTCGGTAACCACCGGAACATCTACCGAAATTTCGTCATCAGCAATTCCGTGATTGTTTAAAAATTCCACAACTTTAGACGAACTTTCATCAAGCAGCCTGTAAATTTCCTCCTGATTGTTACTGGCTTCGGTAAACTGGATGGGCCAGATTACTACATCAGCCAAGTGCTCCTGTTCCGCCAATCCCCGCACCGTAACCGTTCGTTCGTAATCTTTAAAAGTTTGAACCGAAGAGTTTAAATAATAGCCAAGAATGAACAACCCGATTATAATCGAAATTCCAATTGCAATAAGTCCCGATTTTTCCTTCATACCTTTTTGATTTTCCATAATCCAGATTTTTTATAAAAATGAATAGCATGACGGTAAAGCCTGAATCTGATTTTACAAGCTATTAACCATCACTCATCTTATACTCCAATCTCTCCCGATTGTTTACTGATCCTAAAAAATTATCGGCTGCCCAGCAGCCTTTCGGGAACACCTTCAAAAGTGATCTGGACAGGTTTAATTCTGCCGTCCTCATCAAACTCCATTTTTTCAATACTAACAACCCGGTGGTTATGATGGGTTTCTTCCAGCGGGCGGCGGTGGTAAACAATGTAATATTCATCTTCACCAGGAATTTCAAGCACAGAATGATGTCCGGCTCCGGTGGCTACATCAGGATCCTGTTGAAGGATGACCTCTTCTCTTTCAAACGGGCCTAACGGATTGTCTGCAATGGCGTAGGCAACTCGGTAATGGGGCCCGCCCCATCCTCCTTCCGACCACATAAAATAATAATTGCCCTCTCGAATAAACATAAAAGGCCCTTCTACATATCCTTCCGGAGTTACCTCTTTGTAAACCGTTCCATCCTCAAAAGGAACCAGGCCGGTAAAGTCATCGTTCAGCTTAACAACATTACAATGCCCCCAGCCCCCGTAATACATGAAATAGGTTCCATCAGTATCCTGAAAAACGTACTGGTCAATCGGCTGGGCACCGTTCACAATATCATTAATCAACGGTTCACCGAGAAGGTCTTCGTACGGGCCTTCCGGCTGATCAGATACAGCCACACCGATCCCTCCAACCTGGCCTTCATGAACATCATTTGCAGCGAAGAAAAAGTAATACTTGTCATCTTTTTCAACGGATGCCGGAGCCCACATGGCACTGTCGGCCCATTGCACTTCTAAAGTATCAATAATGCGCTCATGTTTTGTCCAGTTCACCAAATCGGGTGAAGAGAAGGCATCGAAAAAAACCTGTTTATCATAGTAATCCGAGTATGTGGGAAAAATCCAGTAGGTATCATCATATACCCTGGAGGCCGGATCGGCATACCATCCGTCAAAAAGAGGATTTCCGGAATAGGTAATTTCTTCACTTTCCTGAGGCTGGCTGCAAGCTGCTGTGAAAAGGATAACAGATAGAAAAAGTAAAAGACCTTTCATTATTTCGTACTTCATTTATTTTGTTGATCTGATTATTCGATTTTATTGGTTTTTGCAATACCGCCCGTCTGCCCGATGATTTTTATTCAGACGGATTAAATATTCTTTCAAGACCACTCATCGGACAGTAAACCAAACCGCCTGATGGTTTTACAAAGCCTTCACTCTAAATTATTTCAAAATAATCTGAAGTTTAGTTAAATGATTTAAAAGAAACATCAGGTCCAAATTCTGAATCAATATCATTTTTGATGACACTCACTTCAAACTATCTTCCCGATTTCTAAAGCTTCTTCACC
>SKYV01000233.1 GCA_007127745.1 Balneolaceae bacterium
CTATACACTGAATGTTAACGGCCGCGAGTGGCTCGATACCCGTCTCGCAGATGCCATCCGCCTTGGCGCATCAGATAGTGATATGATTACCATTCCAATTCGTTTAAACGCCTCACAAATGGGTTCTGTATTGGTAGATATGATGCGGGGTACCACAGAATTTGATTACAACATATCCGGATCGGCTGATATAAGTGCAGATATTGATGGTTTTGAAGATGGAAATACCATCCCGTTTGATTTAGATGGGACCTATCGGACGGAGTAGAGGTTGATTCATGCAGTCAAACTGACTATCTGATTACGATGTTGGTATTTACTTGATTTGCGCTATCGGAAAATTAACAGAGATTTTATTAAAATCTTGGTTATTTTAACGAGGTTAAGCACACTCAACGTACTCAAATAACAACATTTTCGGGTATGAATACGGACCGGTTTTCGAAATTTACTTTTTTAGTCTGCCTCCTTCTGTCGGCAGCCGGATTTTCGTTTGTTGGAGCGCATGCACAAAGTCCCGGTTCAAGTGATACGGAAATCAGGAATGCCGACCATATTGTTCAAAAAACCCTGGATACGGAAAGCGGTTTGCCTGCCAATGGTGTCAGTACAGTAATACAAGATTCAAGGAGATATATTTGGGCAGCCACATTTAACGGGCTGGTGCGGTACGACGGAAGCAGAATAAGAATCTACAACACCGGAAATGTACCGGGGCTCGAAACCAACCGGTTTGTGGAGGTGGTTGAAAGCCCAGATGGCGAAATCTGGGCCGGACTGGAGTACAGCAGTGTGGTACAAATTACACAGGATACATCGAGAGTGTATCAGATCAGTGAAGATCTTGCGGATTTAAATACTTATATCACACGTATTTTTTTTGATGACTCACACAATATTTGGATCGGAACCAACTCCGGGCTTTTTAGATTTGAAAATGGCATTTTCCGGAAAATCGAGAGCCTGCCTGATGAGATTGTTCAAAGAATAATTCAGGATGGGGATCAACTTGTTGTTTTGATGGAGTACGGCATGTACCGTATGAATCCTGAGAATAATGTAAGTGAAAAAGTGCTGGAACTTTCCGGAACAGATATTTTGTACAAATCCAACTATGTGGTTGAAGAATTCAATCAGGTGGAAAGATTTTGGGATGTGATTTTACAAGAAGATTACCTTTTAATGGTACATGAAAATGGCATTCTCCGAATGAAAGAGTATGAATATGACATATTACTGAGGAAGCAGGAAATTAATCAATCCATTCTGCATGGATTAAGGATGCATAACGGAAACTACTATGTTTATGCCGCAGAAGGACTATTTCGGATCAATGACCTGTTTTCTGATGAAAAATCATTAGTAAGATACACAAACTTCAGAGTTACCGACATGATTTTCGATCACGAAGAATCCATCTGGATTTCTACCTCGGCAAATGGACTGGCTCACTTTGTGGATACTCCGGTTTATCAGGGAGATAAATATGATGCTGTAGCCGATGTACCGGTGACGGCTATTTTGGAAGATCGTAACGAAAATTTGTGGATTGGTACAAACTGCGATGGCCTCTTTCGTTTTGATGATGAATCGGTAAGGAGATTTGGCATACAGGATGGCATTGCGAATATTTGTGTCTGGTCGTTGATGGAACAGAGCAATGGCACCATTTGGGCAGGCACCTGGGGTGCAGGTGTTTTCTATCTTGAACCTGGGGAGAGCGTGTTCCGAAGATTTGAACCGGAAATAATGGAAGATGCACATGCCGTATTGTCGGTTTTTGAAGATTCTGAGGGTCGCATCTGGTTTGGCACTTTCGGAAGAGGGCTGTACCGGTTTGATGGAGAGGATACGGTTTTAATCAACAATCGGTCCGGCGGCAATGTAAGTGCAGTGAGAATGATGTTTGAAGATGACAGCGGAACACTACTGTTTGCCACCGATGGAGGAATCGGGTTTTTTGATCATGAAGTAATCGTTAAACCCGATGAGTTCAATCAGCTCGAAACAAGAAATTTCCGCACAATCAGAAAAGATTCGGAAGGCAGATTTTGGTTTGGCAGCTATGGCGGCGGGCTTTTCGTTTTAGGCGCAGATGGGACAGCCAAAACAATAACCACCGCGAGCGGGCTGTTCGACAATACCATATCCCAGATTCAGTTCGACCGGAATGATAATCTGTGGCTGGCAGGTAATATGGGAGTGTTTTTCATAGAAAAAGACGAACTGGAGCGATTTTTTCAGGATGATATTCAGGAATTACGAGTATCCAGAATTGGAGTGAGCGAAGGGTTGCCAAACCGTGAGACAACCGGAGGATTTATGCCGGCCGATTATTTAAACCGGCAGGGTGAACTGTTTATTCCCACAGTTCAGGGTTTGGCCGTAATTGATACCAAACGTATGCAGCTTAACACGAGCAGGCCCAATATTTATATCGAAGAAATTGAGCTGGATGGAGTGGCATACAGGCCCGATGAAATTAGAAGCATCCCGCATGATGTCCAGCGCCTGATTTTTCATTTCACGGCACTGAGTTATAAAAATCCGGCATATGTCCGGTTTCAATACAAGATGGAAGGGCTCGATTCCCAATGGCGAACAGCAGACAATTCCAGAGAAGCAATCTACACAACGCTGCCACCGGGAGATTACAGGCTGCTGGTGCAGGCATCAAACAACGATGGTTTTTGGAATGAAGAAGGCGCTTCATTTGCATTTACAGTGCCGCCGCCCTTTTGGCAAACCATCTGGTTTTTTATGATTATGATACTCTTACTGGGAGGCCTTGTATATGGTGGATACAATCACAGGTTACGAAAAATTCGCAGGTACAATCTGATTTTAAAAAATGAAGTGGAAAAACGCACAAGTGAATTAAAAACTTCCAACCAGGAACTGAAACAATTAATTGAGGAAAAAAACAAACTACATAGAATACTGGCCCACGACCTACGGAATCCATTCACCTCTCTTTTGGGATACATCGATCTGTTGAAATATCGTTTCGAAGAAACGGGAGATAATGAAAATAAGCAGATGATGGAAATGCTTCTCGATTCGGGCCGCAGCACGCTAAACTTGCTCGAAAACTTGCTTGGCTGGTCGGGGGTAAAAAGTGGAGGGCTCAATCCGGACTTGGAACCGGTAAAAATTCAGATATTGATTGAAGAAGCAAAAAGTATGATTGAAGCCCAGGCTTCATTCAAAAATGTAGAAGTTATTTCGAATGTAGCGCAAGATATTGCCATTCTGGCCGATAAAAATATGATCTCAACCGTTCTTCGAAATCTGATATCGAATGCAATTAAATTTTCGGGGTCTGGGTCAAAAATTGTTGTAGATTTGGAAGACAAAAATGGAGACGTCATCATTTCGGTTTCCGACAACGGCGTTGGAATTAATTTAGAAGATGTGAATGATCTCTTCAAATCAGAGGTGGTTACTCAAAAACTGGGGACGACAGGTGAAACGGGAATTGGCATGGGGCTTAGTTTGTGCAAAGAATTTATTGATAAACACAATGGGAAAATTTGGGCTGAAAGCGAACCCGGAAAAGGCAGCACATTTTATTTTTCACTAAAAAAAGCCCATGAAAGGGAGAAAATCACCGGTCTGCGTTGATGGATTCGATCCTTTCGAGTGATCTCCGGCAGGCCTCAAAAATATCACCGAAATAAGCCGTTTGTGATTAACAGAATGATTCGTACAAGATTTCTGTTATCAGCTCGTAATAGTAAGCGGGTTTTAGTCCTGAAACTCCGTTCATTCAACAATGCACATTAAAAAATATGGTATGATGTCATATAAATTTAACCGCCTTTCGTTTTTGCTAACAATGGTGATGATTCCGTTTGCAGCCTGTTCAGAAAGCATTGAAACAGATGTAACGAACAATGATGTTTCGAAAACAGAACATGAATTTGGTTCCGAATTCTACTTTCCGCTGCCTGATGATATAGGTGAGGTTCACAGTACTGAAGAGATCGATTTTTATGTTCAGACTGTTGTTGAGGGATTGAATATCCCCTGGGGAATGGCATTTTTGCCCGATGGAACCATGCTGATTACCGAACGTGACGGCACCTTGAGGCTGGTGCGCGAGGGAAGTCTGGTAACTGAACCAATTGCAGGTGTACCCGAAGTGTATGCACGCGGTCAGGGCGGTTTGCTGGATGTGGAACTGCATCCCGATTATGAAACTAATGGCTGGATTTATCTGAGCTATTCAAAAACCGGTGCGAGCGGCTCAAACACGGCCATTATGCGGGCACGTTATGATGTTGATTCACATTCGCTCATCAATCAGGAGGATGTGTATGTGGGCCAGCCGTTCACCAATGCCCGTCATCATTTCGGCAGCCGTATTGCGTTTGATGGCAATGGTTATCTCTTCTTTTCCATTGGCGACCGGGGTTCCATGAACACAGCTCAGGATATCTCCAATTCAAATGGCAACCTCTTCAGGCTGCATGATGACGGAAGTATCCCGGAAGATAATCCGTTTGTAGGCCGCGATGGCCTCGATGAAATTTATGCATACGGCCTGAGAAACATCCAGGGAATGGCTGTTCACCCGGAAACCGGCGTTATCTGGACTAATCTTCACGGCCCGCGCGGAGGAGATGAGGTGAATGTTCACGACAAACCCGGTGCCAATTACGGATGGCCGGAAATTACGTATGGCATCAATTATAATGGCACGGAAATCACTCCTCATACCGAAATGGAAGGGATGGAACAGCCTGTAATGCACTGGACTCCCTCCATTGCCCCATCCGGAATGGATTTTGTGAACAGTGACAAATATCCCGGCTGGCAGGGCGACATCCTGAACGGAGCTCTCGCGTTTCAGCTAATTTCGCGAATTGTTGTGGATGGCGATCAGTTTATACACGAAGAACGGTTTCTTGATGGAATCGGACGAATCAGGGATGTGAGGCAGGGGCCTGATGGGTATATCTACTTCAGTAACGAATCGAACGGTACTATTAACCGGATTATTCCGGCTGAATAAAAAATAAAAAACCCTTCGACCGAACAGAGACAAATTCAGCCGAAGGGTGATGTTTCAAATCTTCAGAACAATCAATTCAAATCTTTAATAGCGCCGGTAAGTTCCTGAAGGCTCTTTTTGGCATCACCAAAGAACATCTGGTTTGTATCACTGTAAAAGAGGGCATTGTCGATGCCGGCATAGCCGTAACTCAGGCTGCGCTTAAAAACAATGGTGCGTTTGGCTTCGTGTACATTCAGGATGGGCATCCCGTAAATCGGGCTGCCGGGCGAGTTTTGTGCGGCGGGATTTACCACATCGTTTGCGCCGATGATCAGCACTACATCGGTGGACGCAAACTGGGGGTTGATTTCATCCATGTCGTACAGTTGATCGTACGGAACGTCGGCTTCGGCCAGCAGCACATTCATATGGCCGGGCATGCGTCCCGCAACCGGATGGATTCCATATTTGATTTCCACGCCTTTACCTTCGAGCAATCCTGCCACCTCTTTCAGGGCATGCTGAGCCTGGGCTACGGCCAGTCCGTATCCGGGCACAATCACTACTTTTTTGGCATACGAGCACTGAATGGCCACATCATCAGCGAATGTTTTTTGAACGGTTTTGTCGTCATCATCAAGGCCTGCTGTGCTCACACCTTCGCCACCAAAAGCGGCAAAAAGCACATCTAACAGTTTTCGATTCATAGCCTGGCACATAATGTTGGTCAGTATCAAACCGGCAGCTCCCACCAATGCACCACTGATTATGAGAAGGTTGTTGCCTACAACAAATCCTGCCATGGATGCCGCAATTCCGGAGTAGGAGTTGAGCAATGATATCACAACAGGCATATCAGCACCGCCAATAGGCAAAACCGTGAAGACCCCGATCAGCAATGCAAGGCCGAACAGCGACCAGAAAACAATCTGATATTCAGGATCGACGGTGAACCAGCCGATCAGGAACAGGGCGACAATCGTTAAAAAGAGATTGATCAAATTCTGGCCCGGCAATGCTATCCGCCCACCGTTGATAAATCCTTTCAGTTTACCGAATGCGATAAAACTTCCGGTGAAGGTAATGGAGCCAATCAAAATACTTAGGCCGATTGTAACCAGGGCATACGATTCGAACAGGCCGGAGTCGAGCCGGCTGAATTCACCCCAGGCAACAAGCGCGGAAGCACCGCCGCCAAAGCCGTTAAATATGGCCACCATTTCGGGCATGGCAGTCATCTGTACTTTTTTTGCGGCAACTGCCCCAATGAGGGCGCCAAGTACCACTCCTGCAATGATAAATTCAAAGCTGACAATTTCGCGGTCGAACAGGGTGACCACGACGCCCAAAAGCATACCGAAAGAAGCAAGCTGGTTGCCCGAACGGGCAGTGGCAGGGGAGATCAGTCGTTTAATGCCAAGAATAAAAAATGCAGTTGCAATCAGGTAAAAGATCTGAATGGTATTCGGAACATAAGCTTGTAAAAATTCAGGAAGAAACTGGCTCATTCTTTATCCTCCTTTTTCTTGAACATTTCCAGCATCCGGTCGGTAACCATAAAACCGCCAACTACGTTGATGGTGGCAAAAACGATGGCAGTAAAACCGATCCATTGGGCGTACACACTTTCTGAGCCGCCTGCAATGATCAATGCGCCGATAATTGTAATACCCGAAATGGCATTAGCGCCGCTCATCAGAGGTGTGTGAAGTGTGGGAGGAACTTTTGAAATCAGCTCAAATCCCACAAAAGAAGCGAGAACAAAAATAAAGAGATTAAAAATCAGATCTTCCATATTTGAATTGTGTATTGAAAAGTACAGTAAAATTGAGGTTTATGCTGAACAGAGATCATCCGCCAGTATATATTTGCAGAAAGAAATTTAGCTGTTATCCTTCACAAAAGGTGAAACGATGTCACCGTTATGTGTTACGGTTGCATTCAAAATAATGTCATCTTCAAAATCGAATGTAAGCTGTCCATCATCCACAAGCAGATTCAGCAGCGAAAGGATATTCTTTGAATAGAGCTTACTTGCATGGAAGGCGAGCAAGCTCGGGATGTTGAGAGGTGCTACAATTGAAACCCCCCGGTGATCGCTTGTTTTGCCGGGTTTAGTGACTTCACAGTTGCCACCCTGTTCAGCGGCAATATCCACCACAACCGAACCGGGCGCCATATCTTCAACCATTGCTTTTGTTACCAGGAGCGGGGCCGGTTTTCCGGGAATCAGTGCTGTTGTAATTACAATATCCGATTTTTTAACATGTTGATGAATCACTTCACGCTGTTTCTGCTTGTTTCGTTCCGTGAGTTCTTTGGCATATCCGCCTTTCGATTCAGTCTCTTCCTCTTCAATCGGCACCTCAACAAAGGTGGCCCCCAGGCTTTCAACCTGCTCTTTTACGACGGGCCGGATATCAAACGCTTCAACTACAGCCCCGAGGCGTTTTGCAGTAGCAATGGCCTGAAGGCCTGCAACACCCGCACCTAAAACGAGAACTTTGGCCGGTGGAATGGTGCCGGCTGCGGTCATCATCATGGGCATATATTTGTCGAGTTGGTTTGCACCAAGCAGTGCAGCCTTGTACCCGGCAATGTTGCTCATTGTGGAAAGTGCATCCATGGTTTGAGCCCGGCTGATCCGCGGAATGGTATCCATTGCAAGGGCAGTGATGTTTTGTTTCTTGAGATGCTCAACATAATCACTGTTTTGCAGCGGCCAGATAAAAGAAATCAGCACAGCGCCGGATTTCATGGAATTGATGGTTTTTTCATCCGGTGCCTGCACGGCGAGCAGCAAATCGCATTTTTTCAAAAGCTCTTCACGGTTTTGTTCAATGGCGGCACCGGCCTCCTCGTAACTTTGATCCGTATAACTGGAGTGAGCGCCTGCTCCGCTTTCTACAGTTATGTCGAATCCGAGGGATAACAGCTTCTCGGTGCCTTCGGGTGTCAGGGCAACCCGTTTTTCGTTTTGTTTGGTTTCTTTACAAACTCCAACTATCAAATTATACCTCCAATTTCATGGTTTGCACAAACATAGCGAATTTTGAGATAGATGCAACCGCTAAAATAATTTGGAAGCGTTTTTAATGAAATAAAGTGAAAATTGTTATAGAAAAGCTATCTGTTTGATAGAGAATATTGACCAACATGTCCTTCAAAATTTCTTACATTAATAAGAATTAAAACAAAACAAAAAACAGTAATTATGAAAGATATTGAAGGAAAAACATTCGACGTTGTGATTGTCGGGAGCGGGCCTGCCGGGCTCACTGCAGCACTTTATGCAGCCCGTGCCGACCTAAATCCCATAATTTTTGAAGGCCCTGAACCGGGCGGGCAGCTCATGCAGACGACCGAAGTAGAAAACTATCCCGGTTATCCCGAGGGAGTGATGGGCCCGAAGATGATGGAAGATTTCAGGCAGCAGGCAACCCGTTTCGGGGCAGACTGCCGCTACGGCTTTGTAACTGATATTGTGTTTGAAAACAGGCCATACAAAATTACCGTCGATGAAAAGACAGAAGTTTTTGCTAAAACGATCATTATTTCAACAGGTGCATCGGCAAAATGGCTGAACCTTCCGAGCGAACAGAAACTGCGCGGAAAAGGGGTCAGCGCCTGTGCTACCTGCGACGGAGCATTCTTCAGAAATGAACATGTGGCTGTGGTAGGCGGCGGCGACACTGCCATGGAAGAGGCCTTGTTCCTGACCAAGTTTGCAAGCAAGGTAACTGTTATCCATCGGCGCGATGAACTGCGTGCATCCAAAGCGATGCAGAAACGAGCTTTCGACAATGAAAAGGTTGAATTTTTGTGGGATTCTCAGCTTGAAGAAGTACTGGGAGAGAAGGTTGTTGAAGGAATCAAAGTAAAAAATAAGAAAACCGGTGAAACTTCAACTCTCGAAGATGTTACCGGGGTGTTTATTGCCATAGGCCACAAACCGAACACCGACCTTTTTAAGGGAGTGTTAACGATGGATGATGTAGGTTACATTCAGACCAAAGGGCAATCCGCAGAAACAGACTTGCCCGGAATATTTGCCAGTGGTGATGCCATGGATCCGGTGTACAGACAGGCTGTTACGGCTGCAGGAACCGGCTGCCGGGCTGCACTGGATGCCGAGAGGTTTTTGGCCGACCACGAAAGTGAGGAAGCGATCGCAGAATCTCACTGGAAATAGATTGACGCAAGAAAATTGGCAAGCCTTTTTGACTTGCAGCCGTCTTTAAATTGTGATTTAAATGGTGGCGATCAATGTGGCTATCCACTTGTAATGGAGTGCCTGTTATCCGTCAGCTAAAGCCAAATGGCATAAGCTAAAACTGATGGCAATGGATAAATATCTATTGCTGTTGGATTTGTACCTGTTTAGTGGGAAAAGAACCTTCAAGCGTGCGGAAGCTCCTTGGAGCGTTCTTTTGGCAACTTCGTAGTGACGTTTGAAGGACTTTCACTTCATACCTGTCCCGCATAAATTTTTTGGGGTTCAAAAAGGGTGCTATGCTTCAGGCTCTTCAAGGTCCCTTTTCACTCGCTAAAGAGGCCCTGGCTTTAGTCCTGTATTGCCGTTAATCACTCCAGTAACATTTCTGACAACCAGTCATTATACTCCATGGCCAGGCAAAACTCCATCAAAATATTTTGCTTTATCGAAAATTTTATGGTCCGGAATCAGAAAATTGAAAGCTTTGCTCACTCATTTTAAAAAAGAACTCTCCGGTTTATATCGATATCCCGGTGGGCCAATGTTCTTTATTCAACCATGATAGAGACCAGCGGAATTTTGAAATGGTAGCGGGTTCCGTTATTACTGTTCAGGTCCATTTCTCCGTTCAGTTGATTTGTGAAGTTATGCACCAGTACCATTCCCAGCGAATTGCTTTTGCTCATGTCAATATCTTCGGGGATACCTTTCCCGTTATCACTGATTTTTAAGATCAGATATTGATCATTGATTTTGCTTTCAATCTGAATCTCTCCGTCCGGTTTTCCGTTAAATGCGTGCTTATGGGCATTAATCAAAATTTCACTTACCATCAAACCAAGCGGAATGGCTTTGCCCATATCCAGGTGCAGATCCTCAAGATTAAAATTCAGATTTACAGGTTTGCTTCTGTCTCTGAACGAATCATGGGTAATTTTGGCAATATTTTCCAGGTAAGATTTGAGGCTGATTTTTGAAAAATCGGGATTGTCGTAGAGTGCCTCATGTGCCAAAGACATGGTTCTGATTCTGGATTTCGAAACTTTCAGAATGTCTGCCAATTCCGGATTGTCATTCATCGTCTCCTGTAGTTCCAGCAGTCCATGCACCTGCGCCAGATTATTCTTAACCCTGTGCTGAATTTCTTTAAAGAGAATGTCCTTTTCCTTCAGCGAGTATTTGATACGTTCCCGGCTTTCTTCCAGTTCTTTGGTTCTGTTTTTTACTTCATTTTGCAGGGTTTTATTCCAGTTGTTGAGCAGGTAAATAGCGGTATAACCGGTTACAAAAATTAAACCGAGAGATGTCCATACAATAATTTCAAATGCCCCGATGGCTCCCATTAGTTCACTTTCGGTGACCATATTATCGGCACGAATCGTTTCCTGCACGTTTAGCCTGCCCAGCAAATATCCCGAGAAAACAAACAGCCCCAGTGTAAACGCAATCGTAATAACCGAACCATAAATCCATTTGATGGAAATTGGCTTTTGGGGAGGCAGGGTAAAATGTTTTCTTTTCAGGCGTTCAACCCAGGGGCTCAGTAAAAATATTGCGGGGCCGAGAATAAATACAATCTGGAAAAAGATTCCCGTCCACCAGCTTTTCCAGATCAGCAGAATTTCATGTGCAGAAAGCTGATGGATAAAGCCCCAGATAAATGAACCCATCGAGGTTGCAAATGCAGCAAGGAATGACATCACAACAAAAAACGTGATACTTTTCAGGCTGCGGAGATTGTAATCGATACGGAGACTGTGATAGGCCAGAGCAAATAAGCCCAATCCCAGGGCAAAGGCAATACCGATAAGAGACGACCATAGAATAGAAATGTCGGAAACATAGGCAATCACAAAAACGCTCAGGTAGGCTGGCACAAAGCCCCATTCATATCCAAACCAGAACAGGAGTAAAATTCCCAGCAGCAGTGCAGGGTTGAAGATATATAGATCGAAAATTTCTGAACTGATTCCTGCAAGCGGAATCCATTCCTTGCTGAAAAAGCCCAGTGAAGTGAAAATTCCAATAACCAAAACTGACAGCCAGATCAGCAAAAACGCAATGACTTTTCTGTTTCTAAAACCGTATTGGCTGATCAGATAATCGAACGTAAGTGGCTGCCACTTAAAATCGGATGTTAAATGTAAATCTTCATTTTTCATGAGACCGGATAATAATGTGACCCGTGGAATTTTCTTGAATCGAGAACGAAGGAAATAGAATAGTAAAGTATTAAAATTTATTATGTTTGACTTTAACCAAATCTAATTTCAATACAAAGTGATTAGTTATTGTATGTTTTTGTGTAATCAAATTTACGTTTTCGATGCATTCATAATTTTACCATGTACGCACTTAAAATATCAAAATTAAGTTTCAGTTGCTTTGATCAGTTTTAAGTAGATCGTGCAATTTTTTGAATATAATTTTTTCAAAGTCAAATGACTCTGTTTCTATATTTTGCTTTATCAGCAAGTTTAACCCGTTAGGCCACAAAACAGCAACCGGTCAGGCAGGATTTCATTTGAAGCTTGCTGTATAAGCCCTTACCTTTGGTTAATGAATTAGAACCGGTCTTAAATACATATTTTTTTGTTATCTGTTTTTGCATAAAAGTTAAATGTCCATCAAGCCCGCCATGCAATTATGCATCCAGTTGACCTGTCTCTGTTTGTAATTTACGTCATCGGTTTGCTCGCCTTTGGCTACTATTTTTTCAGAAAAAACAAAGGGGGAGACGATTATTATGTAGGCAGCCGGAATATGAAGAGCTACCACGTGGGGCTGTCGGTGGTGGCCACAGATGTAGGCGGCGGCTTTTCAATTGGCCTGGGCGGGCTGGGATTTGTGATGGGAATTTCCGGTTCCTGGATGCTTTTTACCGGATTACTGGGGGCCTGGCTTGCCGCTGTCTTTTTAATTCCGAAGATAAAACGGAACCAATTTTTTGATTCGGCACTCACCTTTCCGCAGTTATTTGATCACTATTACAGCACCAAAGTAGCATTTGTTGCCGCAATCATATCAGCCATCGGATATGCCGGATTCACCAGTTCGCAGATGCTTGCAGGGGCCAAACTGGCAAGCGGCACATTTGTGGGGCTCGATAACGATACGGCTCTCTACATTATGGGCGTGGTGGCTGTGGTTTATACCGTGCTTGGCGGATTAAAAGCCGTAATTTATACCGATACTATACAGTGGACCCTGCTGATGTTTGGATTAATTTTTATCGGGTTGCCTTTTGCATTTATCGAAATCGGGGGGATGGAAGGAATCCGGCAAACAGTAGCTCCCGAAATGCTTACACTCACAAACATCACCTGGCAGGATCTTGTTTACTGGGCGGTAACAATTATTCCCATCTGGTTTGTAGGGATGACACTCTACCAGCGGATTTACGCCTGCAAAGATGAAAAAACCGCTAAGCGCGCATGGTATATTGCCGGAGTGTTTGAGTGGCCGGTGATGGCGTTTTTGGGCGTACTACTCGGATTGTTTGCACGGGTAGCCGCCGATCAGGGAATGTTCCTGTATCTCGGAGCCGAAGATATTTCTGCCACCGATCCCGAAACCGGTCTGCCCATGCTTCTCAGAACGGTACTGCCCGTTGGGTTTCTCGGAGTGATGATGGCCGCCTACTTTTCTGCTATTTTATCCACTGCCGATAGCTGCCTGATGGCATCATCGGGGAATGTGGTGACCGATATCATCGGAAAATTCAAAAAATTTGATTCCGAGAGTGTCGGGTTTGTAAGAACATCACAGATTGTAACCCTAATCATTGGTATATTTTCTTTATTACTTGCAGGAACCATGACCAACGTACTGGATCTGATGCTCGATTCTTATTCATTCATGGTTTCCGGATTGTTTGTGCCGGTTATTGGCGCCCTTTTCTGGAACAAAAGTACGCCGGCCGGTGCAATGACAGCCATGATTGCAGGAGGATGTACCACCATTTTGTTGAGATACATGAATATTGAACTGCCATTCGAGCTGGACCCGAATGTATTTGGAATTTCTGTCTCAGCAATCTCATTTATAATCGTTAGCCTTTTTACACAAAAAAAGATTTGATATGGATATTCGATACACAGTAATTGAAGATGACAACAATGGAGCACCTGTTTTTTCCAGGCAACAGGTTTCCGATTTTCTATATAAACACCTGGATGAATACGGTGACACAAAAGAGGCCATTCTTGCATGCATAGCGTATGCTTACGGCGACAAACCCGGGCAGGATGGATTTATTTTGATCGCTCATGAAGAGGATGAAATTTTGGGAGTGGTTATTATCAACAAAACCAATATGAGTGGTTATATTCCCGAGAATATTCTGGTTTATATTGCGGTTCATAAAAAAACCAGGGGTCAGGGAGTAGGCAAAGAATTGATGGAACGTATTATCGACCTGACTGAGGGAGATATTGCCCTGCATGTTGAACCGGATAATCCGGCAAAATATTTATACGAAAAATTTGGTTTTACAAACAAGTATCTCGAAATGAGACTTCAAAAATAATAACAGGATTCAAACCGAATCCTGAAATGATACCAACATTATGGCCTATTTAAAACTTTACAGAGACGAGTTAAGGCACAATTTTAATTTTCTTGATAAACTATTCAAACAAAACGGAATCAAATGGGGCATTACTACTAAACTGTTTTGCGGCAATCGTGATTATCTGAATGAAGTAATCAATCTGGAAATCGGTGAAGTTCACGATTCCAGAATCAGTAATCTCAGAGTTATAAAAGAGATTAATCCGGACACGATTACCATCTACATCAAACCGCCTCCAAAAGACATTGTAAAAGATGTGGTTAAATATGCCGATATCAGCCTGAACACCGAACTGGCTACTCTGCACGAACTGTCTGAAGAAGCAGAGAGGCAAAATACGGTTCACAAGGTGATTATCATGATCGAAATGGGCGACCTTCGCGAGGGGGTGATGCGGGAAGATCTGATTAATTTCTATGAGAAAGTTTTCCGTCTGCCCGGCATACAGGTTGTGGGCCTTGGCACCAATTTGAACTGCCTGCACGGCGTGATGCCCGACGGTGATAAGCTGATTCAGCTCGCCCTCTACAAGCAGATTATTGAGCTTCGGTTCAAGAAGAAAATACCGCTTGTTTCAGGTGGAACTACGGTGACCATACCGCTGCTGTTACGCAATCAACTGCCGGAAGGGGTGAACCATTTTCGTGTTGGAGAAGCCCTCTTTTTTGGGAAAAATCTTTTCACTGACGGTGTGATTGAAGGAATGAGTGATCGGGTGCTGGAGCTTTATGCCCAGATCATCGAAATATCGGAAAAACCGGTGGTTCCGACTGGCGAACTGGGAATGAATCCCCAGGGAAAAACTACAGAAGTGGCCGAAGTGGACTACGGAAAAACCGCCTACCGGGCAATTATCGACATTGGAGTGCTCGACATACAGCCCAACTATCTGGTGCCGGTGGATGACAATATTGAAATCTCCGATGCCAGTTCCGACATGCTGATTCTGGATGTGGGAACCAATCCCGAAAACTACAAGGTGGGAGATATGATCCGCTTCAAGCTGAAATATATGGGAGCTTTGGGCTTGATGAATTCCGACTATATCGATAAAACAGTTGCAGACTGATGACTGGTTCACCAAACAATTACAGCCAAAAATCCGTCTGCAACAGCGGTTGTAATGTATCCTATTCTAAAACCAACAGCTGATGGAGAAAACATCAGAATATTATCCGGTTATGAAGTTGCCGGACACTTACAAAGTGTTTGATTTTACAGAGGGGTATTCGGAAAAAGAAATATCAGTATTTATCAAACAGGGAGGCTGGGGAGTCGGAAAATATTATGAAAAAAGAAAAGGTATGTACCTGGCTCCGCAATACGAAAACCGCCGCAACATCCACATAGGTGTCGATATTTGGGCACCTGCGGGTGAGCCGGTTTTTGCTCCGCTTTCCGGTTTTGTGAAGTATTTTGCCAATCATACCGAGGAGGGAAATTATGGCGGAACAATTGTTTTGGAGCATACTTTTGAGAGAAAGCCGATATTTGCACTCTACGGTCACTTGTCTCCGGATGGTTTGGCAAACCTCAAAAAAGGCCAGCCTGTTGAGGCAGGTGAAATTATTGGCCACCTTGGTGATGAATCTGAAAACGGAAACTGGCCGCCGCATCTCCATTTTCAGTTAAGTGTTAAAGATCCGGGCGAAGCCGATATGCCCGGTGTGGTGTCCGAAGAAGAGGCAATGGAAGCACTGGAACGGTATCCTGATCCGCAGATTATTTTGGGTAAACTTTATTGAGTTTGTTCGTTGAGCCATATTTTGTTTATGGTCATACACAGGTTACATATAGCTGAATAAAAAAGAACTTATGCTGAAAGACCTCGTAAATCTCCGGAAAGAACTTCATCAGCACCCCGAACTATCGGGCCGGGAAGAACAAACAGCTAAACGCATTGCCGAAGAGCTCTCCCGCTATGAACCGGATGAAATATTTGAGGAAATCGGCGGGACAGGAGTCATTGCAAAATTCTCATCAAATAATGGCAGTGCTACTAAAGCCATTCTCTTTCGTGCCGAACTGGATGCCATTGCCGTACAAGAAGAATCCGGCACAGAATATCAATCCGAAGATGAAGGGGTGATGCACGGCTGCGGTCACGACGGCCACATGGCTATTCTGATCGGGCTTGCCCATGTTCTGAAAAATAAGATGACCCCTGATCTGGACGTTTATCTGCTGTTTCAGCCCGCAGAGGAGACCGGTGAGGGTGCCGCCCGCGTAATGGCAGACGAACGTTTTCAAAGAATTGAGCTGGATCACGCCTATGCCCTGCACAACCTACCGGGGTTTGACGAGAAGAGTGTACTCATCAAATCAGATGTGTTTGCGGCTGCATCAGTGGGGATGAAGGTTCATTTTAAAGGAAAATCGAGCCATGCCGCCTATCCGGAACAGGGGGTCAATCCTTCAAAACACATTGCTGAATTTATTCGGTTGGCCGATGTGAAATTAGACCACTTTCGAAGCAAAAACTCTCTGAACAAAGCCGTGAATACGTATATCCGTATGGGTGAACCGGCGTTTGGTATCAGTCCGGGATCGGCAGAGCTTGGGTTCACGCTGCGCAGCCCGTCTGATGAGGAACTTGCCAATGCCGTAAACGCAATTCGTGAAATTGGCGGGGAGATCGACAATGATTTTCAAGGGGACCTGAAAATGCAGAAAGTGGAGCCTTTTGCAGCAACTATCAACTCTGAAAAAGGAATTGAAACGATGAAAAAGGCGGCCATGGAGAGTGGTTTGGAAATAACAGAATTAAAGCAACCTTTTCCCTGGAGTGAAGATTTCGGGGAGTTTCGGAAAAAATGTCCGATCACACTTTTTGGGCTCGGGGCCGGCAGAGACTCAGCAGCTCTGCATTCCGAAACCTACGATTTTAATGATCAGCTCATCGAAACCGGAGTTCAACTTTTCAGGGCGATTTTGGAACACCATTCATCATAATGTATTTGGAAACTCCGTTTGATCTGTGAAAGGATAATAAAGCCATGGAAGCACGGATATTTTTTTGCAGAAATATTCCAACATTAGAATAAAAGTGAAGTTTTCTGCCGAACCAATACTTTTCTTTTAACTTTCAGAATTCTTTTTTAAGCTGACCTGTTCAACAGGCCGACTGACCGGACCTCTTTCCGAATAAAAAAGCGTCAAAACAGATTCACAAATCGATAACTATTTTATCCATGTCCAAACCGAGCTTAAAATCGTTGCAGCCTTCCCATATATTACTCAGTAAAACTGCTTTTCAGCAAAATATTTCGTTTTTGAGAAACCGGTTGAATGACGGGGTCCAATTCTCATCGGTTATCAAAGGAAATGCGTATGGTCATGGTATTTCTTCATTTATTTCCATGGCTGAGGAGTGCGGTATTGATCATTTTTCTGTCTTCAGCGCAAATGAAGCTGACGGGGTTCTGAAGTTCCGGAACAATACGGATACGAAGATTATGATCATGGGAATGATCCGGGATGAAGAGCTGGAATGGGCGGTCGAAAATGGTATTGAGTTTTACATCTTTGATATGGCTAGACTGGATACTGCAATCGAAGCCGCAAAAAAAATCAGAAAGAGGGCACGCATTCACCTCCAGATAGAAACAGGGATGAACCGAACCGGATTTGAGGAGCAGCTTTGGGAGCCGGTGTTTGATGTGGTGAAAAAAAGCCGGGAACATCTGAAACTGATGGGACTGTGCACACACTTTGCCGGCGCAGAAAGTGTGGCCAACTATTATCGGATTCAAAATCAGAACCGGCAATTTCAAAAAGCCCTGAAGATTGCCGAAATGGTATTTGGTGACAGGCCATTTGCCCACGCCTCAAGTTCGGCTGCAATGCTCACATATCCCGAAATGCACTACGATATGGTACGCATCGGAATTGCCCAATACGGATTTTGGCCGAGCCGCGAAACGTTCATGCACCAGATGAAATCAAATGGTTTTAAACGGGATGATGATCCGCTGAAACGGGTCATGACCTGGAAAAGTGAGGTTATGAACACCAAATGGGTAAATGAAGGAGATTTTATTGGGTATGGAAATGTTTATATGGCCGGCAGAAATATGCAGATTGCAACTGTTCCCATCGGCTATACGCATGGTTTCGGGCGGAATCTGACAAACACCGGCTATGTGCTGATTAAGGGAGAACGAGCCGGTGTGGTTGGCCTTGTGAATATGAATATGATTACCGTGGATATTACCGATATTCTGAATGTTGAAAAAGGTGAAGAGGTCGTATTAATAGGCAGACAGCACGGAAATGAAATAACCGTAGCCTCGTTTAGCGAAATGACAAACCACCTGAACTACGAGATATTGACACGATTACCGGCATCCATTCCCCGCCGCATTTCGGTTTGATGTGTCGGTTAAATAGTTATTTTTGTTACTTCGGGAGCAAGTTAATTTATGGCTATAATTTCTTCACTGTGAAATAATAAACAAAAACCCCAGTTTCACGCCTTCAGAAATAAGCTTTTCTTAATAATTGTTACCATTGTAAATAAATTGAAGCTTTTATACCCAAAAGTGTTCTCAAATCCATTCATACCAAGAAAAAAATTTAAGTATTGGCAGGAAATCGGCGAGACTTTGGGGGTAATTCATATAAAATATAGCGCTATTGGTGTTTAAAGAGAGGTTTGGTAATAATAATGGCTTATAATGAATACTATTTATGAATTTATTATGAGTTTTTATGCGATTTAAAAAAATTTAACAATAATGTTGAATTGGTTGTGGTCATATGCTAAATTGGCGTTGGATTAAAATAGGCAGCTCTGAAAAAGCCTATTAAAGAAAGGATTAAAATCCGAACCAAAACATATACTATCGCTTTTGAACTTCATTTTCTCAGAAAAGGTATTCACTCAATCCTGTCTCAAAATAAGCAGTATGCATGCTGTGAGAACTTCCCGTGCTACAGGCATGGGGTGCATTTAACCAAAACAATAACCCAATGAGGTCTTATATGAATTATAAGTTACTATCGATTCTGTTTTCTGTGCTTTTGCTGCCGTGTGCTCTCCTCGCACAAGGTGCCATAGAAGGTACAGTAACAGATCAGCGAACAGGTGAAAGCCTGCCGGGAGCAACCGTATTCCTGGTAGAATTAGACAGAGGTGCATCTACAGATGTGGATGGCCAATACAGTTTTACAAACTTGGAGCCCGGTACCTATACTCTTCAGGTATCTTTTGTTGGATATTCTGTATATCAAACAGAAGTTGAAGTGGGTACCACCACCATAACGCAAAATATTGCCCTGGGATCCGATCTTTTCGGATTGGAGGAAATAGTTGTAACAGGAGTTTTAGGTGATACAGAACTGAGAAGAACTCCGTTTACAGTAGCTCGTGTTTCTGAACGCGAACTTGAGCTGGTACCAAGTGTAACCCCGGAAAGCGCCCTTCGCGGTAAAGTTCCCGGTGTAAATATTGTACAGGGCAGTGGCCAGCCAGGATCAGCACCAGCTGTTAATCTTCGGGGTGTAACTACACTCTCCGGTAATAACCAGCCACTCTACATTGTTGATGGTGTAATACTCGGATCAAGTACCGTTGACGTTGAATCGCTTGATATTGAGAGCATTGAAGTGGTTAAAGGTGCGGCAGCAGCTTCGCTCTATGGCTCAAGAGCCGCCAATGGTGTGATTAACATCCGTACAAAACGCGGTAGAAATATTTCTGAAGGATCCACCCGTATTACTGTTCGTAACGAATTTGGAATCAGCTCACTGGAAAGCAGCCCTCAAGTAAATATGGCACATGCTTTTGAAATGAGCGGAGATTCAAACCTTCCCTGGCTTGCAGAGGATGGAACTCCCACAGATGATCCTGTTCTCCGCGTCATTTATGACGATACGAATGTGGCATTTATGGACCGGGATTATCCTGTAGAGACATTTGATAATTTTGACCGGTTTTTCAACCCTGGCAACTTTATGACCAACTACGTTGCGATAGCTCAGCGAACCGGTAGCACTAACTACCAGGCCTCGTTTACCAATACACAGCAGGATGGTGTATTAGATCAATTAAATGGTTATGGGCGCCAAAACGTACGTATCAACCTGGACAGCCGTCCACTCAGAAACCTCACGCTTTCAACAAGTGCATATTATGCACAATCAGAGCGCGATCAGATCCAAACCGGGCCGGGTAGTCCGTTCTTTGGTCTTGCATTCACGTTTCCTGATATTGATCTGGACAAGCGTGATCCTGATACAGACCGTTTTCTGATTCAGCCAAATCCGGCAAGTATTGAGGAAAATCCACTTTATGATGTAGCATACAACGACCGTAAAGATTTTAGAAACCGTGTTTTGGGTAGTTTTGATGCCCGATTCTCACCAACCGATTATCTGGAATTAGCCGGTGATTTTAGCTACGACCGTTCCAACAGAAATTTCCAGCGAGTATGGCCCACCTGGTGGGAGCAGATTGACCAGAATTTCTATGAAGGCGGTGGCCTGTTTATTCGTGATGAGTTTCAGGAAGCGATTAATATGAGTTTGAATGCCACATTGGTTCGCGACATTGGCAACCTTTCAACAAGAACTCAACTCCGGATGCTGCAGGAACGTGAAGAGTTTTTCCGTCACGATTCTGAAGGCCGGCGTTTTGCCGTTGAAGGTGTACCGCGGCTTGATATTACCGACAGCGATCGTCAGGATATCGGCAGTTTGAGTACGGAAGTCCGATCAGAAGGTTATTATGCCATTACAAACCTCGATTATGCAGGAAAATATATCCTTGACGGTTTGATCAGAAGAGATGGTAGTTCTCTGTTTGGTGCCGATCAGCGCTGGCAAACCTATTACCGGCTCAGTGGTGCATACCGGTTGAGCGAAGAAGATTGGTGGGCCATTGATGCTATCGACGAATTTAAAGTGCGAGCTTCGCTGGGTACTGCCGGTGGACGTCCCGGATTCTTTGCCCAATACGAAACCTGGGGTATTTCAGGTGGAGCTGTTAGTAAGTCTAATCTTGGTAACAGAGACCTGAAACCTGAATTTGCACGTGAAATTGAGGTTGGTGTCGAGCTCGGGCTTTTTGAGCGGTTTATGGTAGATCTTACCTACGCCCGGACAAAAACAGAAGATCAGATTTTGCTGTTGCCACTTGTAAGCTATTTCGGATTTTCAAACCAGTGGTCAAATGCCGGAACGGTTGAGGCCAATACAATTGAAGCAAGCTTACGTGCATTCGCCATACAGCGGCGCGACATGAGCCTCTCTTTCAATTTTATGTTTGACCGATCTGTTTCTGAAATTACCGAATTTAACCGCCCGGCACAGCGATACGGGCCTGGAACTCAGGCAAGTGATGTTTTCTTCCGCAGAGCTGGTGAAAAAGTAGGAACTTTCTACGGCTTTAAATTCTCAAAAGATGCCAATACCCTGCCTGTAAACTGGCAGCAATACAGTGATCATTTCCAAAGAGATGTAAATGGATATATGGTGCCTGTTGGCTCCGGAGGTTCCATTGCTGATGCAAACTGGGGTACCAGTGTTGAATTACCTGATGGCAGTGTTGTTCCCTGGGGTATGCCGGTACGATATGTAGATGAAGAAGGTGAAGATTTCCACAGATTAGGAAATGCATTGCCAGATTTCAGTATGTCGTTCAGTACAAACTTCAGATACAAAAACCTGACACTGTTTGCACTGTTTGACAGCCAGATTGGCGGTGAAATTTATAATCAAACCCGCCAGTGGGCATACCGTGATAATATTCATGCAGACCAGGATCAAAGAAATGCAGCAGAGCCCAAGCCAATGGCTTATTTTGAATCTCTTTACGCACAAAATAATTCCAGCTCACACTTTGTTGAGGATGGAAGTTATGTGAAACTGAGAGAGCTGGCACTGCGTTACTCTTTCGATTTTCAACAATTGCAGCCAATCTTCGGAGATGCTCTGAACAGAGTAACCCTGAGTTTGATCGGCCGAAACCTGCTTACATTTACAAATTATTCAGGATTTGATCCTGAAGTAGGCGGATCGGCACAAACTAATGCCGGTGGTGACGAAACCATCTTCCGTTTCGATGCTTTCAACTATCCGAACTTCAGAACACTGTCCGGAAGTATAGAAATTCAATTTTAACACTAAGCAGTTAAAAAATTATGATTTATAAAAATTTTAAAATCTTTGCACTCCTGTTAGGAGGAATTTTACTGCTGTCTGGCTGTATGGATCTGCAGGTGGATAACCCGAACAATCCCGATACAGAGCGTGCACTGGCTTCTGCCTCTGATACGGAAGCCCTTGTAGGCAGCCAGTACCAGGAATGGTGGAATCAGCAGAAAAACTATCCAGCCATGACACTTGCTGTAATGGGGAACCATAAAACCAGTTCATGGGGTAACTTTGGAATGTTCGATCTCGGCGCATTTCCACGCCAGGCATTTCAAAACGATCCTTCCTATGCTGACCGTTTTGTGTCGTCTACTCCATGGTCGGTAAATTACACTGCTATCTCGTCTGCTATTGATGGCCTTATAGCACTTGAAAGCGGTATTACCTTTGATTCACAAAACGACATGCGTCGGCTTAGAATGGAAACATTCTCCCGATTTATTATGGGAATCTCCTACGGGATGCTGGCCAACCATTTTGATCAGGCGTTCCTTGTTGATGAAAACACCGACCTGGAAGCCGTTGCAGCCGGGACCGAAACCCTGGAATTCATTTCATACGATGAAGTTCTTGATTTTGCCATTGCTCAGCTTGATGAAGCCATCCGGTTATCCGAATCAGGGGGATTCACCCTGCCGGAAAACTGGGTAAACGGAAATGCACTTTCAAACACCGAACTGGCACATCTTGCAAGAGCGTATCAAGCTCGTTTCATCGTATCCAATGCAAGAAACACTCAGGAGCGTGATGCCATCAACTGGGGTCTTGTTCGCGATCTTACAGGAACTGTTGTAGCGGCTGATCCGGACTTTTTTGATAATCAGCACGATGCCTTTACCGTACATGCAGATGGACAGTTCTGGTGGAGCCGGCCACATAGCCTGATGCAGGATGCTACCTGGACAAGAGTGGATTACATGTTGATTGGGCGTGCAGATATATCCGGTGCTTTTGAAGAGTGGGTAAGCACTCCGGTAACAGACCGGAGAGAATTCATCATCACAACTCCCGATGCCCGGATTGCCGGCCAGGAAGATGTGTTTGATGAAGATGGAAATCTGATTGGTGAGGCTATGACCACTGCTCCCGGAACCGATTTTTCTCATGTAGGTCCTGGTCTATTTCCGGCTGCTCGTGGACTGTGGCGTTACTCCCGTTATCAGCATTTCAGAAACAATGAGATGTATCTGAACGGTTTCGTAGGTCCGATGCAGCATATGCGATATGCTGAAATTAAGATGTATCATGCAGAAGCATTGCTCAGATTGGAACAGGCTGTATCTCAACCTGTCGTTGATCTGATTAACGAAACACGAGTAGGGCGTGGCGGACTGGAGCCGGTAACAACTGGCGATAGCTGGGATGATGTGTACAATGCCATGAGATATGAGTTTGATATTGAAACTCATTCGACCGCAGCCGGTCTCGGATTCTACAATGACCGAAGTTTCGGTAACCTGAAAGGCAAAGATTACGGAGCTTTGCTTTCGGGAACACCGGTTCATTTCCCGGTGCCGGCTGCTGAACTATCACTGCTCGAATTGCCATTCTACACATTTGGCGGCGGCGGTGAAGGAAGTGCGCCAAAAGGAGTATCACAAGAATTGCGTGATGCCCGCGAAGCTGCAACCCGCAGATATATTGAAATGCAATAAGTTGCACAATAAGAATCATAAAAAAGCCGGCATCAATTCATGGTGCCGGCTTTTTTTAAATCAAAAACATCAGAAATATGATACGATCCATATTCATTTCTATGGTATTTTTAACAGGTTTTCTGGCCGGCTGCTCTTCATCAGAGCGCATGGCTTCCAACACACACAGATCGAACCTTGGAACGGCAACCGAAACGGATATTCTCCGAACGGTCCCCCGGATTTTTGACCGTTATAATTTTACCGTTTATCGGGAAGAAGCCACCATGGATGGCATCTATTTTGAGTCTGAATGGAAAGAACGGGATCTCTTTGATGATGAAGTTTCACAGGGAATTATTGATGCAAGATCACGGATTATTGTATCATCCAGGCCAAGAACTGCACAAGCCTCTTCTTTACAGCGAGTAACCCTCGAAATTGAAAATCAGGTAAAATTTGAAGGTGATGAAGAGTGGGACAGAAGTGTAATAACAGATCAAACCGAAGAGTACTTTAGTGATATAGAACGTGTTATGAGAACTGAATTTTCAACCGGAATCCGAAGACTTTGATTTCTGTGATTTCCCACTTCGAATGAGAATGATTTCGGGCTTTTTGTTACCTGTAAGCCGTTTGATTGTGGGATCTATTCCAGAATTGTGAAGTTTTCTTCTCTTTCAATCCGTTTGGCTGTAATTTTATCGGAAACCACAATGCGAAGTGTATATTTCCCGGGCCGGTAATCCGAAATATCTACGCTGATATGATTTTTTGAGATGTGGTTTTCGCTTTCAAAGTTGAGAGTAATTCGCTCCGTTACAGATTCACTTCTGGAAAAGAATCTTGAAATCCGTGAACGGGACTCATCCGGCAAAACCTGATATTCTGCTTCAAAACGGTGAAATCCATCCGGACTTCTTGAAATATTATACACTTCAAACAAAAAGTGAAGATCAACGTGTGTGCTGAAAAGATTTTCAGCCGTGATATAGAAGGGAATAAAAAGATCTTCTTCCAGATCAAAATCGGATCTATAGCCTACAACCAGATCACTTACCTCAAACTGGCCGGGGTCAAGCTCATGCGCAAGCTGAAATTCATCTACATCAACCATCCCGCTGCTGATAATATATTCGGGCACCAGGTTTTTATCCATTTGATCTGAATAACGAACTTCACTCAGTGTTTCGTTGATAACTATGCCATAGAGGCGTAACCGGTTTTGGGGATTAGGTTCCCGGATTCGGAAAAGAGACGTAGATGGCAATAGTTGATTGCTGATATCATCACTGTCAAAAGAGATTTCCGGAAAATCGTGAGTACTGGTTAATTGGTTCCAATTCTCATCATGCACAACAAGTGTATGTTTTAAATGGTAGCGTGGTTCAAGTTGTTCGAAAGCATTTCTGAATCTTGCATTATCTTTAATAATCGACTCGTGAGGCCTTGAAGCGGCCATCAATAAATGGTAAGGAGATAAATTTTGATCAAAGAATCTGAAAGTCCGGGTCTGCAGTGGGAAATACTCCAGCTCTTTGTCGTAAATAGATAGTTGATCAGGCGCAGCACTTCTCATGGCATCCAGTTCATCGGCGTACCTGTGCGTAAGGTAGCTGGTTGAACTTTCTGTGATGATGGATTGATCGCTCATCAGCCTGTCGTAAAGGTCGTTATAGATATCGAGGAATTTATCGTCCACAAATTTAAGATTGTCGTAGAGGCTGAGCTGTAAAATTGCACCCGAATTAAAGTGGAAATTGGCATCACGAATGCGCTGCGGCCGAAACGCCTGAACAGGTATAAAATCAACCGGAGACTGAATCAGTCCATATCGTCCATTATTTGCATCCTGCCCAAAAATGAAAAGAAGATTTTCGGGTAATCCAACGGTTTGATTTTCATAAACCCACACTTCAAATTCGGGGGACACACGTTGAGTCAACACCCTGTCAGTAATGGCTTTAGATAAGTTATTCAGATAGTAATTGTCGCTGATAGTTTCGGCAAAACTACGGTTGCCTGTTGAAATTTGATCTTGCCCGA
>SKYV01000124.1 GCA_007127745.1 Balneolaceae bacterium
GCAAGGCTGACTCCAACCACCGGCATAATAGTGTACTGACAAACCAGACCAACACCCACACCTTTCGGCATTTTCACAACTCCGGTAAAATCTTTCACACTCAGAGATGTTCCCATTCCAAACATAATGAGCTGAATCAGCGGAACAATGAGGTTTTCTGTGTTATAACCCCGGACATCTGTGATAATATCAGGATAAAACATTGCTATGGATACCGCAGCAAAAACCCAAACCGTGAAAGAAAAGCCTTTCAAATGCTCAAACGCTCTGATTCCAATGGCAGAGAAAGTGAAGAAACTGACAATCAGCCAGCCAAAACCGGCATAGTGGCCAAGAACCCATAAAATGATATAAATCAGAATCGAGAGAAGCGCTAAACCGGCCGCAGTTCTATAGATTGTTCCCATTTTGTTCATTTACAAAAAATTCAGTTACCAGTTACGGAATAATCATTCAGCACACTTTTAGATTTGTTCTTTCCAGGATTTATATTCGCCTTTTTGATCCGCTCTGTCTTCCGGAATTTCCCGCAAAGGTTCGCACTTTTTCCACTGTTTGCGCATGTCGGCAGGCAGCTTTTGATACCAGCCGGTACCTTTGCTTTTCCAGGCGATCATCTCATCCGATACATCCTTTACAATTTTTGCAGGATTGGCCACTACCACTTTGCGTTTGGGAATTTCCATGCCCTCAGGAACAAAGGTTAATGCCCCGATTACACATTCATCCCCGATTATTGCATTATCCATAATAACGGCATTCATCCCAACGAGGCAATTTTTACCAATCGTACAACCGTGAACAACCGCTCCGTGGCCGATGTGAGCCGACTCTTTCAGCCTCACGGTAACACCGGGAAACATGTGAATGGTGCAATTCTCCTGAATGTTGCAGCCGTCTTCGATTACAACTTTACCCCAGTCCCCCCGGATTGCTGCTCCCGGCCCGATATACACGTCTTTTCCAATCAGTACATTGCCCGTAACTGCAGCCAGCGGGTGTATGAAGGCACTTTTGTGAACAACCGGTTTGAAGCCTTTAAATTCGTAAATCATTCTTTTTTAATTGAGTTTGACAAAAGGAGGTTTTGCGATACTAAATGTAAATCGGAATCTAAGAAAAATTTTGGCTGATCTCTTTAATTCACAGGCTAATTAGATGAAATCCATTAGGTGCCGAAACGCATTCAATGATCTGAATTGATGCTATTGCCTTAAACTGTAAAGATGCAACGGTTGGTGAAAAGAATTTGTTAGATTGAATTGAGAAGGTAATCGATATGAAGTTGAACAATTACGGGAAGATAACTTCAATGAATTGCCAAAGATATTCTCTGAAAAATGCCGTATTTTTTAAGGCTAAAGATTCTAAATACGATACCTGAAAATTCAACCGAGGAAGATTTATGACGACCAATAATCCACTTTTGGACACAAAATTAACGTTTAACACAGGTTCGGGAGAGGCACATTACTACAGCCTCAAAAAACTGGAAGAACTTGGATATGGAAATATCAGCAAATTGCCATTCACCATAAAAATACTTCTGGAAGCCGTATTACGCGAGTATGACGGTTTTGCGATAACAGAAGATGATGTAAAAATTCTGGCTGACTATAACGCAAAAGATCCAAGCGGAGAAGTACCCTTCAAACCTTCAAGAGTTGTACTACAGGATTTTACCGGCGTGCCGGCTGTGGTAGATTTGGCAGCCCTTCGTTCAGCCATGAAAGAGATGGGCGGAAATCCGCAGTCTATCAATCCGCAGGTTCCGGTAGACCTTGTGATTGACCATTCCGTTCAGGTGGATATGTTCGGACAGGATGCAGCGCTGATGTTCAACGTGGAAAAAGAGATGGAGAGAAACCGCGAACGCTACGAATTTTTGAAATGGGGAAAAGAGGCGTTTGATAATTTCCGGGTTGTGCCTCCGGGTCGCGGAATTGTCCACCAGGTGAATCTTGAGTATCTGGCAAAAGGGGTGTTCACAAGAAAAGAAGACGATGGCTCAACGGTAGCTTATCCCGATACGCTGGTGGGCACCGACTCGCACACCACCATGATTAACGGACTCGGAATTCTCGGCTGGGGTGTGGGTGGTATTGAAGCCGAAGCCGCCATGCTTGGCCAGCCCATCTATATGCTGGTGCCCGAGGTGGTTGGAGTGAAAATAACAGGAAAACTGCGCGAAGGCATCACAGCAACCGACCTGACACTGACTGTAACCGAAATGCTGCGCCGCCACGGAGTGGTTAGTAAATTTGTTGAATTTTTCGGGCCGGGCCTCAGCAACATGAGTCTGCCCGATCGCGCAACCATCGCAAACATGTCTCCGGAATATGGTGCAACCATGGGCTTTTTCCCGATTGATGATGAATCGCTGCGGTACATGAGCCGAACCGGCCGAAGCGACGAGCAAGTGAAACTGGTTGAAACGTTTATGAAGGCACAGGGATTATTCAGGACCGATGAAACTCCCGATCCGGAGTTTACTGAAGTTCTGGAACTCGACCTGGGCGATGTGGAAACCTCGTTGGCAGGGCCAAAAAGGCCGCAGGATCGTATCACACTGCCAAACATGAAACGGACATTTGAAGCTTCACTTACCAGTGATGACCCAACGATGGGCTTCAACCTGACCCAGGAAAAACTGGCCAATAAAGGAATCTTCAAAAACGGGCAGGATATTGAGATGAAACACGGTGATGTGGTTATTGCCGCAATCACAAGCTGTACCAACACTTCCAACCCAAGTGTGATGCTGGGTGCAGGTATTATCGCCAAGAAAGCAGTGGAAAGAGGAATGAGTGTGCCGGCTTATGTTAAAACTTCATTAGCACCAGGATCGCGGGTGGTAACCGAATATCTGAATGAAGCCGGATTAACTGATTATATGAATCAGCTTGGATTTAATCTGGTGGGATACGGCTGCACAACCTGTATCGGAAACTCAGGCCCGCTGCCCGAAGCTGTGGAGAATGCCGTTAGAGAGGGCGATCTTGTTGTGGCCGGAGTACTCTCAGGTAACCGGAACTTTGAAGGGCGGATTCATCCCTATGTGAAAGCAAATTATCTGGCGTCGCCGCCGCTGGTGGTTGCCTACGCACTGGCCGGAACTGTGGATATTGATCTTGCCAATGACCCGATCGGAAAAGATAAAAACGGGGATGTTGTGTACTTGAAAGATATCTGGCCAACATCCGAAGAGATTACAGAATTTCTGGATGAGGCGATTCGCCCCGAGTTGTTTGAAAAAATGTACAGTGATATTTTTGAATCCGAAGCATGGGATAAGATCCCTGTTGGCGGTGGCGAGCTCTACGAATGGAAAGATGAGTCCACTTATATTCAAGAGCCTCCTTTCTTTCAGGGAATGGGAGAAACACCCGAGCCAATCAAACCAATTAAAGGTGCGAGAGTATTGGTTAAAGTCGGTGATTCGATCACTACTGACCATATTTCGCCGGCAGGAAACATTAAATCAGACAGCCCGGCAGGAAAATACCTGATTGGAAACGGCGTGGAGATTGCAGATTTCAACTCATACGGTTCACGGCGCGGAAACGACCGTGTGATGACCCGCGGAACGTTTGCCAATGTGCGGTTTAAGAATCAGCTCGCACCGGGTACGGAAGGAGGCTTTACGAAGTATCATCCATCCGGAGATATCACTACGGTCTTCGAAGCTGCCGAGCAGTATAAAAAAGATGGAACTCCGCTGGTTGCACTGGCCGGCCATGAGTACGGAACCGGATCATCGCGAGACTGGGCGGCAAAAGGCACCATTCTGCTGGGTGTGAAGGCTGTTATTGCTGCGTCGTACGAGCGAATTCACCGGTCGAACCTGGTGGGAATGGGAGTTCTGCCGCTGCAATTTGCCGACGGACAAACCCACAAAAGCCTTGGGCTGGACGGTTCAGAAACATTCACAATTCACATTGATGATGATCTGAAGCCGCAGCAGACCGTAAAAGTGGAAGCCGTGAAGGAAAACGGCGATGTAATAGAGTTCGATACCGAATGCCGAATCGACACGCCGGTGGAAATTGAATATTTCCGCAATGGCGGTATTCTGCACAAAGTACTTCGTGATTACGTGGAAGAGGACAAGAAAAAAAGCTGATTATTTTGTTCGGCAACTTGCCAGAACAGAATTAAAATGGAATCTTTGATAAAAGTTTAATTCCATTATATTCAGAAAGCCCGGATTTATGTCCGGGTTTTTTTATGAGAAGTGGCAGTGTAAGAATCCAAAGGCAGAACCTTCAAGTTTTAGGGTTGTCCAAAAAGATCGTCATCTCGTATCAGCCTTCCGAAGCGGCAGCGCAGAGGCAGGCCTGATACGAGATCTCCTCTTTTTGATAACAGAAGAAGATGCCGGATCGGAGTCCGGCATGACGGTATCGATGATGAATCATCTCATTGCACAACCTTTTTGGACAGCCCTTTCTTTTGCGTTCTTTTTTACGGCTACGCATTGACGCTCAATGACTTCCGCTATGCTTCAGACGCTTCAAGGTCACTTTAACATGAAATGCAATACGAAATAAACCGGATTTATGTCTGACCAAATTGTGCTGATAGATTGTCCCGACGAAAAGGGACTGGTCTATAATATTACCAAAGAAATTTACAGCAGAGGCCTGAATATCATCAATAACCAGGAGTATGTGGATACGGAGGCAAAGCACTTTTTTATGCGGACGGTTGTGGAGGGCAACAGCCTGGGAGAACCTTTTAAGGAAAAACTTTTTGAGGTATTGCCCGATGGAGCATCTGTTCGGCTATCTTCCATAAAAAAACAGCCTGTGGTGATTATGGCTACCAAAGAACCGCACTGTCTCGGAGATCTGCTTTTAAGAAATGCCTATGGAGAGCTCCCCTGTGATATAAAAGCGGTGATCAGCAACCACGACGATCTTCGCTCGCTGGCTGAATCATTTCAGATACCGTTTCATCATATCCCGGCAAAAGACACTGAACGCAGTGAGCATGAAGAAAAAATCGGCGAATGCCTGAAGTTGTATCAGCCAAAATATATTATTCTGGCAAAGTACATGAGGATTTTTACTCCGGAGTTTGTAGCAAAGTATCCGTACAGGATGATTAATATCCACCACTCGTTTCTGCCCGCTTTTATCGGGGCATCTCCTTACCGGCAGGCGTATGACAGGGGTGTGAAAATTATCGGGGCTACCTCACATTTTGTGACGGAAAACCTGGACGAGGGGCCGATTATCTCTCAGGATGTGATCCCGGTGAATCACAGTCACACCCCTGAAGGCATGGCGCAGGCCGGCCGCGATATCGAAAAAAATGTACTGGCTGCCGCTGTGAAACTGGTTCTTGAAGAGCGGGTGTTTATTTTCAGGGATAAAACCATCGTATTTGAGTGATAATAACCGGTAAATAATAAATTTATCGAGATTTATCTTAAACAGAATTGAACTCTTCGGGATACTCAACAATCCCGTGAATTCCGCTGAGTCCGTTCCTGACCAGTTCCAGTGCCATAAAAACGTTATCGGGGACTTCGCAGGTGGTTTTAATCCCCCAGTGGCTGGCCGGTTTAAAGCCAAACCGGGGATAATAGCCGGGATGGCCCAAAACGATGACGGATTTATAACCAAGTGCTTCAGCTTTTTGTAATCCGATTTTTACCAGCCTGCTTCCAATTTTCCGGTTCTGATACTCGTTGGCAACAGCCATCGGGGCAAGAGAAAGACTCGGAAATGTTCTGTCTTTGTTCCGGATATTTATTTCGGTAAAAAGAATATGACCAATCACTTTACCATTGAGCTCTGCAACTAAAGACAATTCCGGAATAAATGACCGGCTTTTTCGCAGTGCATCAACCAGCTCTGCTTCATCATGTTGTTCAAACGCATTGCAATTTACATCAAAAACCGCGGAACGATCTGATGGTTTTTCATTTCTGATTTTAATTTCCATCATTCCAAAAAATGAGTGTGAAATTGTTTGGCTATTAAAGTTGATTGTTTAATGGAAACACAGCAAGGGTTTTTACCTTGTCTTGCTGATGATACCAATTAGTTTTTACCAGCTCGACCTTTGTGATACGAGAGCTGCCAAAATCCAGTTGCCTGCATTTGGAAACTTTCTGAATGAACGCTTCAGCATTTTTGAGCGGCTCTTTAAAACGAATGGCAGTCATATGGGCAGTTTTCAGGTGATAACGTTTGTCCATAGAATGCATCAGCCCGGACGTTTTGAATTTTTCCCTCAATTCATTTCTCAATCCGGAAAGCTGATGGTGATCCGGCAATCCCTGAATCAAAATAGAAGAAGGAGAAGCCGTAAAACCTTGAAAATTAATAGTAAAAGGGGAGGCAGAGTCAACTGCAGACTGAACAATTTCCTGATATTCTGATGGATTTATTTCATTCAAAGAAAAGCCGGCCCGGCACGAAATGATGGATAAAATCGTGAGGTGGAGATCAGAACCCGGGTAATAATATTGATTTGGCTCTGCTGCTTTCAACTCATCCAGTATATTTGCGATGTTCTGCTTTACCTTTTCGGTTGGCCGGGCAAGCAGTGTAATGCCGTAACGATTGTCATTTATCGAATTAATGAATGGGTCATATTCAAATTCACTCTTCTTAAACTTTTGCAGGGACCGATTCCAGAGCTCGTTATAATGGTTGGTTAAGTTCACATCTGCTGATTTTTTGTTGAACGATTTGTGGTAAAAAAGGGTTTTCTGTGATTAATCCTGTCATAGCATAAGCTAAGATCAATCCGGATTTATTTTATTGTTTTGTTTCAAAATTCTTACATTTGTGCGGGTTTTAAAAAAGAATTCTCATAAAAGTTTAATTTTTTAAATGCATACTATCCAAGCAATTGTTATCGATACATTTAGAAGTAACCTTTTCTCTTGCAATCTGATATGCTCTCTGTTTTAAAAAACAGGGTAACTCACTGATCAACCAGCCTCAATCTAACCTTAAAAAATTATATCAATCTATATGAAAGAGTTTTTTAAAAATTTCTTTGACAGGTATGGTCTGTCTTTTATCATGGTTGCCAGCTATTTTGGGTCTGGTTCCATATTCATCGCAAGCCAGGCGGGTGTTGAATATGGATACATTCTCATCTGGGCTGTTGTTGGTGCCGTTTTATTGGGTTTTATGGCACAAGATATGAGTGCCAGGCTTGGAATTTTTGGTGATACTCTGATGAGTTTTATCCGTAGAAAACTGGGTAAAAACGGGGCGCTGACCATTGCTCTTTTTCTCTCCATCGGCTGTATAGCCTGGACCCTGGCACTGACAGCTGCAGTAGGTAAAAGTATCGAGATATTATCTGCAGGGGCTCTTCCCTGGCAGCCCCTGGCCGTTGTTACCGGTGCGTTGGCCATCCTGGTAGGTATTTTAAACTATAAATATGTTGAGAAAGTGATGACCGGCATGATGTTCCTGCTTTTGATCCTCTACCTCATTGTAGCCGGAGCCAGCGGTCCGGACATGGTGGAAGTTGCAAAAGGATTTGTGCCATCCATTCCGGATGTGGGGGCAATGCTTCTGGGTGCTGCCATTTTGGGAACAACAGCGCTATGGCCCAATTTTTTTCTCGAATCAATTCTTGTAAAACGGAAAGGCTGGAACAGTTTCAGGCACGTTAAAATGATGCGTACCGACCTGGCCATGGGATATACCGTAGGCGGTTTGATTACACTTGCCATTATAATTGTTGCGGCTGCGGTTCTGCGTCCGGCAGGTTATACAACACTAAGCACTTTTGTGGCCCCGGGTGAAGCCCTCGAACTTGTGCTCGGCCAGTGGGCAATGATTGTATTTTTGATCGGAGTGATTGCGGCGGCGTTCAACAGTATTGTACCCATAATGTGGACCATTCCATTCATGATTCTGGAATCTTTGGAGATTGATCACAAAGACGGATCCAGCAAAGCCTTCAAATTGATTTTTGCAGGCGGAATTTTGATCGGAATGTTCTCACCGCTGGTTTCTCATATTACGGGCCTCAGTGTTGTGGAGATGGTAACACTCTTTCCGGCATACAATGGTGTATTTGGCCTGCCAATTACTGCGGCACTTCTGTTTTGGGCTGTGAACGACAAGAAATTAATGGGTGCAAAAACCAATAGCTGGAAACTGAATATTGCCAATAGTGCATTGGTAATTTTCTCTATCTATATTGCGGTAAATTCCGGAAAAGGTGTTTTAGAAGCCATTTTTGGCGGAATGCTCGCATAATAGATATTGAATGATTTATCTGAACACACTTCTGTTTTTTAATCAGTTGTCAATGAGCCCCGAAATGGCGGTCCTGATGTTTGTGATTGCTCTTGTGGGTGGATTTTGTATTACCACAATTGGCCCGGGCGGAATTTTTGTAACGATTGCACTTTTTGCCCTTCTGCCGCTCGATCCCAGCACGGTGGCAGGAACAGCAAGTGCCACTTTTATAGCTACAGGACTTGTGGGAAGCCTTGGTTATCTGCGAT
The DNA here is from genome assembly GCA_007127745.1 of Balneolaceae bacterium. GTDB lineage: Bacteria > Bacteroidota > Rhodothermia > Balneolales > Balneolaceae > Rhodohalobacter. Next base: position 8,492 of record SKYV01000124.1, read on the forward strand.
CCGGCCAGCTTGGTAACCGGGAAGCGATGAAGGGTGCGTTTGTACTCAGTATCGCTTCAGTGATTGGAGCTTTTTCGGGTTCTCAAATCAATACACTGCTCGA
>SKYV01000194.1 GCA_007127745.1 Balneolaceae bacterium
CTGAGTACGTTGAGCAAAACATTTTTGGGAAAACGCAGCCCAATGGTAAATTTCGCAGCGTTTGACAGGGTGTTTTTAAAAAAAGGTTTTAATTGTATGCTAAGATGTTAAAAATCAAATTGATAATGTTTCTGATAAATTTTAGTGTGAGAAATGCAGGTTAGGTGGTATATCCGGGTTAAGCAGCATTATCGCCTTGCCAGTTCTGCTTCGGCTGCTATAAAACCAAATGCCGGCCACTCTCCGTTATCATAAATATTCTGCCAGATTTCGTATGCCCGATCTTCTCGCCCGTTAATAAAATGCCAGTTTCCCAGGCCATATCCGAGCGTTGCATTATGCAGGGAATCGTCGGTCTGTTCTGTGAGACGGTCTGCATCAAAAATGCCATTAAAAACAAGCAAAAGGGTCAGATACACATCATTTTCCAGCACTTCCATGCCTTCATTAACCGGAGCGATGATACGGCCTGCCTGTTCATCTTTGCCCTCCCGTTTTAACGCCATATAGTGCCAGTACAACAGGGCAACTTTCATATCGTCGCTCAATTCCAGCTCCAGCGCTTTCTCGTACGTATCAATTGCATCGTGAAAATCTCCCTTCACATAATGGGCCAGTCCCATGTGATACCAAACATTGGATTTGAGTGTACTGGTGGGAATTCCCTGCGAATTGGGCAGCCCATCGGGTTCAATCCGATCGGCCATGTTTTTCATCAAATTTTCAGCATTTCTGAAATCACTCAGCGCCATATCAAACATACGCAGGGTCAAATATCGATGCCCCCGGTGGCGATACATTCTCGGATCTGCGGGATGTTTGTAGATGCCTTCGGTAAAAATCCGGACTGCTTCCCGGTACTCGCCAAGATAGGCAGTTCTTCTCCCGAGCCAGATCAGTACATCAGCATCCTCCGGATCAATCCTGTAATCGAGCACAGCCTGCAGAAGGTTCTCATTGTGCAGATCAAAATCTTCCGATGAAATTCGGGGCGTATAAAGCGTATCACCCAGCAGTGAATAGGCCTGAACTCCAGATGGTACAGGCGGCAAATCTGCGTTTTCGCTGCATGAAGTGAACAGAAAACCTGCTACCAGCAACCCGGTTAATAGTTGTACTGTTTGAAATTTGTTACTCATCATTCGCTCCATTTTGGTTGATCTCATTAAGAAATCAGATTTACAGGTTTTCCCGGCTAACCAGGTTAATTGGCATATCCATTTTTAAAACACCACGTTCAGTTCAATCTCATCATCGCCGCGCTGAACTTTGAAAGTTACTTCATCTCCTTCATTAAATGCTCCCAGTTTTTGTGCATAGTCAAGCAGATCCTGAATAGGTTCACCGTTCATTTCCAACACGACATCGCCGTTTTTAAATCCGGCTTGATCTGCCGGCTGTCCCTGCAGAACTGATTCAATCCTGAATCCGTTTCCCGAGTACGAGTAATCGGGAATCACACCGAGCCTCATCCTGTCCCCTCTCATCGCGCTGCCCCGAGGATCTGTCGATCCAAGAAATTCTACCTCGGCAATATCCATCTCATCCAGCGTTTCAACCGTGTTTTTTATGTGTCCCAGAATCCACTGCATGCCTATGTAATTGATTTTTTCAGACGTATCAGTGGATCGATGATAATCGTCGTGTATTCCCGAAAAGTAGTGCAATACGGGAATTCCGGCTTCATAAAACGAGGCGTGATCACTGCTGCCCATACCCCCGGGTGTTTTTGTGATGGTGAGATTTTCACCCGGCACCGACTCCAACAAATTATCCCAGATATTGGCTGTACCAGTCCCGAAAATGGTCAGTTCACCCTCGTCCAACCTGCCGATCATATCCATGTTGATCATTGCCATCACAGAATCTCTCGGCATTTCCATTTCCGATACAAAATAGCGCGATCCCAGCAGCCCCATCTCTTCACCTGAAAATGCAACCAGCAGAATGGTGTGATTGGGCGGATTGTCGTAAAAATGTCGAGCCTGATAAAGTAGCCCGGCTATACCCGAAGCGTTGTCGTCTGCAGAGGGATGGATTGCCGGTGCACTGTTGTGCTCCATGGAAATTGCTCCTCCTTTGCCCTGCCCATCGTAATGCGCACCAATAATGATATACCTTCCCGGATGCTCGCGGCCTTCAATCAATCCCGCCACATTTCTCGACAGATAATTTTCTTTCTCCATCACCTGTGCCATGGGGCCCGACAGGGTAAACTGCTGGAAATACGTTCCCCGATCACCGGCGGGTTCCAGGCCGTACTGTAAAAACCGGTCGGCAATATAATTGGCAGCGTCAGCTTCCTGAATAGTTCCCGCGAGCCTGCCCTCTCTGTCAGAATGACTCAGCCATTCGATGTGCTCTTGCAGAAATTCTTCCGAAGTGATTTCTTGCCCGGCAGGCTGACATCCCAAGTTATAAATAGCTATTAAAGGAATAAAAACAATTAGATAAAGAATGCGAAATTTCATCAGTAAAGATTCATTAATTTTCTTGAAGCATACGGCTTTCCTGCCTATTTTTAAACTTCTAAACCAATCAAAAGGTTGGGGGTGTTCCGGGTATAAAAACGGAACTGAGATCATACCCTGTGAACCTGAACCGGATAATACCGGCGTAGGGAAACCGATCTTTAACTTACAGCTTTCTTTTTTCTGATGTAAGTTAAACCCCCTCCTTCAATCTATATTGACGGAGGCTATATGCTTAAAAAATTAACTCTTCTTTTCATTTTTTTCCCTCTTGGGGTCTATCCTCAAATTCAGGCACAAACCGTAGAAGGCCGTGTGTTCGATGAGGCTACTCAGGAAGCGCTGGAAGGCGCCACCATTCTTGAATCTGGTACTGTAAATGGTACATCTGCTGGAGAAAATGGCGCATTTTCCATCGAACTGATTTCCGACAGTAACGAACTGACAATCAGTTTTGTGGGTTATCATACGGTTAACGTTTCAGTTGCAGATCCGGATGAATATCTCGAGATCGGGCTGGAAGAACAGGTATATCTGACGGGAGAAATATTTGTCAGTGCTCTTCGGGTTGATGACACCACACCAATGGCTTTCAGCAATATCAGCCGCGAAGAAATTGAAACCCGCAACTTTGGCCAGGATATTCCCTTTTTGGTTCAAACTACCCCATCTGTTATTTCCACATCCGATGCGGGAGCCGGAATTGGCTACACGGGCATTCGTATTCGTGGAGTTGACCCGGGTCGTATCAATGTAACGATCAACGGAATTCCGCTGAATGATGCCGAATCTCATAGTGTATTTTGGGTGAACCTGCCTGACCTGGCTTCATCAACCCAGAATATTCAGATACAGCGCGGTGTTGGAACCTCCACACACGGTGCCGGTGCATTTGGGGGAACCATGAACCTTCAAACGGCCATTATGAATCCGGATGCCTACGGTGAACTCAACACCGGGATCGGCTCATTTGGCACCCGAAAAGCCAATGTACAGATCGGTTCAGGTATACTGGATAACGGATGGCAAATTGAAGGACGCCTCTCCAAGCTTGATTCCGATGGCTACATCGACCGCGCTACTTCCGATCTTCGTTCGTTCTATCTTTCCGGGACTCGCCACGGAGAACGAAGTTTACTGAAAGCGGACGTATTTTCCGGACAGGAGGTAACTTATCAGGCCTGGAACGGGGTACCGGAACCAATATTAAATAACGATCAAGCTCAGCTTGAGCACTACATTAACCAGCTTTGGCTTGGCGAAGAAGATGCTACGCACTGGCGTGAAAACCTCGGGAACCGGCAGTTCAACGAATTTAGATACGAAAATCAGGTGGATAACTATCAGCAGGATCACTATCAGCTCCACTACTCCTACCAGTTGCAGGAAAACTGGAATGCAAATACCTCACTCCATTACACGTACGGGCGCGGATACTTTGAACAGTTCCGCCAAAACGATCGGTTAAGTACCTACAATATCAGCCCGGTTGTGGTAGGTGATGAAGTGATAGAACGCTCCGATCTGGTGCGCCGGCGCTGGCTCGATAATCATTTTTACGGAGTGGTTTTTAACACCGAGTACAGGCAACCTGAACAGTGGAATGTAACGTTCGGAGGCGGATATAATGAGTATGACGGCGACCATTTTGGCGAAGTAATCTGGGCAAGATTTGCCGGAAACAGTGATCTGGGCGATCGTTACTACGACAATAATGGTTTCAAAACCGATTTCAACATCTACGGTAAAATGAACTACTATTTTTCGTCGTCTATCAACACCTATCTTGATCTGCAATATCGTGCAGTAACCTATCGGTTTCTGGGGTTGCGCATTGACGGGGAAACCGGAGATGTGACTGATGTTACCCAGCGCGAACGTATCAATTTCTTCAATCCCAAAGCCGGTGTTGTGTATCGGTTTGCCGAGGGTCAGCGTGCATTTGCATCCGTCAGTGTGGGAGGCAAAGAGCCCACCCGCCGGGATTATGTGGAATCTACCGAAGAGAGCCGGCCCGACCCCGAGCGGCTTTATGATTTTGAACTCGGCTACAGAGGAAGTTTCGGACGAATTACGGCAGGTTTAAACCTATACTACATGCTTTACCGGGATCAGTTGATTAACACCGGTGAGGTGAACGATGTGGGAAATATCGTCCGTGAAAATGTACCCGACAGCTACCGCGCCGGGATTGAACTGGAGCTTGGAGCCCATATTTTGCCTAACCTGCACTGGAGCGGCAATGCAACCTTCAGCAGAAATAAGATTGACGAATACGAGCACTTTCTGGATGATTTTGACGCAGGCGGACAGCAATCTCAAATTCTGACAGATGTGGATATTTCGTTCTCACCATCAGTGATTGCCAATTCCATACTTTCTTTTAAAACAGGCAGTCTCAGTACCGAGTGGATTTCGCAGTATGTTTCGCGGCAATATCTCGATAATACCCAAACCCGTGCCAGATCCATCGATTCTTACTGGGTAAATGATGTAATAATAAGCTACGAATTCGACAGATTTCCCTTTGTGAATAACATGGCTGCATCCCTGCAGATCAACAATATTCTGAATGAAAAATATGTATCGAACGGATATACATTTGGATGGCTTTCCGGCGGAGAAGAACAGTTTTTTAATTACTATTTTCCGCAGGCAACACGAAACATCCAGGCGAACCTGAAAATACGATTCTAAAATATCTGAAGACCACTCCCTGATATGGCACAGGTGCCTTTTCTTGAGCCATATCAGGACAAAACCCCAGTGCGAAGTAACCTTTCACTGCCCCAAAAGTGGGCTCGTCTGGTTGACAGATTATTTACTTGTTGGATTCAGGCTTTATTCATTCAATCTCTACCAAAACAGATAAACGACAATACCGGTAATAATCAGTACAGCTACTGCAAACGCTTTGTGGCTTTTATACCAGGGAATATTCTCTACTGGGGTATCGACAGGTTGAACGGTTGACTGAAACTTGTCAAAACTGTCATCCGGCCAGCGAAGGCTAACAACCACCATTGCCAGACAGCTAACCAAAAATATTATGGTTGCCGAATAGAGATAATGAATCGAATAAAAAGGCAGGATAAAATTAATAACCACCAGCAAGAGTGCCACAACACCACCGGTGACGAGTGAATAAAATGCTGCATGAGAGGTTGCTCGCTTCCAGAACAGTCCGGCAAGATAGCAGGTAACGACCGGCGGACTCAGATAGGCAAGTACGGCTTGTAAATATTCCCAAAGTGTTGGGAACTGGTCTATCATCGGGGCCCAGAGAGATGCGAGGGTTACAGCGATCAGAATAAAAATTTTCCCAATTTTCAGCAGTTTTTTCTGGCTGCTGTCCGGCCGGTATTTTCTGTAAATATCGAGTGTGGCAATGCTTGAGGAGGCTGTTAGTGCCGAATCGATACTCGACATCAATGCAGCGATGAAACCGGTCAAAATCAACCCCAACACACCAACCGGTAAAAAGTCAAAAATCAGCTCAGAAAAAATCAGGTTGGGATTCTCGATTTCAGGATAGAGAATCAGCCCAAGCGTTCCCGGAAGCACAATGATAAAAAGCAGCGGAAGTTTCAGAAATGCGGCAAAAATGGCTCCTTTTCGGCCATCTTCAACCGATCGGGCACCCAACACTCTCTGAACCATATGCTGATTGGAACACATAAAATAGAATCCAAGTATCGGGAGGCTGACCAGCAGTGTTGGCCAGGGAATGAAGGGATCATCGGTGGACTGTATCAGGCTCAGAAATTGGGTATCAATGGAGCTGCGCACTTCTTCCCACGATCCCACCTGATAAAATGCCACGGCTGATACAATGATACAGGCAACCGTCAGCATAATGGCCTGAATGCTGTCGGTTACAATCACCGCTCTGAGCCCGCCGGCAATGGTGTATAGCCCTGTTACCACGGCCATCAAAAAAATAAATACATATAACTCCACTTCGGGAAAAATGCCTTTCAGCAGAACACTGCTGGCGTAGAGTGCGCCGGCGATATCGATCAGTACACTCACCATGATGGAAATCACCGAGAAATAAAGGCGGGAACGGTCATCAAACCTCCTCCCCAAAAACTCGGGCATGGTGGTAAGCCTGAATTTGAGATAATGCGGTACAATAAAAACCGCAAAAATGATGAGCATCACAGCACCGGTCCATTCATAGTTGAACACAGAAATGCCGGTTTCGTATCCACTGCTGCTCATCCCGATGACACTGGTGATGGAAATATTGGTGGCGTAAAGAGAAAGTCCGATCAGTGGCCAGCTAAGCGTACGCCCTGCAAGAAAAAAATCTTCTGTTGTGCTATAATCCTTTCTGAATTTGAAACCCCTCCAAGTGATAAACAGGAGGTATAAAACGATAATAGCTAAATCAAGATGGGTCAATTGAGTTCCAATTAATTCTTCGTTCCGAGCTCAGCAGATTAATAAACGAAATTTACCAGACTATTTCTTCTGATTCTTTATCAAAATCAAAGACTCATGTTGATTCTTTTGCGGACACGGAAACCGGTACAAAGCTCAGTAAATTAGACATCTCGCTTGTTTTTGAGTAACTCTCAAGAAGTGATTTTATCGTAGCATTTCCAAGTTTTTCATAATCGGTATGAATGGATGTAAGCGCAGGTTGAATCTGTTTGCTGGCCGGCAAATCATCATACCCGATGACAGCCACATCACCGGGAATGGTGTATCCCTGTTTTTTGGCTGCAAATATAAAACCGCTTGCCATGCTGTCATTAGAGGCAAATATGGCGTCCGGTTTCTGCTTTTCGTTATGATATTTTTCAAAGGCTTTAACCCCCGATTCGAAGGTAAAATCTCCATCAGCTACCCAGCTCAGGCTGATTCCGGACTGCTGACTGATATAATCAGCAAAACCGTTTCTCCGAAACCTTGACTCAGATCGCTGTGCAGGCCCCAGAATGATACCCTGTTTTTTGTACCCTTTTTCCTGAAGATGTTTTGCGGCAAGATATCCTCCCGAGTAACTGTCGAAGGTTACAGTGGGAAAAACAGGGTTTTCGATTAATGAATTTGAAATAATCGGAAAGTTGTCGGAAAGCCGGTCAGCAATTTCTTCATAATCTTCTGCAGTCAGTTCCGGAATAAAAAGAACAATTCCGTCGTAATATTCGGCTGTAATTTCTTTCAAAAGTTTTACCAGGTCTTCCTGATAGTTGATCAAGGCCTGTAAAAACAGCCGCACATTAAACGTCTTTGCCGCCTTATTTAATCCGTGATAATAGCAGGAATAGAACTCCCCTTCATGAAAACCGCTGGCAATTAACGCGATGTTTAAGTGCTTTTTGGTCAAATATTCGCCATTATTTGGCATTTTATATCCAAGCTTTTTTGCACTTAAAAGAACTTTTTTTCGGGTGTCCCTGCTGATTTTAGATGATCCCCTTAAAACACGAGAAATGGTAGATATTGCAAAGCCTGTATCGTCAGCAATATCCTTAAGGGTTACTTTCATAATGAATTATTTATTAACGGTTTGATATTTATCTATATGATTTTATAACTATTCAGCATAACTTTATTTTTCTGATTTTTATAAAAACTTTTGGCTAATATGCAGTGCAAAATAAAGCTTATCGTCTTTTTTTCAATTCAGATTATCAATAATTATAAAAAAATCATGTTTATGGCAGCCAGTTAGTTACAAATATCTAACAACAACTCTTTTTTAACAGACTAAATTCTTTTATCGTATTCGGTTTTTAACGTGTACTCGTGTAAAAAAAGCGTCATCCCGCACTTGATGCGGGATCTCCACCTTTTGCATAAAGATGCTCTGGAACAACGTTTGGAGATTCCTGATCAAGTCAGGAATGACGGATTTTGGCAGGTGATGCCAGACTGCCCCTATTTGGGATCGGGGTCCGGCATGACGAAATTGATTATGTTTTTGCATTTTCGCGACCATTTTGGACAGCCTCGACTCTGCCAGGTTGTATAATCCAACCCACTGTATCCAAAAGGAACCTCACATTTTTCAAGATTTCAAAGTTTGTTCTGTCAATAAGATTACTTTCTGATATAAAAAACCTCACCCCGCTCAGCTTCTCCGTCAATCCACATTACAGGCCA
>SKYV01000052.1 GCA_007127745.1 Balneolaceae bacterium
GTGCAAATTCCATTGCCGCCTGTTTCAGCTCAGTCAAAGATATGCTCATAAAAATTCGTTTAATCAATTCAGGTTAACTACAATCAGAATAGATAAAGATACAAAATTTGAAGAGCACACTTTGGGGTGAAATAATGCTGTTTTTTCAAACTCAATAATATTCAGACTGAAAGTAATATTGTGCTATTTAAAACCAACAAAACTTGTGAGTTCTCAGGATTGATGATTGATTTATTAGAATTGATTGTTTGCTAAAAGTGTAAACGATGTTATGCTACGATTGTGTAAACCTTGTTATGCTATCTATCAGTTATCGGTTAGATTTTAATCTACAAGTGGAGATCTAACAATAAATAATTATCAATAAAATATGCCTTATTGATCGGCTATTTCACCGGCTTCTTCAAACCTGTTTGCGCGATGTAAAACTTCAATCAGGTGTTCTTTCAAGACGTCGTTGTTCGTGTTCACTTCATATCGCCGCTTGAAGCGATCGGCGAGTTCATCGACTTTCCCCATCTCCATATACGAGCGGATAATTCCCCTGTACACTTGTTCAGAGTCCGGCTCGAGACCCAACGCTCTCTCATAAGAAATGGCCGCCTCCGGAAAATCCCCCATTTGTTCGTGTACCCGGCCGAGTAGATAATGAGAGTCAAAATGTGAAGGGAAATCTGACAACAACTCCGTCAGTATCTTTTTTGAAGCTTTAAACTGATTATCCTCTGCATAGAACTCAGCTAATGAATATCTCAGGGGTGATGCTTCTTCATGGACTTCCAGAAGTTTCTGCAGGGAATTTTCTACATCATCACGCTCAAAAGCGGCGGAAAGAAATTTGAGGGTGTTTTCGGTGATCTCATTATAATATTCTATGTCATCCGCATCGGTTTGCGATACTCCGGCCAGCCCCTGATGATCCATTCTTTCTTCAATATCTGCCTGTCTGCCCGAGATAAAGTCGATACTGTTCAGGATGGCCTTTTCTGCCTTTACAAGTGATTGATCATCATCCGTATCTTGGTATATTTTGGAAAGAATCAGGTACGCTTCCGGTTCTTCCAGGCCAAGTTCCAATAATTGCTCCAAAACGTTTTTAGCGGCTTCCGTGTCATCCGTTTCGAAATAGGCATTGCCCAGCCGAACTCCGGAGAGGGAAAGAAGCCAGGCATCCTCGAGGGCTTCCAAAATCTCAATGCTCTCTTCCCATTTTTCCAGTTCCTGCAAAACAGCGGCGAGATCTTTTTTTATACCCGGTTCATCCGGGAAATCATTCATTAATTCATATAAATAGGCTTCGGCATGCTTCATTTTTTTTTCATTGATGTACGTACGGGCAATGGACTGATGGATCTGTTTTTTTTCGTCTGCCAATTCCATCCACTTCCTGTAATACTCTCTTGCTTTTTCCCACTCTTCCTGTGATTCCAGGGTCTCTGTCAGATCTCTGTAAGCTTCTTTGTCACCCGGAAATTGTTCGATCATCGCTTCAAGAACAGAAATTTTTGCATTGATATAGAGTCGGCGTTCCTGGAGTTTTGCAAATTCTCTGTAGACCCGTTTATTATCGGGATATTTTTCAAGCAGCGTTATAAATACATCTTCGGCATCTCCCCCCTTTTGATTGGCATATAAAATCTCCGCATAAGTAATGGCTGTATCAATATCGTCCGGGTTTTTCCTGTACAGCTTTTCATATTCATCCAGCAGCCGGTCTAATTCGTCGAGGTGATAATGAGCCGAGGCTTTTATGCCGATCAATTGCTTGTCATTACCCAGAATTTTGAGCGCATCGTCTGCCAGTTCAACGACTTTTTCCCATTCTTCAAATTCCGAATAGAGAAACAGCCGGTTTTTGAGAGCCGCTTCATGTTCGGGGGCCAACCGCAAGACTACATTTACCGACTCTAAAGCTTTTTCCAAATTGCCCCGGTTGTAGGCTATACCGCTTACCGCCAGTTCAGCCTCTATCCATCTCTGTTGAATCTTATTTCTGTCTATATCAAGACTTTCTGTAAAAGATAGTGTGTTGTAATGTTTATCGAGATTACTGTATATCTCTGCAGCTTTCTCAGGCTTTTTCTGCTGTAGAAGGGCTTCTGCTTTCAGCCACAAAAATCCGGCTTCATTGCCGAAAATTTCATATCCGTTTTCAGCGGTATTTTCAGCAAGTATGGGGAATTCCCGGTGTAAATAGGCCGCGGCAAGAAAAATATACGATGGCCTGGAATAGGGATTCTCACGGAGGTCTGCCTCCAGTAATTCGGTTGCCAATGAGTAATTGCCCTCATTGAATGCCTTTATTCCCTGCTGCATTTGAAAACTTTGCGCCTTGAGCGGGTTAGTCGAAAAAAATACAAACAGCAGCCAGATGCCCCAAAAGAGAACAGCCGGGTTTTGACACTTTTTGATCTCCATAAAACAAACTATTGCGGGTTGACAAGTTTTGCAGGCTCACTCGGCCTGCTTTCATTTCCGGATCTGTCAAGGGCTGTAACCCTGAACCAAATATTATCATCAACCAGTGCTTTTGTATACTCAGTAATATTCCTGGGCTCATCAAATACCTCTTCATAAATACCGGTTGAACGGTCGGATACGTACAATTTGTACCCTTCTAATGCATCTGATACGACCGGCTCCCACTTCACATGAATGCTGTCTCTAACTGCAACCGCCTGTACATTCCGAACCCGCCGGGGCGGTGATGAACTCCTGATAAACACCGAATCGGACTCCCTTATCTCGCTGACATTTCCTGAGGAGTCCACAGCAGCCACGGCGTAGGTAAATTCTTCTCCCGTTTCTATATCTTCATCCCTGTATTGTCTTTTTTGAATCGGGAATTCCTGAATTTCTGTAAATTCACCCTCCTCCTTTTTTCTGAATAGCTGATAGTTGACCACGTCTGTCGACATGCTCGCACTCCAGGAAACAAGAACCCTCACGCCATTTCTGTTGTCAACATTTACCCTTCTCGGAGGTTCGGGTGGTGTGATATTGGGGATATGAACAAAAGTATAGGTGGTATCGCTCATATTGCGTGAACTGTCGGCCGAAATAATAGCGTATTGATAGGTTTTTCCTTCAACAAATCCGCTTCCCTCAATTCCATCATCTGTGTAAACAGTCTCTTTTACATCCTCAAGATTTACGGCCGCCAGGGCTCCTACCGGCTGTTCACCCGGTGCCTCTCTTCTGAAAAGGTGAAACGTTTTAAAATTGTCGGGCAGTGGATCTGTTTTCCACGACAACCGCACGTTGCCGCTCCTCTCGTCAAAAGCGGCTGAAAGATCAGCGGGAACCGGTGGAGGAGTGTAATCGGGTATCAGCCGGGCTACAACCGTGCTTTTTTCGCTCTCATTATCATTTTCATTGACAGCGGTAATACGGTAGTAGTACCTGTTTCCGGGTTCGATTTCAGAATCAACGAACTCGGGATTATTCATAGGTAACAAATCGTCATTCAATCGGCTGAAATTTTCGTTCGGTTCAAGGCTCCGGTAAACATGATAGCCTGTCACATCCAGCTCCCGGCTCATGGGCCAGATAATCCGGATATCATCCTCGATTACGGCCGTTTGCACATTGGTGACCCTCGACGGAGGGATGTTGTCTCTAATGAGTATTTCAAACGGTTCGCTCAACGGCCCGCGGGTGCCTGCATAATCAACTGCGGCGATGTAAAATGTTGCAACTCGGTTCATATCCTCAAACGTAAACCTGAACGTGTACTCCCCCCTGCTTCGGTCTCTGAGTAAAATTACATCCGTTGCCCGCCTTAAATTGTCATCTCCGGTTTCATACAGCAGATTAAACTGAAACACATGATCCTGTATTTCTCCGGTGGGAAATGTCCAGGTCACATCTACATCAGCACCATGATTGCTGATATCGGTAATTTCTGGCTGAAGGATTTCTTTCTCTTCGAGATGCACATTAAAATTTTCGACTACCCCCGTCGGTTCATCCCGTTGATTCAATAGTTCGATACGATATGTAACCTCTTGCCCGATCGGTGCATTGCCGTCAATAAAAAGCCTGTTGGTTGCCGCAGCGAGATCCGGAAAGGCTAAAGCATATAATTTTGCAGTTGGACTGTTTCCGCGAAGTTCAAAATAAACGTCTTGAAGTTCTTCAGCCTCCAGCAGATGTTTTACTCTCTGGTAATCATCACCGAGTACAGAACGTATTTGTTCAGGATAAAGAACACCGCTGACCGGTTCCTCATTCAGCAAAACAAAATCAGATTGCCCCTGATCCTGCCTGTAAACATTGTACCCATAATCAGCTCGCATATTTTGCATTTGGTAGATATAGACATCATCCCCTTTAACGATAGCTTCATAATCGATTTCTCCCGATTGACTATAAACCCCGGTTAACGGCAGCCACATGATGACGGTAAAAAGCCACACCGATGCCCTTACACCCACTTTCCCCAAAATCTTATTTGTTAAATGAATCAGCTTCATAACTCTTTATTCTGAATTGGAAGTTTAATTTTTCAGGCACTGAACGGATTCTATGAGCTCACCTCTCCCGAGGGATCGGGATTTCGCTATCGCGTTCAAAAAATGTGCACTTCGTGGGAATCGCTTTGCTCGGAGCAAAAAGCACTCAACCTGTCACACTATTTTTTGGTGTGACCTTCAAAGCTGGATGGACCGTAGATCGGGTCGCTAAACACATACCAAGAGTGGACTTATAATCCGCCAACATTGACATTACCTCCAACATTTATATTTTCATTTTGTATGTGTTGCAGATCCGGGTTCAAATGCGACCACGGGTGGACACCATAAACCGCAGTTTCCATTCCATTACCGTTTGTTACCCGTACATCTACTCTGTGTGATGCTGCTTCAAGATCGCCGGTGGTATATGTTGCACTCCTTTCGCCATCGCTTGCCCTGGAGAAGTTCTGTAAATCCCGCATTCTCTTCCAGTCCTGCAATACATTGCCCTGATTATCTCTGACCCTGTATTCAACAGACGTTATACCGCTTTCCGGATCGTGAATGTTCGATACATTAATGTCAATATCACCCTCGTTAAGTTCAACAACAACTTCAGGGATTTCGGGTGGTGTGGTATCAAAATATATATCCCCCGATTCTCCAAACCTGGATATAGTTCCCTGTGTGTTGACGGCCGCCACCCTGATTGTCAATGGCACACCTTCTGGTACATTATCGCCTGAAAGGGTAATAAAGGGCGGGCTATGGCCGAAACTGTCATCGATAGACGTCAGTTCACCTGTAGTAATGGGCTCTCCGTTCCCCTCCGAATGTACAATTTCATAATAATAGTGATCGACACCGGACTCAAAATCGGATGCCGGTCTTTTCAGGTAAAACCCGATTTCCGATTTGTTGGCTCTTGCCACAATTTCCGGAGTGGTGGGTGATGTCGGGTCTGATATAACAACCGGGCCCAGGGTTAATGGGGCACTCAGGTTCCCCGCGTGATCTTCAGCAAGAATGTGGAAGTAAAATTCATCCTCAAAATTGAAATTTTCATCCGTAAGATGTGTACTCGGGTAAGAAAATATCGAACCCGAACCGTGAGTGTAAATATGTATTTCGTCTTCCAGCATGGCAAACTGAACATCCGAATAAGTAGAAGGAACTACTTTATAATGTTTTATTCCGGAATGCTCGTCCTCGGATTCATCCCAACTGACCCTTATCAATGGCTCTTCTTTGTCATAATATGGAGCGTTAAGCATGGGTCTGTAATCATCGCGGACAGCTTCATGGAAAATGTCAGAGTCCCCGTATGTGCCGGTGGGAACTTGCCCAACTGAATTGCTGCGTTCACCCGGCATAGATGGAGGTTTTTCATCGATACGGACCGGGCCTTTTGTCGCTGACTCACTTTTCACCCCCGCTCCGTTGATTGCTCGAACTGTTACATAGTAATCCGTACCCGGCTCAAGATTCAGGCCGTGCACATTCAAGCGCTGATAATCAGGAGCACTTCCTTCTATCGGGTCGCCGGATTGCTGAGTCCAGTCCATAATGGCACCTTCGCCCTGGTTTGTTCCAATCCGGAATTCGAACTGAGACACATCATACACCTCATCAAAGGAACGGGCAGTGAACTCTAACATGCTGGAATCGGTTGACCAGTTTCTTGTGGCAGAAAGGGTTGACGCTCCCCACTGGGAATTAAACGGGATTTCGTACTCTTGCTGCGTATACGAGGGAAACTCAATCGCGGGCGGGTCCGGCGGGCCCGGGTCAGATGATTCCAGGCCGGTATAAGGGGTATATTCTGAGGGATAACTATCCTCATAATAACTGTCATCCGATGAAGGCGGCGGCAACACTTCCGGTGAGCCGGTGAAAAGGCGCCGGATGGTTAACCCCGAAGGCCCGCGTGCCCGGATGCGAACCTGAACATCGCGGTTGCCTTCGGACTGATTTCGCTGAAACAGGTATCGCGTTATCGAATTCTTATTCCCGACGGATACAAAATCATCGGTATAGATATGCGAAGAATATCCATCCGCCTGGAGATAGTAACTGTTTTCAATCACATTTCCTGTTGGATGAGTTGCATTCCAGGAAACGGTGAACTCATTCATGTAACGGTCAAAATGGGTGCCTGAATGAACCGATGCGATTTTCGGAGGGAGCGAATTGGACTGTACATAATCTAAAATTTCCTCCAGGAAAGAGACCGAGCCGCCTCCATCCAGATCCTCGAGCCAGTCTATATACAACCTGAGCGCTTCTTCGAGGTTGACATGAATGGAGTGTTTAACGCTGTAGATGTTATCCACGGCGTTTGTAAACTCAGCATAGGAATCCATCAGTGCCGGCATGGGGGCGGACGGATTGTCAAACGCTTCGTCGTAATAGCCCTCGGCCCTTACTATGGCGGATTCCTGCAGGTTTTCGTAACCAAGTTTCGGCATGCCATACCAAAACTCTATGGCCCTGTTTACCCAATTCATAAAGAAATTTTTGTAATCCCGGTCTTCTGCCAGACTCCAAAAATAATTGTAGTCAGTGGTACGTGCACTTTGGTAATCGCCGTCATCTGTAAAGTGCATTATATACCCTTTTCTTTCGGCCGCGATCGTTAAAAGAGTTACAATGTCATCCCCATAAGCCGAATCCAAATATTCATGTACCGCTTCTTTATATTGATCCTCCAAATAAGGAACGGGGGCCAGGTCTTCAAAATCCAGATCTTCATAGGCAATATTTGAATGGATATCATTTACAGATCGATTTCCCATAGGTGCTCCGGGAAAATAATGATCTACCACAATGCCCTTAAAACTATATAGAGATTGTTCTGGTTCACTTGCATTATAGTGCATATTAATCCCCGCTTCATCCAGCATATCTTCGGCAGCCCCTGCAACGGCACTTTCCATATAAGAGCTGACACCTTCGTACCTGCTTAAACCCTGCATTGCCCAGTGCCATCCATGCCAGTATGCAGCTCCGAGACTGGCGTAATAACGTTCGCTCGCTGAAACAGCTTCTGAGTACGTCTCGGCAATCGCATTGATATTCGTCCCACCTTCAGACAAGGCGCTCTCCAGTTTTTGAATATTGCCCCAAATATCCAGTATGGCTTCCTGGAATTGAGTCTGCATCTGTTCAACGCCTGCCCTGTAGGTTTCAAGCGTTTCTATATTTTGCTGAGCAATATTCTCATCAATTGAAAAATGCGGTGCCGACCCCGGCATATCACCGCCGCCTGCCCCCCATGATAACTGTTTCGACTCTACAGGGGTATCGAGAACCGACTCAAGCATTTCAGCAGATTCAGCCTCCCAGGCAATGGCATTGGCTTCTATTTCGGAAAGGTCGTCATATACCGTTTCCGTTACCCCTGCCAGTTCATCCAGTGCATGATTCATTGCACTTTCCCGGGCTGTTATTCTGTTATTTTCGGTCGTCGGGATGGTACCTGCGTCCTTCATCGCCTCATTGATATCATAAAATACATCCGGTACGGTTCCTGTCAGAGATTCTTCATGTGCAAGCTGCGAGGAGAACACAACGTATCTTGCACTCCAATCACTGATAATTGCCGCTCCCGCTTCGGCGAGATCTTCATCGTCAATTTTATTAAGTACAACAACGTCGCCGAGATCCTCTGCCGCCTCCAGTGCCTCGGTCAGGGATTCGTTCATATTTTTGGCATCTTCCCTGGCTTCGTCAATCAGGTGTTCGTATTGATCACTGCCGCCGCGTCCGGCACTGTAATTTCCATTTCGAACACTTACATAGCCTGTAGCGTACCCTGTATAAACCCTCACATCCACCCAAACGGTTGCGGTGGCATAGACCAAATACCCTCCGTTTATGATCAATGCTCCCGTAAAATCACCGCCGCCTTTAAAGAGCCCGCTAAACATTCTTATTTCTACTGAAAATTCGATATGCGCACCCAACTGCTGATCAAACACCCACCAAAACTCCAGATCAAGCATAGCGGAAGCGGAGACAAGTTTTACGTCAAA
>SKYV01000120.1 GCA_007127745.1 Balneolaceae bacterium
CGCGAAATTATTCTTGATCTGCTCGACTATTCCCGGGTGGGCCGCATAGAAACAGAGAGGGAAGAGGTGGAATTGGAGAAGCTGATTCAGAGTGAATTACGCAATTATAAAAAACAGATTCAGGAAAAAAAGGCTATGATAACCTGTGACAATTTGCCGGTGATAACTGCGTCAACGGGGCAGATTCGGCAGTTATTTCACAACCTGATTGGCAACGGGTTAAAATATCAACCGGAAAAGAACCCTCCGGAAATAGTGATTTCTGCAGAAGAAACGGACACACACTGGGTGTTTTCGGTTCGGGATAACGGAATCGGAATCAAACCGGAATATTCAGAGAAAATTTTTAAAATTTTTCAGCGGCTACATACCCGTGATGAGTATGACGGAACGGGGGTTGGGCTGGCTATCTGCAAAAAAGTGGTTGAAGATCACGGCGGAGAAATCTGGGTAGAATCTAAAGAAAGAGAAGGCAGCACCTTCCACTTTACAATTGCAAAGAATCAGGCAGAAGAGTCTATTTATTAATACAAATTCAATAGACAATCCCAATATAAGACTGCATACCTGTTATTGGGTTCAACAAATAAAATAATATTTAAATTTTTATTTACATTGAGATTACAACAATCATTCAATAAGTGGAAGGGACTGCCGCAATATGTAGAGCTAAAAAATCAAAAAAAATGACACAAGCCATCAAACCAATTCATATTCTTATTGTGGAGGATAACGAAGGCGATGTTTTGCTGATTTCCGAAGCCCTTGAAGAGAAAAAAATTGTCAGTAAAATCAGTGTGGTGAAAAATGGTGAACAAGCAATTGATTTTATTGAAAAACAGGGAGTTTATCAGCAGGTTTTGCTGCCTGATTTAATTCTACTGGATATAAATCTGCCCAGAAAAAATGGACACGAGGTTTTGCAATATATCAAGGAAACAGAGCATTTGAAGCAAATACCTGTGATTATGTTAACCACGTCGTCTTCGGAGAGCGATATTCTGAAGTCTTACAAAAATCATGCGAATTGCTATATTACAAAACCGGTTGATGTAGATAATTTTTTGAAAGCCGTAACAAGTATTGAAGAGTTCTGGATCAGCCTTGTGCAATTGCCTCCAAACGAATAGCACTCTATGAGTAAAGACAGACGCCATTTAACGATCCTGATTATCGAAGACAATGTCGGCGATTTTGTGTTGGTAGAAGATTTTTTACATGAGGAATTTGAAAATCTTACACTCAGCCATGCCAAATCATATCTGGAGGCAGAAGATCTGTTATTGTCAAAAAATGAGGTGCCGTTTGATCTGATTTTGCTGGATCTTTCTTTGCCCGATATCAGCGGAGAGAAGCTGATTGAAAAAGTGATGAATCTGGCCGGTTATACGCCGGTTGTTATATTAACCGGTTACAGTGATCTGTCTTTCAGTAAAAAAGCCATTGCAAGAGGGGCATCCGATTTTCTGCTGAAAGACGAACTCTCCCCGTCGTTGTTGTACAAAAGCATTATCTATTCGATCGAGCGAAGTCTGTTTTCTGCAAAAATTAAACAATCGGAGAGAAATTACCGGGACCTGTTTGAGCTCAGCCCGGAACCGATGTTCTTATTTGATCTCGACACCTACGAATTCATCAATGTAAATAAGGCGGCCGTTAAACATTACGGCTATTCTAAGGATGAGTTTTTGTCGATGAACCTGATGGAAATAAAACCGGATGATGAACTAAATAGTGCCAAACGAATTATTCAGGAAACCAGAGAAGTAGAAAATTTGAAAATGGAGGGCGAGCACAGCCATGTAAAAAAAAACGGAGAAGTTATTCTTGTTGAATTGCATGTGAGTTCTTTGGATTATCAGGGAAGAAATGCCCGAATGGCCCTTGCCCGCGACATTACCGAGAAGAGAAAAGAGGAGGAACGCCTCAAGCTGCTCGAATCGGTTATTACAAATTCCACGGAATTGGTGGCCATACTCGAACCTGAAGCTACCGAAGAAGCAGGCCGTAAAATCCTTTTTGTGAATGAATGTTTTACCCGGCTTACCGGCTATACCACTGATGAAGCAGTTGGTAATACCATGCATATTTTAAACGGGCCTAAAACGGATGAAACACAGCTCGACAGGCTGGAAAAATCCATGAATAACTGGGAAATTTGCGAAGCAGAATTTATAAATTACCACAAAGACGGAACTGAATTCTGGGTCAATACATCGATGATACCGGTGCCGGATAAGGCTGGAGGATTTTCCCATTGGGTGGTAATTGGCCGCGATATTTCGGAGCGAAAAGGATATGAAAGTGATTTGAAAAAATCTCTGACCGAAAAAGAAGTACTTCTGTCAGAAATACACCACAGGGTAAAAAATAATCTCGCGGTGGTATCGGGGATGATGCAGCTTCAGATTATTGAGGAAGAGAGTGAAGACGTCATAAAAAGGCTTTACGACAGTGTATTCCGAATTCAAACCATGGCAACCATCCATGAACTTTTGTACGAATCGAGCAGTTTTTCGAAATTGTTTTTTTCTGATATCATCAAAAAACTTGTAAAAAGTATCCACGAAGCCCTTCATCAGAATAAGGATATCAGCATTGAATACGACATAGAAAGAATTGAGTTGAATATCAATCAGGCTATTCCGTCTTCGTTGATCGTAAATGAAGTAATAACAAATATATATAAACATGCTTTTTCCGGAAAGGCTTCTGGCAATATTACAATTGATCTGAAACAAAACGAGAATGATCTTGTTCAGATTTGTATTTGTGATAACGGTGTAGGGTTACCGGAAGATTTTGACTACAACGTATCCGGGCATCTTGGAATCAACATCATCCGAACTCTTACTGAACAACTTAAGGCCGATTCTGAACTGACAAACGAAAATGGCGGCACGACCTTTACGCTCGCCTTTAAAAAGTCTGGGGTTCGTGGAATGGGTAATGCTCTGCTCTGAGTCTACTATCAAAATTCTTAATTCTAACCGCTAATAAAATCATCTATGGCTAAAAGCAACGGCAAAAAAATTGTCCACATTCATTTGGGAAAAAATAATTACAAAACCGTAATGACGGCCGGCAATCACGAACTGATTTCAGATGAGCCCGAGAGAGCCGGGGGAGAAGATCTTGGCCCCGATCCTTATGATTATTTGTTGATGTCTTTAGGCTCATGCACGGTTATTACGTTGCGCATGTATGCCGATCGAAAAGAGTGGCCGGTGGAGGATATTTATGTAGAAATGAGACACCATAAAGACCATGCCGAAGATTGTGAGGATTGCGACGATCCAAAAGCAAGAATGGACAAAATTGAGAAGGAGATTATCATAAAGGGAGATTTAACTGATGAACAGATTGATCGGCTGCTTGAAATATCAAAAAAATGCCCTGTTCACAGGACGTTATTCAACGATGTGGAAATCCATTCAACAGCAGATAAAAAATAGATAAATTTGCATTAACGGTCAGAAGCAGCTTCCGGGATGCCAATGGCAGCCTGCAAAAATGACTGGCCCGGTATTTTGATATCCGGCCTGCCTGTCGCTGAATGATTACAAAAGTCGATGATTGGCCAAGGCTTTTCGATAACAAAATTGCGGCAATCTTTTTGCAGGCTTTCTTTCCAATAACCCACATTGAGCCAGGTGAAAGGGTTATCAAACTGCGAAGCCAGTGCGTGCCATTTCAGTTTGTTAAATTCAGCATCTTCGGTTTCAGGAAGATATTTTTTGTCGGGTATCTTGCACGGATGCAGGGAAAATTGGTAGAGCCGGGACAATAGTTGAATACGTGACAAAGCTGTATCACCGGGTTTATAATCGGGGCTGCAGGCAGGAAATGTATCTGTATGATAACTGTTTTTATCCATACGGATGGAGGCAATAATTTCAGGTGATTCGATGGCAGGAAAACTCTGGATGAGATAATGAGAATCTGCATCTTCAATTTTGCAGGAGAGTGCCCGGAGAACCTGACCAACCGTAATTACAGAACAGCGGTAAACCTGCTTGTTTTTTGTATCTGCAGGAGTTACAGACAGCTCAAGTACATTGCCGGAAATTCTGTATTTCCAGTTTTCTATGCAGTAGTAGCGACTGTCCTGACGAATCTGTAAAATCCACTCTTTTAGCATTATTGCCGTCACGTTTAGGTAAGGCCACCGGTGTAATCTGTATCAGGTGCCCTTTTTAATCCGATACTTTTGTAAACAAAACATCAAAAACAATGGTAATCTCATCTACTGAGCGAAACGCTCCCATCATGGCAGTAGGCGGATCTATATCGAAGTCGGTCATCAACATGTCTTTTGATCCTGAAAATCGTATAGATTGATTGTTTCCTTCAGCCGCATGTACATTCATGGTAACACGATGATTCGCCCCGGCAGCCTGAATGGTTCCAATTGCCGTTATCACTGTGCGCCCATTGCTTATCACTACATCTGCAACCTCATCCAGTGTAAATGTAATTTCCGGGAATTCATCTTTTTTCAGGTTGTTGTGAATATTGTTCGTAAGGATGTTGGAGTCGGATGAAATATTGCTTACCGGAATGGACAGTGTTAATGAGTTGAAATGCTCCGGCTGCAGCTGTTCGGCAGAAAAACTCTCATTAGCGTTGAACAAGAGCTGGCCGTCTGCCTCTTGAATGTCGGCATGCCACTTTCTTACGTTAGAATCTCCCTCTATTTTAAAATCGTTGATTACCGAAAGGCTATACTGTAAATCCTGAGCAATCAGACCGGAAGTGATAAAAAGCAGTGTTGCTATTGTAAGGATGTATTTTGAAATTCTCATAGTCGTTGGTTTCGGGATTCCTGATGTTAATATCTGTTTTTTATAAAACGACATTCGGGCTCTTCAGCCCTTTCTAATTTAAACAACCGGATGTACATTCGGTTCCTGAGAGTTTGTAGTCTGTTAGAAATTATCTACTGGTTTCAGTGTATGGAAATAATATCAACAGAAAAGAGCAGATGTGTGAAAGGTATATTTCTGATAAGCTGGTAAGGGGAACCCCTATCTATATGCAAACAGATGTTTTACTGCGAACCCGACTGCAGATGTGGGCATATCTGACAGAGCTGTTCGGTTTCTGAAGCAACCAGGTCGAAGTTTACGGTAAGTTCATCGTCTGCTTTCACCAGGCCCATAAGTGCAGTTGGGGGTTCAACATCAAAATCTGTCATTCGGATGGTGGTTTTGCCGATTGCACGGATTCGCTGTGGTTCAAGGTAGTAGGCTTGCGTTACAAATTGAATATTTCTGGTATTGCCGGCTACGGTAAGTGTTCCGAGAATTTCAACTTCAAAGATGTCGTTTTCACTCTCTTCATCTTCGATAAATCCGATAAATTCGGCACTGTCAAAAAGAAAAGTAATTTCGGGGAATTGATCAGATCTCAGGGCGTCTTGCAGGTCTCTGTTCATGCGGCTGCGTCCGCATTCAAAACCATCTACGTCAATTTCCACCTGCAAAAATAGCCGTTCATCGGCGGCCTGTTGAAAGTCGAGATCCTCATTGCTTTGAACGAGTGTGGCTTCGCCGAAATACCGGTTGGCCTCGCACTCAAACTCGTTGATGTTTGAACGGCCTTCAATCCAGAGGCGGCTCAATTCTTCCGGCATGTATGTGACTGTACTCTGTGTATTTTGTGAAAAAAGTTCTCCTCCCGGTGCTGCTAAAATAAACAGCGCAACATAAAACATTGGTGATATTTGAGAGGAGAATTTCAATCCAAAATTCAAACAGAGGGAGTTATTCGTTTGTAAACTTTACCTGATAAATGATCTGAATTTCATCATCGGAACGAACAGTTCCCATAATAGCTGTGGGAGGATCGATATCAAAATCTGTCATCAAAAGATCTTGCACGCCAGAAAATGTAATCGAACCGTCATCATTAAGTTCTGCTTCAACGTTCATACTCACAGTATTCTCTACACCTGCTGCATTAATCAGGCCATCTGCAGAAATTTGAGCTTTGCCATTTTCGTGGCTAACGCTGTTAATTTGCTGAAGTGAGAATGTGATGGTTGGGAAATCATCTCCTTTGAGATATCCCTGCAGATTTCGGGTCAGTCTTCTGGAGTCAGACTCGATCCCTTCAACGGGAATGGAAATTTCAAGCGAACCGAACGAATTCTCTGTGAGTGCATCCAAAGAAAGATTTTCAACTCCAGTGAGTACAAGCTGTGCATCTGCCTCGGTTATTTCAGCATCCCAGCTTCTTACATTGGCATCACCGTCAATTTTAAATTGATGAATTTCTGAGAGATTAAATGTAAGATCTTGTGCTGTTGCTGTAGAAAAGATGAATAAAAGTGCGAGTAATGAAGTAAAAAAATGTCTGTTTAGCATAATGTTGGTTTTTTTGATTGCAGGGCTGAAGTTAACCAACAGCCCTGCGAAATCTTAATTATTTCTTTTTAATTAGAAGCTGATGACGGCTTCGAGCATAATTCCGCTGAACTCACCACCTTCACGAAGGTCTCCTGATGGATAACCATCATATGTTTGATTTACATATTCGAGCTTGGCAAGTACATTATTTGTAAGGAACCATCCGCCACCTATGTTAAACCTTTCAACTTCAATATCGTTCCCTGCTCTTTGTTCGCCTTTAACCAGATTGTATCGTCCGCCGAAGTAGATGTTTTCATTGGATCCGATTCTGTAAATCAGTTCTGCACCATATTGGTTGTAAGTTCTGCTGTCTTCGCCGTTCA
Organism: Balneolaceae bacterium; assembly: GCA_007127745.1. Taxonomy (GTDB): domain Bacteria; phylum Bacteroidota; class Rhodothermia; order Balneolales; family Balneolaceae; genus Rhodohalobacter. Next base: position 6,737 of record SKYV01000120.1, read on the forward strand.
GTGCATTACCGGAAGCATTTTCAAATAATCCGAAAAACTCAAGTCCCTGATATTTGATAAATGGGTTTATCATAATTGCAGTCATTTCGCCGCCAATTCCGGGAAGGTGGAAGTCGGGGGCAACACGGCCGCTCATTCGGTTGTCTTCAAAAATGTCGTAATATCGTGATCCGGCACGGTCTCCTGTGTAAACATATATATTTGCAGATTGCCCGGTGGTATAGAGCGAACCGGTAAGCCTGAATCGGAAATCGTCGTTAATCTGGCGGTCGAATCCGAGTTTACCAACGATAGATGGTTTTGTGTTTACAGCTCCATCAACGGTACTTTGATTCAGTTTTCCGTTGGTAAGGCCAAGCATGGCCAGAAAACCATTATGGTGAAAGTATACTTCACCGGCTACTTCAGTGGTAAATGTATCCATGATGTAGTTTCCTACAAATGGGTTGTAGATAGCCTGTCCGTTATCGGAACGTCGGAAGTGGGCATCACCGTAGTTAATCTGCATGTGGCCTACTTTAATGGTTACCTTGTCCATTAAATTGTCAAGAAAACCGGGCTGAATAAAGTCCAGTCGGTCAACCTGCATGTATCCGCCTTTTACCCATGCTTCTGCGTGATGGCGGGATGAGAGATAGGTTCTCAAATGCATTCTCAAACCGTTGTGAAGCTGTACATCAAAGTCGAGGTTTGATGTTGCCAGGTTGAAATTTGGAATCAATTCGTTCAGTTCATCAAAGTCACCGCTTTGGGTCAGCCCCTGGAACTGCAATGTATTAGAACCGCCAATCCGAACCTGCAGGCCGTCAAACTCAACATCGGTTTCTTTGGAAGTTTCAAAAACGTTAAGACCGGTTTTATCGGGCGATCTGTAGTACTGCAGATCTCTTGTGTCCTGCGATAACAATTCTGCCTCAAAAAATATAATTGAAAGGAGTAGAACTGTTATAGTTGTTATAAAAGTTTTCATCTGTTGTTATTTAAAGGATTTTTAGCTGAAGTAAAATTATTTGATTGGTTGTTAATTTAAGAGTAGCCACTCCTAAAAGTAACGAGCTAAATATCTGAATCAAAAATAAAAAGAGTTGCAGGTATTAAACTGATTGCTTAGTAGGGAATTACCTGATATAAGATAGGGATGTCTCTTATTGGGAATTTGAGCTTTAATCACAATTATATTATTCAACAAAAAATGAAAACAGAGCAGAAATTTTAAATTTTCTGCTCTGTAATATTTAAGAATAAGTTTCTTAGAAACTTACGCCAACTTCAAGAATTAAGCCTTGAAAGGTCGGTTCCATACCAACATCTACGCTGGTAACAACTCCAGTTGTTTCTTCCTGGAATCCTGAAGCTTTTTGGTAGACATATTCAGCTTTCAGCAGGATATTATCAGTAATGAAAGATCCAAATCCGGCTTGAATTCTTGACACGTTTCCGTCATTATCGTCAGTTAAGAACTTACTATAATCAACATTGCTGTATCTGGCTGACAGGTAGAAGTCATCGTTTAGAAACTGTTGAGCTTCAACGGAGTAGTATGTCCATTCTTCATCACCTGATTGATCAAAATTATTTGGATCTACACCTGTGTCAGAGCCTTGGCCAAAGAATGCAGAGATCTTGTTTCCATCAAATGGAGTAAAGATACCGTTTACTTCCCAAGCTGTTAATTCACGTCCGTTACCGGGTCGTACTTGTCCTGGGCCTTCACCTGATCCGCCGTCGTCATTATTTAAATTC
>SKYV01000036.1 GCA_007127745.1 Balneolaceae bacterium
AGAAATTGAACCGAGGGGTTACCGGGAAAGAGCCAGGGGACACCAGTAGTGGTTTATAGTTTCTTACCTTTCTGTTTTCCAATGTGCATTCGTCGGGTTCACAGGCAGGAGATGGCACAAGCGAGACGCTTGCGCCAGGTCGGTAAAGTATTCAGTGTCTATCCGTATTTCGGTGGCATTCTTCAGCCTCATTAAGTGTAAAGCTACTTTAACAACTTTGAATAATCAAATTCAGGTTATCGGATATATGTATTGAGTTCTGAATCTGTAAATCATACTCAATGTGCAATTTTGCTGGTTTCTCAATTCTCATCCTTTTTCTCCCCTTGCAGGCTGTTCTCTTCCATCCGTTTTTTTCGGCGGTCGATGTCTCGCTGGCTGCCCAGGTTATAGCGTAAGTATTCGGTCATAAAAGAAACCTGCTCAGCAATTCCGGATGCGTAATAGTGAAACCAGGTGGCCATCTTGCCATCTTTCAGATCTTCGCCGTAGCGCTCGGCGTATTGACGGTTGATCTGCCTGAAAGCAGGGGGTTTTAGCGAACGGAAAAAATTATAAAACCATAAACTCCGGTTTTCCTCTTTACTCCAGGAGTAAAAATAACCACGGCCGGTTCTGATTTTTTTCCGGTACAGTTGCTTTGCCGAACGCGCCTTTTTCCAGACAACTGCCGAGGGACAGTAACAGATGGAATATCCATTCTCTTTTACTTTTAGCGTAAATCGCACATCGCCGCCCGACCGCACCCCTTCCTCAAATAAACCAACTACATCAAACAGTTCTCTCTTTACAAACAGATTGGCGGTATAGGCAGCGGCCCGTTCTTCAATCGCTTTTTTCATATTGATGGAGCGCAGCGCATCTACCCGTTTTGCAGCTGTGGGTTTATCTTCAAAATCGAACGATACGGCACCTCCGGCCAGATCGCAGCCTGAATCCATCAGGCATTCAATCCCCTTCTGTAGCCACTTCTCCTCCGGACGGGAATTGGCGTCGATAAAGGCAATCACCTCACTCGATGCAGTTTCAATTCCCCGGTTGCGTGCCGAATAGGGGCTGTTTGGATAATCATTCTCTGTCAGTAAAATCACCTTCTCCAAAAAAGCATCGGGGAATGAAAAATTACGCTCCGAGCCATTATCAATACAGATGATCTCAATGTGATCAGCCGGGTACGTTTGCCGCAACAAAGCCTTCCAGAGATTCACCAATTCCTCTTGATTGTCCCTGTACGGAATAATCAGCGAAACACCGGGAAGATTGCGGTTGTTCGTATTGGCTGAATCTGTCATCCTCGGATCGGAAACATTTATGGAGTTTTCAATTTATGATTTCTGATAAACGGTCAGGTAAGCATTCGCCGTTTTTCGGGCAATGCTGTCCCACGACATGTCCCGTTCGGCAAATTCTCTGTTCTTTTTATCGTGCCCCGATCCCGCAAGCCTGAACCCCTCACGAATGGCTTCCGCGGCCGAATCCACAACAAAGGGATCAAAAACGGGGTTTCCGGTGGCTCTCAGGGTTTCGCCAATCACACCGTAATCAGGGCCGGCCACAACCTTGCCGAAAGTAAAAGCAAGAGCCACATTGCCGGAATTCAGCGTGTTAAAACGGGGTATGAATACCAGGTCTGCCGATTTCAGGTAGAGCTGAACCGCATCGGGGCCAATCTGTTTTTCAGCAGTCCTGATACTGTCATTAAAAATGTTTGCATACAATTTTTTTCTCACTGAAAAATGCTGATGCTGTGATTTGTAAGGATACGGCAATGATCCGGCCATCATATAAATTGCATTTTCCACAGAGGCCTGTTTAAAGGCGTCAATCCCGAGGTTTAGTTCACGCTCATTTCGGATGGCACCAAAAGCCAGCAGCAGTTTCTGATCCGGTTTGATGTTCAGCCTTTTTCTGCAATCGGATCGATCAAGGTCATTGGCAAAATAGCTGTAGTCTCCGTGCGGAATGATGAATGACGGCTTGCCGGCCGTTTCTTCCGGATAGTTTTTTTCAAGGAGTGTTTTTGAACTTTCCCCCATGTGGATAAAACCGTCCATCAGGTTGTAGAGATCACGAAAATAGGCCTCAAACTTCCCCTTCTTATCTTTGTGCGGTTTTTCGTTATGGATGGTTATAACAAACGATGCCCCTCTGTTTTTACGGCTTTCAACGGCGCGGATCACCTTGTCAAAATGTTTCTGTTCAATCAGGTCTGTCCTCGACATATCGGGAAGCTGAGATTTTACCAGTAATTCCGGCCAATGCAGATGAACTACGTCAAACTCCCCCGGTTCATATAACCAGCCGTAACCATGCTGAACGGAACCCGCCAAATCCTGTTTCACCAACTCACGCATCAGCAAAAACAGATAGGGATTTTTCATTCCGGTAGTGGTGATATCATATGGAATCAGGATGTTCATTCTGTTATCAGATTGCTGACTGTTCAACATGTGGACGGTTTATGATAAGGAATCTTTGATCACAGAAACATTTTCACGATAGATATTTGTGATAGCCTGATCCAATGTATCAATTTGCTGCGACAGCTGACCGGGTTTTTTCAGAAACCGGGCCAGTTCCTCAATCCAGGTTTCGGCACTATCGGAGCAGATCAGCCCCTGACCGATTAAATCTGACAGGCCGGAAGCTCCTGCGGAAGTAGTCATTACAATTTTGCCGTGAGACAGCGCCTCCAGCGTCTTGATTTTGAGCCCGGTGCCGTGCAGCATCGGGTTGATACAGATATCAGACTTCGAGTAAATTTCGGTCTGAGTATCATATTTACCGTAAAAACGGACACCATCCACCTCTCCGAAAGATGATTGCGCCTTGCAGATGGAGCCGGCCACAATCAGTTCGGCATCCGGGTGTATCCGACGGAGTTCAGGCCACACAGAATCCAGAAACCAGGCCAGTCCGTCAATATTCAGCTTGTTGTCCGAACCGATCAGAAGTAACTCTTTTCCGGAATTTTCGGCTGGAATCCGGTTAAATGGAGTGATGTGCCGCAGGGTTTTCACCTCAGTTGTGCCCGATGCCGTCATAGTTGCATAATGCTGATGCTCCCCGCCGGTAATTGCCCAGACCACATCGGCTTTGTTCACCGCTCGCTTTTCATCTTCAAACCGTAAACTGTGCCAGTTAACCGGCTCTTCATCTTCATCGAAGTAGAGCTTGTATCGGTCGGTCAGCAGATCGTGCGTATCCAGAATTTTAAGAGTCTCCGGGTCAAACAGGTCGAAATAAAAAGAATAAACGGCATAGTTAACAATCACAGCTTTGTACCTTTGCTCCTTTAACTGCACCTTCAGCAGTTCCAGTTTTCGCAAATTTTTATACTCGCTGAGGCTTTTGTTATACCGGGCTGAATCGGGGCCGTCAGCCAGCCGCCGTTTCCATCGATCCGTTTTAATGTTGAGGCCATTCCAAAGCTCTTTGATCCGCAGAACAGGGCGGTTTTTAAATTGAAGTTTTTGGTCGTCAACACGATAGTCAAGAATTTCCCCGTTGAAAAAGGCCACGTGAGCCGAGTCCATATATTCTTCATAACCGACATAAAAATAGTCAACAGAGTAGCCCGTTTTCATCAGTTCCGCACAGATATTTTTGATCCGTTTGCGGTTCCCCGAATGCCCCGGAAAGAGCCAAACAGGACTTATGACCAGAATTTTTTCACCCATCCTATCCATTTACTTCTTTCTTTTTTCATCCTGATGTAATACTTCCATACATTTTTTTCGTTCCGGCTCATTTTGAGTACGGCAGCTATCTCATCAAAAAATTTCAGATGCTGCTGCAACGAACGAATTTGCCGTACATACCAGGATGCCGGCAAATCATCAGGGTTGAGATTTTCTCTGATTGAATTTTGTTCACTTATCCAATGTACAAAATGCCGGGATGATTCCAGCTTCACTTTTGCCGTTTTTTGGCTGTTTTTTGAAGAAATATTTTTTCCGCTGTATCGCCAGTGCACCCTGGCATCGGGAATGGTTCGCACAGGCTGCTGCATAGCAATTTTTGCCCAGAACATGTCATCGGCTGCCCATGCCAGCGGAAGGTTGGGAAAACCTCCGGCTTTGTTATAAGCCTTTCTGGAAAACACCCATTCAACGATGTAACTTTCCTGGCGGTACGATAGTTTGATATTCAGAAAATCGGAGGCATCAAACGTATCGGGAAAAATATTTTCTCTGACGGTTTCGCCGGAGTCATCAAACTTTCTGGAATTGAACTTGTATGCCGGATGCCCGGAGTGTTTGTCTTTTGCCTGGTAGAACTGCCCCACGCACTCGGGGTCCATGACATCATCATCCGAAAACATCCAGATCCAGGGCTCGCCCGGAGTGTTCTCCACACATCGATTCCATTGGCCTGTAATGGATTCCTGTCCCATATTATTTTCAAACCGGTGATATTGAACCCGATCCAACAGCTCATTTTCTGCCAGCAGGCTTTTCAGGTCATACGGGCTGGCATCATCAAAAAGATAGACGGCAAATCGCCGGTCTGTTTGATTAAGAACACTTTCAACGGCCTCAACAAGAAAATCGGGTTTGTAGGCCGGAATTATAATTGCCAGTTCTTCACTCATGGTTCAGCATCTAATTATCGCAGGAAAGTTATCCCTGAAGAGGTCGATTTGCAAACAGGTTTGCCTGAACCGGTCAGAGGCTCTGGATGGCCACCATCTTCGAAAAGCGGCTTTTTCGGTTCAGCGTCAGTTCATCGTACGTTCCATGCTCAATAATATTTCCGTCTTCGATCACGTAAATCAGGTCCGAATTTTTGATGGTTGACAGTCGGTGGGCAATAATCACAACTGTCATCGAGCCTTTCAGTGAGTCGATACTTTTCTGAATGAAACGTTCCGATTCGGTATCGAGCGAGCTGGTGGCTTCGTCGAGAATGAGAAGATTCGGATTTTTGTACAGCTCCCTGGCAATAAACAACCGCTGCCGCTGGCCCCCCGAGAGGCGTACACCCCGGTCTCCCACTACAGTTTGATATCCCTGATTCAGGTTTTCGACAAAATCGTGGGCATAAGCACGTTCGGCCGCTTTATGAACCCGCTCACGCACCTCTTCATCGTTTTCGTAATCTCCTTTCCAGAGGCAGATATTGTTGGCGATGGTATCATCAAAGACAACGGTTTCCTGCGAAACATACCCGATCTGACTTCGCCATGAAGCAATATCAACCTCTTTTGAATTGATACTGTCGATGTAAATATCTCCCTGTTTTGGCCTCAGAAGCAGGGTCATCATATCGATGAGAGTCGATTTTCCTGCACCTGATTCGCCGACAACGGCTATCATTTTATTGACCGGGATGTCGATGTTTACATTTTTGAGTACAAAATCGTCCTTGTCTTCATACTTGAAATAGACGTCCTCGAAGTGAATTCCTTCAGAAATGGCCCCAATTTTTCGGGTTCCGCTCTGTTCTTTGTTCTCTTCCAGAATTTCAAATTCCTTCATCACCATTTCAAGCGATCCGATCTTTTCCATGGTACGCTGCCAGTCATCCTGAATGCCAATCATGTGCTGCATTCCTCTGTGGAACAGCAAAAGGGCCACAAAGATCGGCGCGATGGGCGAATCAAATACGAGGACCTGAATGATAATTACAAACAACAGAAATATGACGGAGGCCGGCTCACGGATGGCTTGCGTAAAAGCACTGGCGGCACCCTGGCGAAACATATACCCGGCCAGCTTCTTGATGCTGTTCATTACCCCTCCCCTCAGATGCTGCATCTGATTGGTAGAAGTGAGGTATTTGAACGACTGCATGGTTTGAACCAGAAATTTATTCAACACGCTCTCTTCAGCGGCTGTTTTACGGGATAAATCCTGCACATAGGTGTTGAGAAATTTAAAGAGAAAGAGGAGCATAATGCCCACTGCCACGGCCATCAGTGCAAAATTCCATGCCAGTAAAAATGCGATTGAGAGATAGGAAACCGTAATGATGATCATCGACAAAAACCGGGTAAATGTCTCGAACGAGCGGATAAAATTGTTGATCTGCCCGTTAATCACATTGATAAAGTGTCCGGTGTTATTGTGGGCATAGTAGTTGTAATCCATCTCACGATAGGCATTAAACATTTTGCCTTTTATCTCGCGAAGTAACTGGGCCCGCAGATAGCTGGCATAACCACCTTCTACAAATTTCAGCATGCCTTTGCCGATAAACACTACCCCGATAAAAATGAGAATGCCCACAACCGATTCCGAAATCCCCATGGTTCTGAGTATGCCGTAAAGAAATCGTACGGCCATACTACCACCGTCGAGACCGCCATCGCCGGCATCTGCGGCTTCAATCAGCGGAAGAATCAGAGTAATACCAAATCCTTCGGTGAGTGCAGCAGCGGCCGTTAAGGCAAAAACGATGTAGAGACGTTTCCCCAGAAAATTTTTGTAAACCCCAAGGTAGTACGTAATACTGTCAAATATCTTCAATTTCAGGTTAGATAAGGTTTGGGGGCTTTATTTCTAAATTCATCCCGGTATTTAATAAATGCCCGTCTCAGATACAGAGAAGCAATTCCAAGAAACAGACCTACAAAAACAGATCCGCCGAGAATACGGGTTGCACTGGGCTGAGACGGCCTCGACGGAATGGTGGCAGGTTCATGGACCCGGAAAACAGGTGTTTCTTCCTGAACCTGAATTCTTGCTTCCTGCAGCCGCCTTGCAAGGGTATTGTATAGCCCGAATGCAAGTTCGTATTCCATCTGCAACCTCTGCTCGGTTACCACAAGAGATTGCCTGACCGGATTAACATTACGATCCTGAAAAGCCGCCAGCGAATCCTGCCGGGCATGCAGCACAGTTTTTGCGTCTTCATACTGGGTTTCGATAAATTCCAGGTTGTTCAACGACCTTTCTGTTCGGTAATCAACCACATACTCCTGCAATAATTTTTTTGCAATAATCACCACTTCGGTGGAAGCATGGGCATCCGGCAGCGACATTCCGATATTGATAAAACCGGTTTGAGGTTCACGGGTGACCGTAATATAATTTCTGAGAGTTGAAGCCACACTGCGTACGCGGCCGTCAACCATTTTGGGCTCATCAAAATCACGAAACTGGGAAAAATCGATCGGCGGCAATTCCGCATCCGAATCGGTGAAAACAGACGATATCAGGTTGTTGAGGGTGCGGGGTAACCCAAAGGTAAAATCGTACAAAAACCCCGATGCTCTCTGCACAAAACTCTGATTGTAGTGATCGTTAAAATACTCAAAAATGGTCACACGCTGATCAATATCACTAAAATAAACCTCGTGCTGCATCAGGTCGATCTGAAATTCCAGGCTTTCAACAATATAGGGATAGGTAGAGACCCGGATGTCCTCATCTTCCATCCGCCGCTGAATGCCCAGGATATTTTCGTACTGTTGAAAAACCTGCCCCAGCTGGCTGCTTGTTGAACTGGTTTCCGGCATCAGTTTGGCTTCGGAGTAGTACATCCGCTCGCTGCCTGCATAAATAATGACACCAAAAATAAAGATGGCCACTGCTACGGTTAAAATAGATTTTCGGTTGATCCAGAGATCTTTCAAAATCCCGATCACATCAACATACTCCTCATCACTGTAGTCGTAATCATCAACAGGAATCAGGCGGTACTCCTCTACAAGTTCTTTTTTCTGAACAGATTTTTTCCCTCTTTGTGGCTTATCGGGATATTCAGAATGTTCGGGATTATCGTTATTCAAGTCTGACACGTTGTCTCTGTCTCATTTTTTGAATGGTGCGGCAAAACTTCAGCTGCCATAAGCCATTCGAATTGTATAAACTGATTGTCTGTATTAATTAGTATAACTACAATAATTTAAAATCATTATCAAAAAGGGCCTCTTTTTTTAGCTGCTCAATGATTAAAAGCAGCTGTTTGTCAATAGTTTATCACCTCTTTTTGTTGATATTGATACGTTGGAACAATTTGCTTGATCGATATTTTTATCTGATCTACACTGCCATTTCTCGAAACGTCCAGCAGATGATCCAGTTTGTCAGACAGATTTTGAATCAAATCTACGCTTTTTGCTACATAAATTTTTTCATGCTGCGTCATATCGGTTCCCTCTTCAGCCGTCAGCAGTTCCTCAAACAGTTTTTCGCCGGGCCGGATACCGCTGTACTCAATTCTGATATCTTTGTCCGGTTCAAACCCGGAGAGGGTGATCAGGTCGCGGGCCATTTTTTCAATATTTACCGGTTCTCCCATATCCAGAACCAGAACCGATCCGTTCATTTTCATTGCCCCTGCCTGGAGTACAAGTTGTGATGCCTCGGGGATGGTCATAAAATAGCGATTCATCTCCGGGTGTGTGATGGAAACCGGCCCGCCGCGTTTAATCTGCTCCTTAAACTTTGGCACCACACTGCCCCGGCTGCCCAGCACATTGCCAAACCGCACCGATACATACACCTCGCCATTGGTTGCCTGTCCGGC
>SKYV01000115.1 GCA_007127745.1 Balneolaceae bacterium
TCAAGCCCATAAGCAAAAAAACCTATCATGGGCAGTATCCCTTGCAGGGTACAGCACAGGCACTTGCGCCAAGTTAGAGCACAAGGCCAATGGCACAAGCGGGGACGCTTGCGCCAGGTTACATTCAGGTTAGATTTTTGAATTGATTAAGATTATTTAAATCACTCTGCAAATTCACAGAAATCCATTATTTTTTTGTATATATCATTGAAGCCTGTGAAATTGGCTTCAGAAAAATTTTCAACGGTTGTACCTGAAAAACTGCGTGCTTATTCATCATGCAAAAAAAGACGGATTTTATATTCAAATACCCGCCCAACCTGCAGGAGCTGGATCTTGCAACCATGGTGAGTATGTACCGCGACCGGGGTGAACCGCGCCGGGCAGCACCGGGAAAATACCTGGCCTGCTCCATTTCACACAAACTTCTGAAGCACGCTAAATGGTGGTTTGGTCTTTATTACAGTCAGGCAGCGTGGGACAACCTGCTGACCAAATCTTCGGAGGGTTATCCGGTCACCGAAGCCGAAATGAACCTGCTTGGCCTGGTTTATACTTACAACGACGAACCTCTGCACAGGGAGTTTGTGGAAAAAAATATTCAGGTGATTCCGAAGCTGGGCTATCTGATTGTAAATGATATTCGGCAATTCGGCTTTATCCGCGAAGATGAGCACGGATATTTAACCATCACCCCTGCCGGAGAGCGTGCATTGCAGGGTGTATGCCGCAGGCTCTACGGCAAACGGTTTCAGCCCGAAATGCTCGATATTTACGAGTACGACCCAGCCTTTCTCAAGCAGAAAATTTCCGAAGAAGACAACGATCAGGCCTCGCTTTTTTAAATAACGTTAGTTCGACATAAGATCGTTGAATTTGGTAATATAAAGATGTTTTTTTTCAAAAAAGGGGCGTCATCCCGTGCTCCGACACGGGAACTCCACCTTTTGCATAAAGATGTTCTGGAACAACGTTTGGAGATTCCTGATCATGTCAGGAATGACGGCCATACTTCACAACGTCATCCCGTGCCCCGACACGGGATCTTCAGCCTTTGCATATAGATGCCCTGGAAACAAAGTTTGGAGATTCCTGGTCAAGCCAGGAATGACGAAATTGGTTATAACATTGCAACTTCACGCCCTTTTTGCATAGCCTCAGATTCATTTTCCAAATTCTTATGTCGCCCCGCGAGGGATCCACTGGGGAAACTCATTTTAAATATCACATCAGGGCAGATTACGGATGCTGAAAACTGTATATTTACCCATTCGAAATTGCAACCCGATAATCCAATTTTAAACCCCAGTTTTCGCTTTTTATGGAGCAATACCTTCAGGAATCCATCAGGCAGGCACTTACCGAAATCGGCCTGAACGAAGATCAAATCCCAGACATCCAGATCGAAAAACCGAGAGATCCTTCCCACGGTGATGCCGCCACCAATGTGGCCATGCAACTGGCCAAACCCCTCCGGAGTAATCCGAGAAAAATTGCCGAACAGCTTGTTGATGAGTTAGACCTCGATCCTGCAAGAATCAAATCAACCGAAATTGCAGGGCCCGGTTTCATCAATTTCCGGTTTGCCGAAGATTATATTTACAACGAACTGGCACAAATTATTGAAAAGGGTGATGAGTTTGGAAAAAGTGATGGTAATGCCGGCATCAAAGCTCTGGTTGAGTTTGTCAGTGCCAATCCCACCGGGCCGCTAACCGTAGGCCACGGCCGAAATGCTGTGCTGGGTGATACCGTAGCCCGCCTGCTGGAGTGGACCGGTGCCGATGTGCAGCGTGAATATTATTTCAACAATGCCGGGCGGCAGATGCGCCTGCTCGGGCAGAGTGTTCAGGCCCGTTACCTTCAGGAACTTGGCAAAGATGCTGATTTCCCCGAAGATGGCTACGAAGGCGAATATATCACCGACATCGCGAAAGATCTGGTTCAGGAATTGGGTGATTCGCTGGCGGATGAATCGGTTGAAAAACGGTTCAAAGAAAAAGCGGAAACTGCCATTTTTGAGGACATCCAGCAAACGCTGAAACGGCTGAATATCGAGATGGATTCTTTTTTCAACGAACAGACGCTGTATGATAACGGAGCCATTGATGAGACGATAAAAACCTTCCGTGAAAAGGAGATGGCTTATGATGAAGACGGAGCTGTCTGGTTCAAAACCACGAAGTTTGGAAAAGACCAGGATACGGTTTTGGTGAAAAGCACCGGCGAGCCGACCTATCGTCTGCCCGATATTGCTTACCACGCCAATAAGCTGGATCGTGGATTCAACCTCTGCCTGGATGTATTTGGCGCCGACCACATCGACACGTACCCGGATGTTGTGAACGGAATTGAGGTACTGGGCTACAACTCAGAAAAGGTTGAAGTTCTGGTCTATCAGTTCGTAACCCTTGTGAAAGATGGTAAACCATATAAAATGAGTACACGGAAAGCCAACTTCGTTACCCTCGACGAATTAATGGATGATGTGGGAGAGGACGTTACCCGGTTTTTCTTTTTGATGCGATCACCCAATACGCATCTCGAATTTGATGTTGCACGCGCAAAAGAAGCAGGCGAAAAGAATCCGGTTTTTTATCTGCAATATGCGCACGCCCGGATCCAATCGATCCTGAGAAAAGTTAGCTCAATGGCCGATTTTTCCGAACAGCCCGATCTCTCCGTGCTGACACATACATCGGAAATATCCCTCATCAAAAAGCTGCTTGATTTTCCCGATGCGGTGGCATTGGCAGCCGCCCACCGCGAACCTCACAGGCTTATTACGTATCTGAATGAGCTGGCATCCGATTTTACTTCGTTTTATCACGACTGCCGGATTATCGGCGAACCTGAAAATCTGATGCATGCACGGATGGTGCTGGCCCAGGCCACTGCCCGTGTACTGGCCAACGGGCTTACTATCCTGGGGATTTCTGCTCCGGACAGGATGTAAATCTTAATCTGATTGTTATGATCTGCCTGAAAGTAGCAAACTTTCAGAAAGCGAATACTTGCGCAAGCGTCCGCTTGTGCCTTTTGGGCTTAAATCAGCTTTGAAGTTCCCCGTTTGACCGCTCAAAGCGGTCTGACGGGTATTTGCACCAATGGGACTTGTACCTGATCAAGTATGGCTGCCTGGCGGGTATTCGCAGGAACGAAGTCGGAGCAGGTGGGATTTGGCCTCAAAAGAATTCTCTTTTTCCAAAAAATTGGCGGACTAAAACAGTTTCAACTGATGATTCTTATAATTAGCTTCAAAAAGCATCGTTCCATAGTAATAAACATCATGACATTACATCCCATTTGATGAAAACTGTATCTCACATTCTGATTATTCTGGGCATGATTCTGCTTGCCCCGTTTGCATTGCCCGCTCAGGATTCCGGCCTTTCGGATTCCGAAGAAGCCAGAGCACTCGGTTTTTTTATTGACGGTATCACCCATTTTGAAAATCAAGAGTACGAACTCGCCCTGGATAAACTGACCGCCGCACACCTGAAATTATCAGATGATCCGGGAATAAATTATGCATTGTCGGACGTATATCTTGCCACCGGTGATTTCACCAATGCCGCTTACTACGGACAAATTGCCGCCGATCTGGATCCGGAAAACAAATGGTACCATATCAAACTGGCCGAAATTTACCGGGAGTCCGGCCGCAACGAAATGGCAGTTGAAGCCCTGCAAACCGTGCTGGAACATCATCCGCGTGATATGGACGTTCTCTACTCACTGGCCGAAAATTATCTGGAATTTGGTGAACTGGAAAAATCGAATGAAGTGCTCGACAAAATTCTTGAATACCGCGGAAGTTCATTCGAAATTCATCTTCAGAAATTTCAAAATTACAATGCCCTTCAGCAAAACGATCAAGCTCTCGCCGAACTTGAAAAGATGCGGGAGATCAATCCGGGCAATCTGACCACGCTGCACACCATTAGCCAGTTTTATCTGGAGCTGGGAGATATCGAAGCAGCTGAAGAAGTTTTAATGGATGCCCGTAAACGAAATCCAGGAGATCCAAAAACACTTCTGCTTCTGGCAGAAATTTTTATCCACAATAACGACTGGGAAAAAATGGGGGATACGTTCGAGGAAATGATAGAAGATCCGCTGATCAACCCCTCTCAAAAAATGGAACTGGTCAGATTTGTGTACATGCAACAACAAGGTAATCCGGGGAATGTAGTACTGGAAAATCAAACCGAAAAACTGATCCGCGCCATTAGCGATAATGAACCTGAGTTTGGTCCGGCACAACTGATTGCTGCTGATTATTATCTTCAGCAAAACAATCTTGAGCAGGCACTCATTACCCTCGAACGGGCAACCGAAGCCACTCCGGATGAAGCCGATGCCTGGAGCCAGAGAATGCAGGTGCTGTTTTCTCTTGAGCGATATGAAGAGGTTATTGAACTCTCTGCAGATGCTGTTGAACATGCATCCGACAACGCTTTTGTTCTGTTTTTTACGGGTGCATCCTACATGCTGACCGACCAATACGAGGAAGCAGCTGAATGGCTTGAAGAGGCAACCATTGCACCATCTCGAAGAAATTTCAGGTCCGTAATTTATGGAACCCTTGGCGACGTAAAACATCAGCTGGATCACTGGGATGATGCCATGGAAGCCTACGAAATGGCCCTTCGGCTCGACAGTAACAATCACACTGCACTGAATAATTATGCCTATTATTTGTCCCTGCGGGAAGAAAGGCTGGATGAAGCTCTCGAAATGTCGGAACGGGCTGTTGCCATGGAGCCCGAAAACGCAGCCTACCTGGATACGCTTGGCTGGATATATTTTAAAATGGGCAAGTATGAACCGGCCCGGGAATACATCCAAAAATCTGTGGATACCGGAGAGGCGAGTGCCGAGGTTTATGAACATCTGGGCGATGTATTCGAAGCGCTGGGCGATATGGACAATGCCCGAATCTGGTGGGAAAAAGCTTTTGAAAAAGACCCCGAAAGAACCTATCTGCAGGATAAGATTTGATGTTTAGCCTTAAACAATATCGCACAGTACTCATTGGCATCGGTTTTTTACTGATGCTGACTGCATGCAGCACAACGGAAGAGCTGACTGCAGTTGAAGAGATGGAGCGGGCAGCCATCACTGCAGATGAGCTTGCATTATTTGTGCCGGATTATAGGGAAGAACTGCTGACTTTAAGCGGCAGTGGGCGTGCCATTGTAAGCGAGCCGGGCAACAGCGACCGGGTTACGCTCCAGTTTCAGTCGAACCGGAATGAAAGCCTCATAAACGTTCGAACCAGCGCAGGGATTGAAGGCGGTCAAATTTTTGTGGATTCAGACTCGCTGCTGATTTACAATCGTGTGGACCGATTTGCCGAAAAAGTGCCGCTGCACCAGGGAAAACTGAGCAGTGTGGGTTCCATTGCATCAGTCAATATGATAGATCTTTTCAATTTCACTCTTGAAACGGATGAAATTGAAAAAATCTATGAAGACAGTCGTTCATATGTTGCAGTTCTACATAACAGAGCGATGGTTACCATTTCAAAAAGTTCAGGATTGATTCAAGGAGTTGTGCATGCAAGTACAAATCAACAGGCTCCCTACAGCCGCATCGAGTATGAGGGCTATGCAGAAATCGAACAATTTCAATTGCCGCGACGAATTACGGTGATCAGTAGCGACGGCCGGTCCCGGGCCACTTTATTGGTGCAAAGCCTTGAAATCAACGTCACACTTCCGGAACTTGGAATTGATCTTCCGGATGATATACCCGTGTACCGTCTATGATCTATCGACTCTTCATACTGATTTTTCTGACAGGCTTATTAACAGCTGAGACTTTGGTCGGCCAGTCTTCGTACGATCATTTACGTTCTCAAATCCTTGAAAGGCAGCAATCCACCCGCTCACAAATTCAAAACCTCGACCAACAAATTGAAATTTATACGAAACGGCTTGAGGAAACTACCCTTGAATATGATGAGGTGTATCAGCAGTTTGAGGAGTTAAACCGCCTCATTGCCCTGCAGCAGGAACGGCTGAGGCAGATGAACCGGGAGCAGAGACAAATTCAGGAAGAGATAGATTTGATTGAAAACAATCTGGCCGTACTTGAAGAGCGGCTGAAGGAGCTGGTTGATCAATACAAAGAAACGCTGACCTACCTCTACAAGCATGGCAGAACCACAGAACTTGCACTGATTCTGACCTCCGCCTCTATGAATCAACTGCTTGTACGTTCCTTTTATTTATCGAGATTTAATGATCACCTTCAATCCCGGATCGACGAAATTGAAGAAACACAACAACTTTTAGAGCAATCCCGGCGGGATTTGATCGATTCCAGACAAAGAAATGAAGTTGTACTGGCCAATATTCGGGAAGAAAACCGCAATCTCGAACAGCAACAAACCCAGCAAAAACAGTTGGTAGAGGAGCTGCAGGAAGATATTAACAGCCTCGAAAACCTTCGGAACAGACATGAACAACAGCGGGAAAACCTGGAAAATACCATGGCCAACCTGATTCGGGATGAACAGCGTTTGCGGCGGGCTGAATCTGAAGGAGACGTTCCGGTCCGCAGAGAGTTTTCTATGAATGAGGAAGAGTTGATGGCCTTTGAAGAGCGTTTCAGAGAACAGCGAGGGCAGCTTCCCTGGCCGGTTGACAACGGCACCATCACCGAACGATTTGGCGTGAGGGTTAATCCGGTCCACAATACACGCACTCCCAATCTCGGAATTGATATTGCCGCACCGGCCAGCTCGTCAGTCAGTGTGGTGAGCGACGGTTATGTTTTTGGAGTTCAGCCTATGCCGGGATATGGTGATGTTATATTTGTGAATCACGGAAATTACCGAACGGCTTACGGCAATATGAGCGAAATATTTGTCAGGAGAAATCAGATATTAAGAAAGGGAGAGGTGATTGGCCTTTCTGGTGATGAAAACTCAACCCGCGGATCGGTGCTTTTCTTTTTAATTCGTGATGGCGGAGAAATGGTGGATCCCGAACAATGGCTGCAAGATCCTCAGCCGTGAGTTTTCAAAAAAGACAACCGATCTAATGAAGTTGCCGGAAAATTACCTGGCATCCCTGATGCATCGTACGGAAAGGCCAATATGTTTATTGGCTTCTCTGCGAATCATGAAATTTTCCCACGTCCAGATGTGGCGAGCCCATACATCGCTTCCTGATTGCTGTGTAGAAGACCACCAGGAAGCTACATGTCCCAAATCCCGATAGCCTTCTTCATGGGTGCGAAAACCACTGGCATACGCTGTAAAGCCAAACTCATCTCGTCCGAAGTGGTTTTCATTTGCACTCCAGCGCGGATGCACATCCGTGTCGTGTGCTCCACCCCAGGGATGGCCAACCTGTCTTGCAGCTTTCAGGGCATCGCCTACCCCCTCAAATCCAACCTGCATTTTATCGTCCACAAAATCCCTTAAGTCAGACCACTCATCACATTCCGGAATCCGCCAGCCTTCGGGGCACAAACCCCTGGGATCTCTGGTTGCGTGCCAGTTATAAAGTATTCCGTACGCATTGACCATCTCCTGATCAGAATCAATGCCTTCCACGTCCTGGTGCGGATAAATGGCATAAGCTCCTTCAGATGAAGATTCCCATTCTTCCCTATTCAGTCCGGTTATAATGGGAGTACCGTCACTGTATCGGGTGGTGCGCAGGTTTTCGGCCATCCAGATGTGTTCCCAGAGTTTTACCGTTCGATATTCGTTGCCGTCAATATCGGTTAATGGCACCGGATCATAATCATCCTCTCCGTTGCTGTCAAACAGTTTACAGGTGGACAATAACAAAACAAAAAACAACCCTGTCCACAGCAATATTTTCCATGACCTGGTTTGATTTTTCATCGCAGTGGCACATTTCTTTATAAGAAATTACGGAAAGAAAAGTTGGTGAAACATTATAATATGCTCACGAAGAGCAAAATATTTTTGATGTTGGGTAAATCGGTGAAAAATGCTATTCTGCCTTCATAAGGTTGCTTTATAATCAATATTTCATCGGTTTTTAACAGTAAAAAATTTCAACAAATTTAAATACTTCCCTTCATCATGAAATCCTCAAACAAACTTCCAAAAAAATATTATGGTATCTTATTTTCACTTTTACTGTTGATGACATTCAGCCCGGCTTTATCCTGCGAACAGCACAGCGAGGCTGCAAATTCCGATGATGATAAAGTACTGATGGCCATTTTTGCCCACCCGGATGATGAGACGCTCGTTGGCCCTATTTTGCATCAATATGCCAACCGGGGGGTGGAAGTCATACTGGTAACGGCAACCGACGGACGGCTCGGTTTTACCGATTTTTTCGGAATTGATGATGAAGAGGAGCTGGCTGCTGTGAGAAGGGAAGAGCTAATGTGCGCCGCGGATCTGCTTGGAGCTGAACTGATCCATCTGGATTACGAAGACCAGCTTGGCATCTCGGCAGGCCACAACAA
>SKYV01000065.1 GCA_007127745.1 Balneolaceae bacterium
ATTTTTCGTTCTATGAAAAAAAATCGGCCGAAGAACTTGAGCTGCTGAAAAAGCGGTATGAAAATCAGCAGAAAGAGATCAAGCAGACGCAGGAGTTTATCGACCGTTTTCGCTATAAAGCCACCAAGGCCAAACAGGTACAGAGCCGTATCAAGCAACTGGAAAAAATGGAGAAAATCGAGATTGATGAAGATCACTCGGAGATCTCTTTTCGATTTCCTCCGCCACAGCGATCAGGCCAAATTGTCCTGAAACTTCAGAATGTTGAAAAAAAGTATGGCAACAATACGGTATTTAACGGAATTGATTATGAGATTGAGAGGGGTGATAAAATTGCCGTTGTTGGCCCGAACGGCGCCGGAAAATCCACACTGATCCGGATTTTGGCTGGCAATGAATCTATCACATCGGGCAGCCGCGAGGAGGGATATAACGTGACCCCCGGTTACTTTGCCCAGCACCAGGCCGATGAGCTGAACCCGAAAAATACGGCACTTGAAGAGATGCAGCTTGCCGGAGACCGCGAAACGGAAACACGGCTGCGCACCATTCTGGGATGTTTTCTGTTTATCGGGGATGATGTATTTAAGAAAGTAAGTGTACTCTCGGGCGGCGAAAAAAGCCGGCTGGCCCTGGCAAAAATGCTGCTAAACCCCGGTAACTTTTTGATTTTTGATGAGCCCACCAACCATCTGGACATGCAGTCAAAAAATATTCTGCAGCAGGCACTTCAGCAGTTTGAAGGCACACTGATGATTGTATCTCACGACCGCGATTTTCTCGATCCCATCGTGAATAAAACGCTCGAAGTGCAGCCCGGCAGGCTCAAAACCTGGCTCGGCAATGTCTCCTACTATCTCGACAAAAAAGCCGAAGAAGCGGCGGCCGCAGAAAACGATTCTTCATCAAAACAGACAACATCAAACGGTGTGAGCCGGAAGGAGCAACGGCGCATTGAAGCGGAAAGAAGAAACGCTCTGTCGAAAAAAATCAACCCTCTGAAAAAACGGATGAATGAGATTGAATCTGCCATTGAAAATCATGAGTTAAGAAAATCAGAAATTGAAGAGATGATGGCAGACACCGGTTTTTATGATGATACTGAACAAGTAAAAGAGATCTCTCTTGAGTATGAATCCATCAAAAATGAACTGCCGGAATTGCTGAATAAGTGGGAGGAAATTGCCGGACGGATTGAGTTTATCGAAAGTGAGTACGAAAGTAGTAGTGAGTAGAAAAAACTTCCACGAGTATCCCTGCTCAATAACAGCTACTTATATAGCACAATCATGCTGTTTGTGCTGTACCTTTTTTAGAAAGTATTTGAGCGAAGGGAAGCCCGGTACTTCTTGTTGGCCAATCTAATGAATTAAATTAAACATTCTTCCCAAGCGGGGCAGCAGTCGTTCGCCATCCCATGAGAAGTAGATGATTCCCGCTTTCCCGATCACATGATCGTCGGGTACAAACCCCCAGTATCGGCTATCTTCACTGTCGTCACGGTTGTCTCCCATCATAAAATAATAATCCTGCCCGATGGTGTAGCGGTTGGTTTCTTCTCCATTAATAATAAATCGGTCGCCATCTCTTTGAACCGAGTTTCGCTCGTACCGTTCCAGAATATCCTGGTAGATATGCCAGTTGTCGGATGAAAGCACAACCTCCATTCCTTCATAGGGAACTGTAAATTCTTCCATGTGGTCGTGGTTGGCAAAACCCCTCGAAAAGTTGAATCCCCTGCGGCTGAATCCATCGTAATTTTCCGGAAGTACGAATTTTTCAACATTTTCAATTTCGGGCCAGTCCTCCATCTCCTCTGCCAGAACCGGCGTCATATTTATTATGTAATTGTTGTTGTTGCTCTGAAGGATGTTGCCACCCGCCTCCCGAACTTTCGTCGGGCTCAGGCGAATTCGTTCGCGAGACTGCACCCGGTGGTTGAACATCAGAGATTCGTATTCCAAGGCTTCCTCTCCGTTTATATACAGAATTTTGTCCTCAATACTGATTTGGTCTCCCGGAATACCCACAGCTCGTTTTATATAATTGGTTTTTACCGATACAGGCGCAACATCGATCGGATAGTTAAAAACAACAATATCATCCCGCTCGATTTCTGAATAACCCGGAATCCTAAACCAGGGCAAATTTACACCGGGTGTGTAAATATCGGTAAACGGCACCGAAAGGGTCATCGGTGTCCGGGGGCCATAAGCCAGTTTGGTTACAATCAGAAAGTCGCCGGTGAGCAGGGTTTTTTCCATACTTGGAGTGGGAATTCGGTAAGCCCCGAAGAAAAACGTTCGCAGAATAATGGCAGCAATGGCCGCCCAAACCAGTGCATCGAGCCACTCCCTTGCCCAATGTTTTGCACTGTTATCCTCGGTTTTTCTCTTTTTTGATGGTTTCCCTGTCTGCTTTTTTTTCTTTTTCAACGTATATAATTCTGTTAATTAAAGGAAGGTTGGCTGATCATTTCGTTAGAATACTCGCCATCTTTATACTGAACAAGATACCATTGATCGCGTTCCGGACTGTAAAAATAATCAGAAAATTCGGCAGGTTCACCTTCATCTCCCATCAGCATCCGGTTGAGTGTACGTTTTACCTGGGGCATCAGGTCGATAAACCGGCTGGCACCCACATAAACCAGGCCATCTTCAAAAGGCCCGTCAAGGTCCAGAATCATCAACGGCATTTCATCATCAATAACAAACCAATACTCAAACTGTATGGCTTTACCCGGCCTGAAATTGTTTTGGGTGATGAGATCATTGATGGTTTGCGTGGGTTCTCCAAAAACCGCCTGCAACCGGGAACGCAGTTCAATTGTTGGAATTCGATCGATCGTTGTGGGATTGTAAAGCCCCTGCCCTGTCCAATTGATATGGGCAAAGCGCTGCTCAAATTGGGTCCGTTCGGAATAATCCACTTTTACAATTTCGGGATCTTCGAACTGAGCATAACCGTTTAGCCATATCAACGACATCAGGGCCAGAAAAAATAGTTTTCGTATAATCATAACCGTGGTATTTGTTTACTTATCCTCTTCGTCCATAGATAATACGGCAAGAAACGCCTCCTGGGGCACTTCAATTGTGCCTACTTGCTTCATTCGCTTTTTGCCTTCTTTTTGTTTTTCAATCAGCTTTCTTTTACGGGTAATATCACCTCCGTAACATTTGGCTGTTACATCTTTGCGCAATGCCCGAACCGTATCACGGGCAATTACTCTTGAACCAATAGCCGCTTGCACTATTACTTCAAACTGTTGACGAGGAATAAGTTCCTTGAGCTTTGCACAAATTTTCCGGCCAATATAATAAGCTTTATCTCTGTGCGAAATACTCGAAAGTGCGTCTACTTGTTCCCCATTCAGTAAAATATCTAAACGTACCAAATCTCCCTTTCGGTATTCAAGTAATTCATAATCGAGTGATGCATATCCACGGGTTCCGCTCTTCAGTTTATCATAAAAATCGAATACCACTTCGGCCATGGGCAGTTCGTAGGTAATTTCAACCCGGTTGTTTTGCATAAAGTGCTGATTTACATATACACCCCTGCGATCCTGACAGAGCGACATAATGGGACCGATATAGTCGGCCGGTGTGAGTATACTGGCTCTGATATATGGCTCCCAGACAGTTTCAATTTTACCGGCATCGGGCATTTCACTGGGGTTATCCACTTTTACGCGTCCACCTCCACTGGTTTCTACCTCATAGCGCACATTGGGTACAGTGGTGATAATGTCGATGTTAAACTCACGGTCCAGGCGTTCCTGAATAATCTCCATATGCAGCATACCCAAAAATCCGGCTCTGAACCCAAAACCAAGCGCTTTGGATGTTTCGGGCTGATAGGTGAGTGATGCATCATTGAGCTGAAGCTTTTCGAGTGCCGAACGAAGATCTTCAAAATCTTCGGATTGTGTCGGGAACATACCGCTGAAAACCATCGGTTTCACATCCTTGTATCCCGGAATCGGTTTGTCGGCTTTTCTTTTTTGATGGGTAATCGTATCCCCCACCTTGGCATCCTGCAACGATTTTACGCTACCAATCACATATCCCACATCACCGGCCGAAAGTTTATCCGTTGGCTCCTGCTTCAATTTCAGATAGCCAATCTCTTCTGCATCATATTCTTTTCCGGTAGCCATAAAAAGCATACCGTCACTCTTTTTTAGCTCTCCTTCCATCACCCGGACATAAACAATGGAACCCCGGTAGGTATTAAAAATAGAATCAAAAATCAGGGCTTTCAGCGGTTTATCTGTATCCTGTTTTGGACCGGGTATCCGCTTTACAATTGCTTCCAAGAGTTGTTCTACACCCTCTCCCGTTTTGCCGGAAACCTGCAAAATATCCTCTAATTCGCAGCCGATCAGATCTACAATTTGCTGGCCGATACCTTCGGGATCGGCACCCGGAAGATCAATTTTGTTCAAAACCGGAATGATCTCCAGATCTTGTTCAATTGCCTGATAGAGGTTTGAAATGGTTTGTGCCTCAATTCCCTGGGCGGCATCCACAACCAGAAGGGCTCCTTCGCACGCTTTCAGTGCACGCGACACCTCGTATGAAAAATCTACGTGGCCGGGTGTATCAATCAGGTTGTATGTATAAATCTCCCCATCAGGCCTTTTATAATCCATTCGGATGGCATGACTTTTAATGGTAATTCCACGTTCGCGCTCCAGGTCCATATCATCAAGAACCTGTGCCTGCATCTCTCTCTCGCTTATGGTGCCGGTTCGTTCAAGCAGTCGGTCGGCCAGGGTTGATTTGCCGTGGTCGATGTGAGCAATGATGCAAAAATTACGGATATTCTTCATTCGGATAGATAAAAAAACTAAAAATTCACAAGCTCTAAATATACAAATTCGAAACGGTCATTGCATTTAAATGTTATTTGTATATATCGCCATAAGCGCTTAAAATAAATTATCATCTGCTTGTCGGCACTTGCTTGCTGAAAGTATTGGATTTTTCATGTTTTACGCGCCATGATGTCTGCCGGAAGTTTGCAAACTCACCCCGATTGACGAAAACGGCGCTTCAAACAATTTTTACCGAAATAATGCTCACAAATTTAACCGTCATTTGCTCATTATGAAAACAAAAGATCATTTAGTTACTATTCTGGTTCTGTTTTTTCTGATTCCGATCCAATTATTTGGCCAGGTTAAGACATTCGAAGAAGTGGTTGGCCACCAAATTGGCGACCGCATCACCCTGAGCCACCAGGTTCTGGACTATCTCTACTATCTGGAAGAGGCTTCAGACAGGGTAGCTCTGCAGGAAATCGGCACCACATTCGACCACCGCCTGCAGGTAGCGGCAATTATTACTTCACCCGAAAATCATAACCGTCTGAATGAGATTCGTGAAAATGCACAGCGGCTGAACGATCCGCGGCATACCTCCCGGAGCGAAGCTGATGAAATTATTGAGAGTCAGCCCGCTATACTCTACCTGGGTGGGTCCATTCACGGGTTTGAACTCTCCGGAACCGAAGGTGTACTGAAAATCATCGAACATTACACTACCAGCAACGATCCGGAAACGCTGCAAGAACTCGCCAACACACTGCTTATTGCCGATCCCGTCATCAACTCCGACGGGAGAGATACGTTTGCACAGTTCAATCATCAGCATCGTGGGCGCAATGCCAATCCCGATCCGGCCGACTGGTCGAACGATTTCACCTCCTGGAACGGCTTAAAATACCGAACCGGCCACTACTATTTTGATATGAACCGCGACTGGTTCGCCCATACCCATCCCGAAACCAGAAACCGCGCAGCCCTGTTGCAGGAGTGGCGGCCACAAGCCGGTGTGGATGCCCACGAAATGGGATCCGAGCGCGAGTTTTATTTCGACCCGCCCACCGATCCGGTTTCACCGCTATTTCCCGATTATACCACCCGGTGGTTCGAAGAATATGGCCGTGCCCATGCAGAGGCATTCGACCGGGAAAATATTGAATACACCAAACGTGAAATTTTCAACTATTTCTATCCCTCCTATTTTACTTCGTATATGACCTACCAGGGAGCTGTGGGAATGTTGTATGAACAGGGCTCCTCCCGTGGTTTTGCCTGGGAACTTTCCGACGGCACCGTCCGCACGTTGGCAGATGCTGCATTTAACCAGTACACCGCATTCAGGGCAATGATCGGGCTTTCGAGTGAACGCAGAAGCGATCTGCTCTCGGATTATTATGACGCTCATGCCGACGCCATTGAACATGGCAGCCAGGGCACCGTTCGTTATCTCATCAAGCCGGGGGGAGATCCGAATCTTATTACCGAAGCGGTGAATCTACTCATGAGAAACGGAATTGAAGTACAGCGCATCACAGAATCTTCCACACTTCAAAACGTGACCGACCGAACCGGCAGCAGCATCGGATCTCATTCGTTTGAGGCCGGCACCTACCTGATTGAAGCAGCACAGCCCAGAATGGCATTCATCCGCAACCTGCTTGAACCGTCTGTAGAAATTCCTTCTGAGTTTCTTGAAAAAGCCAGGGAAAGAGTTGAACGGGGAGAAAATCCGCGTTTCTACGATATTACGTCATGGTCGCTGCCATTGCTTTTCAATTTGCAGGGATACAGTTCCGCCGACGGGCGTTCACTTCAGGCCGAAATATTGAATGAACCGGTCACCAATCCGGGGAGTATGACCGATGAAATTGCTGAATACGCCTACCTGATTGATGGCAAACAGGCATCAGCTCTGTCAACAATAATTCCGCTGCGTGAGAAAGGAATCCGTTTACATGTCATCTACAAACCAACCCAAATTGATGGAAAAACCTATGGCTCCGGAACTCTTGTGGTTCGAACCGACGGCAGGGGCAAATATGTGCACGAAGTGCTGAGCCGCCTGGCTGAAAAATATGATTTGACCGTGGATGCCGTTCACAGCGGACGCGCCGACACCGGCCATCCGCCACTCGGAACCGTTGAAGGAAACAGAATTGACAAACCGAAAATAGCATTGCTTGGCAACTATCCGGTTTCGGGATATTCGTTTGGCTGGGCGTGGTACACGCTCGACCGCGAGTATGAAATCCCGCACACCATCATCAACACCACAAATATTGCTTCAACTCCCCTGGAGCGGTTTGATGTGTTGATTTTTCCGGAAACACCGAACCATTCCGAACTGCAGAGATATCTTGGCGATTCTGGAGTTGAACGCATCCAGCGCTGGGTACGCGATGGCGGCACACTGGTAACAATCGGATCGGCAACTGAATTTGCCCGGCAAACTCTCGAGCTGGGCAGCCTTGAATCGTGGTATGATGAGGAAGAGAATAAAGATGAACAGCGCGTGACCGCACCCGGCGCTTTTGTGCATGCCGAACTGGACCGGGAAGAGTGGTTGGTGTCGGGTTATGACGGTGACCTGCCGCTTCTGATCAATTCAAACCGGCTGTACCGTGCGCCGGAGGGAGCACCGAGTCCGGGTCAGCGGGCACCTGTCATTGTAACCCCTGATGAAAATATTGGAATTTCTGGCCACTTATGGGATGAAAATCTTGAGCGCCTGCCGGGCACTGTTTTCCTGTATGAAGAGCGGATCGGTTCAGGTCGCATCATCGCATTTGCTGAAGATGTAAATTTCAGAGGATACTGGAGAGGAGCCAACCGACTGTTTTTAAACGCCGTAATTTTGGGGCCAAGTGCACCCTGATGGGTGTTTTACAATCTGGGAAAGGAATCAGAAGACCTGACAGCGTGTGAGCGCCTCATGGCGGAGCTCCTGTCAGCGTCTGGACGTTTTCGTTAATTCAAGACCTCTATCCCGGGTTTTAGTTTTAACCTGTCACAATTTTTTCAGAGGTACCATTTCTGTTTCAGTTACTTTTCAACAGCTTGACTTGGTGCAAAGTGTCTCACTTGTACCAAGTCAATTATCATACAAATCACGCATCAAACCATACTCCTCAACCTCTGCCGGAAGCAGGTACACATCATCATTGAACGGTATCATTTGCCCCGAATCGAAGATCATCTCACCAACTGGATGGAAATCAGGAGCAACAGCTTTTGCAACCGGGTCAACACCGGTGATAATTTGAAGCGCCCTGGCAAGCAGCAGCTCATCGGGATCGCCGAGCGGGCGCATATTTTGAAGATACGGACTTTGAAATTCCACCAGAGAATTTTCCTGCAGCGGTGTAAATCCAAATGGATAATCCTGATCCAGACTATTAAAAATTTTGAATACGATGGGCTGCATGGCACGCATATGCTTTGGATTGGCCTGGTCTCGATTGTTATAGTTTGGCGGACTGTCGTAAACTGTAATGGAGCCTTCATCCTTGCCCCGTGTTGTGCTTCCTATTTGAATGACCTCCATATAAGGCTCCAGGCCGTTCATCAAAGTTTCGCTGGCTGA
>SKYV01000251.1 GCA_007127745.1 Balneolaceae bacterium
AGTCTGAGATGAGCCGAACGTATGATGACATCCTGCAACAGCAGAAAAACTATTATGTGGAGTGGAAGCCTGAATATGAAAAATATGTCCGCATTCATTATGGCTGGCTAAAAAGTGCCGACTGGCCGCAACTGGCGATGGTTCGCGCTCTGAACCGGCAGATGGTCTACTCGCAGCCGGTTGCCCTCGAATTTGCCCACCTGCAGGTTCCGGCGTTGATTTTATCAGGCAAAGAGGATGGCCCGGACTTTGCCGATCAGGCCCGAAATACTGCAGAAAAAATCCCCGATGCAGAGCTGATTCTGCTTGATGAAGTAGGCCATAATCCACATCTGGAGGCGCCCGAACGTTTTCACCGGAAGCTGATCGAATACTTGAATAATTAAAAGATCCGGTTAAATTAACTGACGACAGAATACTGATTACATTGAGTATGTATAAAACCTGTAACCAAATATTTTAACCAATGATACGAATATTAAAATTTGTCTCTTCGATTGTATTTTTACTTCTGACTGTTTTAAACAGCTCTTTGCTTGCACAAGACCAGGATGAAGTGATTGCCCTGTCTGAGCCTGTGGTAGTAACAGATCAGTACAAAATATTTGGTGCTGAGATTGGAGAAATTTCCAGTACAACGGAATTAAAAAAAGCTAAAACCATAGATTTCGAAAACAGAGAAGTGTACGATCTCTTTTTTGAAGGAGTGCTGACCGAGGTTTGCCAAACCCGCGGCTGTAACTTTTATCTTGATGACGGGGAAAGTCAGGTAAGAGTCAGATTTCTGGATTACGGGTTTTTTATCCCAACCGACTCGAACGGAAAGAAAACAGTTGTCCGGGGCGATTTTGTACAAAAAGAGGATGAGGAAACAGGCGAGACTTTTGTTGAGATTTTGTCCACGGCTATCAAGATTTACAATTAACAAGTACGAGTCTGTCCAAAAAGGGCGTCATCCCGTACCCGATACGGGATCTCCTCACTTTGATAACAGCAGGAGATGCCAGATCGGTGTCCGGCATGACGGTATCGTAGTCATTATATCCTGTTGAGCGCCCTTTTTGAACAGACTCCTGGAAAGATTTTGCGTGGGTAGTTTGTTTGATGGGGAATGAAGTTTTCGGTTACTGGACAACTGGAAACTTACTGCTTTTTCGTGGTTAATGAGTAACGGGCATGCTGCCCGTTGTACGTACGCCGGACAGCTTGTCCGGCTGGGAAAGCTGCTGAATGGCATTTGAATGGATTGTGCGAGGGGATTGCCGGCATGCAAAAACCGTAGTAAAGATGTGGGTGAAAATCAGTTTCTGAGTAACGGGCAGGCTCAACTACGTATAAAACTTCGTAGAGTAAACTGCCCGTTGTACTTGGTTCCGGGCAGCCTGAATAGTCTTACCTAATTCAAATTCCAGCCCTGCATTTCTACTGTGATTTGTGATTCCTGAACATCCCGCACTGGAACGGTGGCTTTCAACACACGTTCTTCACCCGGCAGCAGTGAGATGTAATTATCATCCCAGAAAACCGGAAGTACCGGCTCGCCGGTTGTACTGTTCATTACGTGCAGTTCAATGAAAAAGGCCAGCAAATCTGATGGATTGTCAAGGGTTGTTGTAATTACAAAATCATCACCATCTCTTTCCACATCATACGAAAAGTGGATGCCGGTTTTCGGCATGTCATAAATTGCCGTGAAATCAGCGTGCTCTTTGTTTGGGGTGTAATACCAGGTGGTATTCTCAAAATCGGGCACATCCTCTTTCACCGACAGCCAGTAGAAATTGTTGTGAATTTCATTTCCGCTGGCATCTGCAAGGTACAAATCTAAAAACCAGGTGTCTGTCAGGTTCAGGTTTTCGGGCAACTCCAAAACCAGTTCGGCACTGTTAGCATCGATATCAAAAACCAGTTCATCTTCAAATAAAATGTTTGAATTCAAATCTAACACTGTGGTTTGAAGAGTGAGGCCTTCCTGCGGATCAAAGAAATCGTTGTTTACATAAATGTGGTTATCACCGTAATTGTAGATAGCCGAAAGCGGTGCGGCGGCTTTTTGTGTTGCGTAAAAGGCACCAGTTGGCATCAGGTAATAATCAAACAACTGCCAGTAAAAAGCGGGCCAGGCGGTGTTATACATCCATTGTACCAGACCGGTGCTTTCATACTTGTTCACAGAAAATGCCTCGAACATCGGGCGGAGTGCTTCGTAATTGGCCATCTGATTTTTGAAGAGAAAATCTTCCAGGTTGTCTGACTCTCCATAACGGGCATAGAAAGCATCGAGGAACCGGTCCAGGTTTTCGAACTGGTTGCGCCCGCTATGGTAAAGCCAAACGTCATCAATCGGCCAGAGATGATCTTCTGGAATCATGCGTTTAATGCTCGATATTGGTGGAATCTGCGGACCGGGGCCGGTTTCGGTATTAAAGCCGAAAGCACCTCCGTACTGATCGTCGATGTACCAATAAACGGGAGGCACCCAGTCGTATGGGCCTTCCATTTTCATGCCAGACGGTCCGCTGATTTCACTCACTACCGCTTCAACATCTTCCATTAAAATACCGCCGCCGCAGTAATTCAGAATGGGCCGTGTTGTGTCGGCATGTGCCATCCGTTCATTCAGCATAATTTCGAGGCTGGGGCGCGGAAGCTTGTCACTGCCATACGTCCAGATAGCCACGCTGGGATGGTGCCTGTGCCACATCACCTGGTCGCGGTAATTATTGGCATGAAGGGTTTTCTCTTCTTCTCCGCGGATGGTCACATATTCATCGTGCGGAATGCCGGTGTAAGATTCCCACTCCCAATGGGCCGTCCACCCTATCATCAGCAGAAGCCCGTTTTCATCGGCCATGTCCATCAGGGTGCGGTTTCTGCCCCAAAAACTTTCCAGCCGGATGGAGTTAAGGTTCAAATGTTTTGCATAGTTCATCTGATCAATCACCTTCTGATCGGGATCAGCCAGGAACATATCATCCACCCAACCGGCGCTTCTGATCATAATTTTCTGGCCATTCACTTTAAACCCGCGAAACATATCTTCCGTCCAGAACTCTTCAATTTCACGGATGCCAAACCGAATACTTGCCGCATCACTGAGAGGCCTTCCGGTGGTTACTTCAAGATCGAGATCATACAAATGCGGCTCTCCCAGTTTATTGGGCCACCACAGCCTCGGGTTGCTGATGTTGAGCTCCTCAAAGTGATCCGGGCGGAAAAAGATTTCGCGAACTTCGCGGGGTGCCAGTTCTACGTTTTGAGTCAGAGTTAAGCCATCAAACGAAGCGCTGACGGTTGCTTGCTGCGGTTCATTAGAATGATTGGTGAGCTGTGTTGAGATTGTAAGCTCGGCCTCATCCAGGGTTTCTTTGTTCACTTTTGAGACAACATTGTGATGCCTCATCGAAACGGGGCCGGTTCGGCTGACCCATACATCACGCCAAATCCCCATGCTGCGGTCGGGTGGTGTCGGGTTCCAGTCAACAAAACCGAGGCTGATATCCTGTCCGTAAACCGGTGGAATAATCTCCACTGCAAGAATATTCCGGCCTTCAGTGATATGGTCTGTTACATCAAAATTCCACACACCGAACGATCCCTGAACGGAATCTTCGCGGGCAATCTGCTCGCCATTCAGCCAGATGTTGGCTTTAAAATTGATGCCATCAAACGTGAGCTGGAAATAGTCGTCATCGGTCAGGTTATCCGCTTCAAACTCTGTTCGGTACCACCAGGGAACTTTAAACTGAGTGGTATCGACAGCTTCCAAAACAAAAGCCTCAAAAATATCCGGGTAATATCCGTTTTGCATTAATCCATGCATTACAGTAGCCGGCAGCGTGACCGGATAGCCAAAATCCGTGTCGAATTCTGTGGTTGATATGAGGTCTCCGGTTTCATTGTTTAGTTCATCCGATGAAAACAGTCTCCAGTTTTCCTGCAATTCGGTTGTAAAGCTCTCACCATTTGTTTCTGAAACAGGGAGTTGATCGCAAGCTGACAAGAGTATAAATGTGAAAAGGAGTGTTGTATAAGAAAGTAGGGTGGTTTTCATAACTCTTGGTTTAATTTATGTGATGTAAACTGACGGGATCCACTACAATTTTTTTATACCTGATAAACCTCAGTATAAAAATCTCTGATATACCAATGTAGTTTAGTTTCTTAAAGGTTTCATTAAGAATGGCCAGTGTAAGAATATCAATCCAAATAGGCCTTTACATCAGTTGAATGAAGTTTCATCCTTCTCTCTGACCAGCCAGATAATTTATAGTTACAATTTAAACTTAAATTTTCGTCAAAACTATTCAAACAAAAGCGTGCCGAAATTGTTATAATCATGGAAATTGGTTTCATATGGCTGCCACGACCACGGCGTCATCCCCTCGTCATAATCAATTCGATAAAGATTTGCTCTCCATTTGGTTCCCGGTTCAGGATAAATATTCTTGAGCGGATGGAGGAGTTTGAACGGGATAAATATTTCGGCCACCCATCCATCAATTTCTGCACCGCTGATTTTTTCACCGCCAATTATGCTTGTTTTATGTCGGGTTTTACGGCCACTTTCGCTGTGATAGCTGTTATCGAATGGAATCCAGTGCAGCAGTTCGCCTTCTATATTCGATACAATTAATGGAAGTTCAAAATTCAGCGGGGAGATTTCATACTCAAAATAGACCGGACGTGACTGATCTGTCCATAAGAAAACTTCAACTACATCTTCCCTCCAAAGTTCTTCAAAATGGGCATCATACGTGGCATTCAGAATTTTGTCTTGATTTTGAAAAAGAACATACAGGCCTGTATCCGAATAAAGGAGTTTTGTCTTTGTTTCCAGGCCCGAGGTGTTTTCGTGATTTGAGCGCTGGGTTAATTCAACCCACTCTGTTTTATTCCAGTTTTCAGCTGATCCATCACCCGTAATTGTAAAATCATCGGTTTTCTTCACCAATAGTGTCGATTCATTTACAGCATCTTCGGATTGACTCATTAATCCACAGAATAGAACA
Organism: Balneolaceae bacterium; assembly: GCA_007127745.1. Lineage (GTDB taxonomy): Bacteria > Bacteroidota > Rhodothermia > Balneolales > Balneolaceae > Rhodohalobacter. The sequence continues at coordinate 5,013 of SKYV01000251.1, forward strand.
GAAATCAGAAAAATAAACGGGAGAGTTTGAATCAAAGTCATAAGAAAGGGGTTTGGGTTCGGTAGTAAACCTTATGGGAATTCATTTTCCAAAGGAATGAGCTTAATTAAGCCGTTTAAAATCCACTGGTAAAATGCCAAAGTAAATATAAAGAAAGATATAAAATCATCCCGGTTCAGAGAATTTGATCAACCTCTGCGATTTGAATCGAAGAATGGTTTCGGGAACCATCCGGGGAATGCGTTGATTCGGCCATTACCTGTAAGAATTGGATGGAGTTTTACCTCTTGCAGTTGCCCGGTGCGAATGTCCCGGACCACTACGAATCTTTGATTGATGAATGAAACCCATTGTATGATCACTTAAGGAGCCTAAGGCACTTAAAGATTCAATTCGCTTAACGCCTTAAACTATTCGGATCTTCTGATTCTGGGCATAAACGCTTTTTTGGGGTTTTCAATCATGATCTGATCGATCTCTGAATCGGTAAATCCACGCTCCCGCATAGCCGGAATCAGGTATTTAGGAATGGCATCAAACGGCCTGATTTCCCCGCCTGCCGGGTATGCATCGCCATCATGAGAAAGCAGCACTCTGTGAAGCAGATTTTCTGACCTGAACCTCTCCAGGTATTCCAAAAACTCCTCAATATTTCCTTCATTGGCGCCATCAAGCGATATCCAGGCGCCCTTCAGAGCAGTTTCAATCAGCAAATCAATATCTGCATCCCAGTGGGCATGAACCCACACCCAAGCTTCCGGGCTGACACCATGTTCTTCTAAAATCCGTAGTTGTGTTTCAACGGCTTCCGGATTATTGCCGGTGTGAACAGCAAGCGTAAGGCCGGTCTGAAGATGAGTCAATACACCGGCTTCAAACAGTGTCTTTTCAATTTCAGAAGGGGTGCCTTCATTAAAGGCCAGCTTTACAAAGCCCGGTTTGATATCTGTGCCATCGATGCCTTCATCAAATTCTTTCGTCCACATACTTGCGAGCTCCACAGCCGAAGCTTCAAAAGCGTACTCCGGTACATAACGGTTATCGGCCGCTCCGTAAATTCCGGTATTGGTGATGATTTGCAGCCCGGTTAAATCGGCCATTTGCTGTAGCAAGTCAACCCTTCTGCCGAAATACGGAGATGTACAATCAAAAATGGTATCCACTCCCAGTGATTTCACTTTCTTCAGGTATGGAATCACCTGGCTGAACAGTTCGGTTTCATCATATTGATGGGCCTCGCTTATATCCAGCCCAAAATTCGACATGGCGTGTTCGTGAGTTAATGTAAAACCCAATTCCTCAATCCCGATTGGTCCGGTAACAGTATGGATGATTTCCTTTTCCGCAGGAGCTTTACTGTCGCCACAACCCTGCATTATCAAGAAAACTCCCAGAAGTAACACTGACGAAAAAACGGATGAGAAAATTTTATTCATAGACACCATATCCTGTTGCTGCCCAATAAATACCTCCGTAGATATGCATCAAAAACCACGGGTCGTTGTAGGATGCCGGTATATGGCCGAGGGCTGTGTAGAACGAGCGGCCGCCGTCAAACTCCTGGTACCATGCAATGGGATGAAAATCTCCCATTGACGTATCAGCACCGCTTCCCCAGGTTCGGGCGAAATCGTACGTGTTTTCATCCACGGTGATCAGATAGTTGAGGTTGTCTGTCAGTTCCTCTCCGAAAGAGTAGAGTTCGCCGGTAAAAACCCATCGGTCGGGCAGATGCATGGTAGCCGGAAAGTTTTTATCTGCGATTTTATACACTGCGGTTTGTTCTTCGGGGTGATGGGTGAACACACGCCCGATCAGCCGATTCAGCCACTCATCCTGGCCGCTATCAACAGATGCTGCGTGGATGCCGACAAACCCGCCGCCGTTGCGAATAAATTGTTTGAAGTTTTCAAGCTGTTCATCAGACAAATCATCTCCTGTTGAATGAAGAAAAATAACGACATCAAACCGGGACAAAAATTCCTCTGAAAAAGGGTTTTCTACCGATCCGCTTCCGTCGGATTGAGCCCATGTTAGCCCGAAACTGTGCTGTTCTGACAGCTTCTGAAATTGCTGAATTGCGATTGGAAGGGTAGCATCGTGCCAGCGGTCGGGGCTGGTGTAAACCATCACATCAAATTGCTGTCCAAATACCGGAACTGAAAAACATGAAATGATGATTAAGGTGAGGATTGCTTTTATTCGATCCATATTGCTATAATTTTCAAAGTTTGGTTAAAGTCGGGGTGAGTGGATTTGAATCCCGAAGCACTGCTTCGCAAGATCAACGCTCTGATTTATTTGTTTGAACCGAAAAATTTGTAAGCAAATATCAGAAAAAAAGTTTGATTAAAGTCGGGGCGACTGGATTTGAACCGCGGAGCACTGCTTCGCAAGATCAACGCTCTAATTTATTTGTTTGAACCGGAAAATTTGTAAGCAAATATCAGAAAAAAAGTTTGATTAAAGTCGGGGCGACTGGATTTGAACCAGCGACCTCATCGTCCCGAACGATGCGCGCTACCGAGCTGCGCTACGCCCCGATTGTATTGACTATGTAAAATTAACGACTCAAACGGAGATCTGGTAGCACAAATTCTTCTTTTTTAGATTTTCATTCTCTTACTGCATCGGCCGGTTGCAGGCGGATGGCTTTATATGCTGGATAAACAGACGCAAGAATTGCAGTAATCGCCACAAGCAGTGCAACACCAATCATAGATTCAGCCGGTAAAGATGGGTTGATAACCGCATCGTACCCAAATTCGGCGAGCCCCTCGCTGAACTCCGACATATCCAGCCCATTCAAATAAAAATACCGGATCACCAGAGCTGAGAGTGCCATTCCTGAAATCGCACCGGTCATGGTGATCAAAAGGGATTCGATACAGATCATCATAAATACTTTCAGCCGGTTCATGCCCACGGCCATCAGCATGCCGAGTTCCCTGGTTCGTTCAAATATGGCCATCAGCATGGTGTTCAGAATACCGAATGCAAGAGCCAGCATAATCACAATCATAATGTAGTAGGTAGCCTGGTTTCCGATATCTGTGTAGAGCCGCAATTCGGGAGACAACTCGTGCCAGGAAAGTGCTTCTGCTTCCGGAAAGGCAGCGTTCAGGGATTGCGTAAACTCCCCGATAGGCAGATTGTTTTTTAACAGGATGGCAATTTCGTGATACACCGGAGTTTCGTGAAGATAGGGCTGAAGAGTTTCCAGGCGGGTGTAAACAAGCCGCTCTGCCAGCGGAGATGGAGTGCTGTAAATGCCGGCCACGTTAAATGCGGCGGAAGTGAGTTCGTTCTCGCTGTTTTGAAAGGTGATGACCAGCCGCATGCCCACTTCGGCCTGAAGTTTTTCGGCCAGTTTTTGTCCAATGAACAGCGG
>SKYV01000016.1 GCA_007127745.1 Balneolaceae bacterium
CGCTGCAGTGTGGCGGATGAAAAATCGGAATTCGGGGAGATGCCGAGAGATGGGTAATTGAAATCGGCAAATTCAATTTTCTCAGCCTGAATTTCGTTGAGACGATCCATCATCGGCAGATAGTATTCGGCAAGTTCGGGATCGGCCTGTAAATCTTTTCGGAAGCTGTTTTCGTTGTCTGCCCGACGTCCCATTAAAAAGGGATCACGCAGTGCCTCAATCTGTCCACCGTATAGCTTTTCGGCATTTTTCAGAGAAAAAATGAAATTTCGCATATCCCGTTCGTCCCCTTCTTCAGGATCAACTTCATAAAACTGTTCCAGTCCGTTGATGACTCTTGTGAAAAGATTATGCCGGTACACATCCGAATAGAATGCACGGTAGTTTAACTGAGTCATGGTTTCGAGACGTGAGGTGCTTCCGGGATTCCCTATCATGAATACCGCATCGCCCTCTTCCACACCGGTATCTGAAAATGGAAAATAAACAGGGGTATCCAGCGGGTCATCTCCGTCATAAACCCGGTAAAACGTCATATCGAGATTGTATCGCGGATAGGTAAAATTGTCTTCATCTCCGCCGTAGTAACCAATTTGCAATTCCGGTGCCATCACAAGGCGAACATCATCAAACCGCTGAAAGAAGTAGGCCGAATAGAGTGCTCCGTTGTATAGAGACACAACCTGTACAACAATATCATCATCCTGATCAGCCTGCAGTTCATTTTCCAGTTCATTAATGGCTGACTGTCTCACCTGTGCGCGTTCTTCAACCGGAACGGCGTCCACTTCGTCCAGAATCAGGCCGGTTACATCACGAATTTCCACCAGTTTATCCACATAATAGTTTTCAATGGGTCGTTCATCGTTCAGGGTTTCGGCATAAAAACCATCATCCAGCAGATTTTCGCCGTCGCGGCTCACCTGTGTTATTTGCTCGCGCGCGCAGTGGTGGTTGGTCATCACCAGGCCGGCTTCCGATACAAACGACCCGGAGCAGTTAGGCAGGCGAACGGTGCTCAGGCGGGCATTGTCAAACCAATCCTGATCGGGGTTAAAGCTATAGGTTTCGCTGAAATAATCGATGGGAGGATGTTCAAACGTCCACATCCGGCCGTTGTCGAACTCCCCGGCAGGTACAGATTCATACTCCGGAAAAGGAGATTCTATTCGGGTTTCTGTGATGGTTTCTTCAGTTCTCTCTTCCGTATGCTCCTGAACGTCGGCCACTTCTTTGGTTCCCGAACAGGACGTCATATAAATTGAAATCGAAAATAAAAGAATGAGTAGAAAATGGATTTTCTTTACTGGCATGATGATGTTTTTTTCATATAGATTTGCCCCCTGCAGTTAATCAAATAATGAACTGAATGAGAGGTGTTAAACCTTAAATGTAAAAAGATTTGGCGGTTTTTTTATCCGATTATCCGGCTTTTTCAAAAAGTTTTAACAACAAGCGTCCTGCCAGTGGAGTTAGCGTCCTGCCAGAGTGCCGCGATGCGTTTGTCGGGGTTCCTGGCAGAGTCGCGGATTCCTGTCCATTTACCTGTTACTGGCGCAAGCTGGACGTCCTTTCAGGACTTTACAGTTTTTAAATGTCAATGCAGATAATGACCTCACAAAATTGTGTCCTCACGATAGGCCATCCGTACTCTGCCAGGTTGTTAATTTAACGTCAGTTCGACATAAGAAATTAAAAAATGAGTCTGAGATGCCGGATCAGGTCCGGTATGACGGAATCGAACATTCATTATCCCGTTGTGTGTACTTTTGGATACTTATTTCAACGATTTTATCTCGAACTCACGTTAATTTAATGCCTTTTCCAGGTCTTCGATGATATCATCGGGGTGTTCCAGGCCCACGCTGATGCGGATCAGGTTTTCGGGGGTGACGGAACCTTCGCCCTCACTGCTCTGCCGGTGTTCCCATGTGCTTTCCACACCGCCGAGGCTGGTGGCCCGTTTAATCAGTTTCGATCGTCCCACAATCTCAATTGACTCTTTTTGATCTCCATTCACAATGAACGAGATCATCCCTCCATATCCTTTCATCTGTTTTTTTGCAATTTCGTGGCCGCGGTGCGATTCAAGACCGGGGTAGTACACATCAGCAACTTTTCCATGATTGACGAGATAGTCTGCAACTTGTGCTGCATGTTCATTATGTCCCCTCATTCGATAGGCCAGAGTTCGGGTGCTGCGGCTCAGCATCCAGCAGTCCTGTGGGGATGGCACTGCGCCTCCCATTCTCTGGATCAGCCGAATTCTTTCAAAAAATTCATCTTCCTCCTTGGCTACAACAGCGCCACCCAGAATATCACTGTGCCCGCCAAAATATTTGGATGTGGAGTGCAAAACCAGATCCACCCCAAGTTCAAGCGGCAGCTGGTTGACCGGAGTAGGCCAGGTGTTATCGGCCACCATTATCAGGTTATGTTTTCCGGCAAGTTCGGCCACCGCCCGGATATCCGTGATTCGCATCAGCGGGTTGGACGGAGTTTCGATCCAGATCAATTTGGTATTGGGCTGAATATGTGCCTCGATGGCTTCAAGGGAGGTCATGTTAATAAATGATGACTCCAGCCCCCACCGCGCCATAATGTTCTTCACCATTTTACGGTTTCCGGCGTACACGTCCTCGGGAATGATGATGTGATCGCCCGGATCCAGAGCCTGTAAAATGGCTTTTGCCGCCGCAATGCCGGATGAGAAAGCTGCCGCCGTCCGGCCTCCTTCAAGTGCAGAAATCAAATGCTCAAACTGCAGGCGGTTCGGGTTTCCAAGCCGGGTGTAATGCAGATCACTCTCATCGCGCCCCTCTTCATCAATTTCAAAAATGGTGCTGGGCGAAATGGGCGGTATGATGGCTTTCGTAGGATTGCCCAGTTCAAGGCCTGCATGGATGGCTTTGGTTTCGAATCGCATAACTGTTTTTTAAAGGTTTTTGTTTGATTGAGAAGGTAACAATTACCCGGCTCTCATTCAGATACTAAAACCTTCACTTCCGGTTCAAAAACTATTTCTGATTTAATGGATCGCGAAATCAGGCAGATATTTTCAGCTTTTTTGAGCAGCCGGTGCGCTTTCTTTTCATATTTCTCATCACTGATGGTCAATAAAGGCTTCAAGGTAATTTTGCTCATCACAAATTTTCCGTCAACTTTGCTCATGGTACCGAGCGTTTTAACCTTGAGGCTATCGAACTCAAATTTGGAGTATTCGGCAATGGCGGTAAACGATGTCATCAGGCAACTGCCTACCGATGCTGTAAAGAGGTGTTCGGGTGACCAGATTCCTTCAACGCCGCCCGGAAATTCCGGCGGTGTGGCCACTTCAACTTCCTGCTCCAGTTTTTCGGAGTTCATCACTCCGGTTTTTCCCTCGTTCCAGTTGATGGTTACGTCGTAGATATGTTCTTCAGACTTCTGCATGTTCGGCCAGTTTTTGGTTGATGATAGATTCGAGTTGAGCTGCCTGCATCACGCCGGCCTGTTGCCACAAAATGTCGCCCTTGCTGAACAGAATCAGTGTTGGAATGCCGCGCACCTGGTAGTGAATAGCTACTTCAGGATTTTTCTCAGTGTCAATTTTAACGATGTGAATGGAATCTCCCATCCGGTTTTTCAGCTCCTGCAGAATCGGGGCCATCATTTTACAAGGACCGCACCAGTCTGCATAAAAATCAACCAAAACGGGCGTGTCGCCTTTAATGATATCGGAAAAGGATTGCTGTTTTAAATCTGTGTTATTCATAATTTTTCAATTTTTGATTTCTTCGTATTCAATATCTTCGATGTTGCTTTTTTCCGGACTGGATTGCGGCACTGCCGGTGCACACTGACCTGCCATGCAGCCTGTGTTGGTTACAGCCTGAAACAGAAAAAAGAGTGACAAAAACCCGGAAATGGGAGCACTGTTGGCCAGCCAGTTAAAACCTAAAAACAGGCCAAAGCCAAGGGCTACCCAGCGCATGGGATGCCAGTTTGTAAAAAGTTGATTTTTAATTGTTTCAAACATGAAGTGATTCCGTGATTAAGCTCAATTCGCATTATAAGTGAATAGATAATATAAAGACCAGAATCACTAAACTCAGTCACTTTTGTTACAGAAGAGTAATGCGGTTCCTGCCGAGCTCTACCAGCCCCTCACTTTCCATCTGTTTCAGCAACCTTGAAACAACCACACGGGCGGTTCCCAGCTCATTGGCAAGCTCTTCATGTGTAATCTGAATAGAATTTTCCCCGGACACCTCAACCCGTTTTTTTATGAATGATAGCAGCCGTTCATCCATTTTTTTAAAGGCAACGGCATTCACCACATCCAGCAGTTCTTCAAACCGCTGATGATAAACCCGGAAAATGTATTCCGTCCACTGCGGATGGTTTTTCATCAGGATTCCTGCTTTTTCCACCGGCACCATCAGCACTTCGCTCTCTTCGTGTGCCACAGCTTTCAATTTACTGGTAACGTTGTACAATCCTGCCATGAACGACATGATGCAGGTATCTCCCTCCTTCAGATAATAAAGAAGCATTTCGCGGTAGTCATCGTCGGTTTGATACACCCGGATGCTCCCCTTCAGAATAATGGGAATGCTCCGGATAAAACTGTGTTCCTGTATCAGCGTGTCTCCTTCCTGAAGTTTTTTAACCACACCCACTTTTTTCAGGTTGGCAATTACATCATCCGATGCCTTGAACTCCTTAATTTTCTGTAAGTTATCCATAATATAAATCTAATTGAAGTTCTTACAATATAGAACGACAAAGGCTCTTTATACAACCTTCTTTTCCGCTGAGATATACAAAATATTCACACCAAACTATATTTCACCGGTATGAAAACGAAATTACACTGATGGAATTTGTTGAAAAGTATAGGTTTTATCATCATTTGTATTATTTTTCAACGAACTACATTATAGTTCAATATTATTAGTCACCTTCCCTGAATATTTTATTATGTAATTAAGGTATTATGCAGAACCAAGAGGTTTCATCGATTCATGAAAAACTCCAGGCGATCAGGAACAAACTGTCACAGGCAGAATTTTCAGTTGATGATAATCGAGATGGCCTTTTAAAGCAGATTGATGATTTAGAGAATCTTTTTTCGGACATATCCGAACATTCGCCGGAACTTGATTTCTCTGAAACGGAGAAAAAATTTCAGCTGCTTTTTGAACACACTCCGGTAGGCATTCTGCAATTTAATAAAAAGGGAGTCATCACCGCATGCAATCGTGTTTTTGTGGATATTCTGGGGTCTTCGAAAAAAAAACTTATCGGCCTGGACATGACTTCTCTGCCCAACAAAAAAATTGTAGCTACCATACAACAGGCTTTGCAGGGTGAAACCTCTACTTTTCAGGGCAATTACACATCGGTAACCGGTAATAAAACATCCCGAATTAAAGCTATTTTTTCTCCGGTTATCGGACAAAACAGAGACGTTTTAGGAGGTGTTGGAATTGTTGAAGACATTACCCGGCAGCATCTAAGAGATAAAGCACTGAAAGAGAGTGAATTCCGCTACCGAAAGGTTTTTAGAGATAACTATTCTGTGATGATGGTTATCGATCCGGCAGATGGATCGATTATAGATGTGAACAAAGCTGCAGAAAGATATTATGGCTGGCCGCTTGAAGAGTTCTTGAAAAAAAACATCAAAGAGATCAACACATTGCCGAATGATGTGGTCCAGAAAGAAATGGAGAAAGCAAAAACAGGACTGCAAAATACATTTCATTTCCGGCACCGGCTTGCCAGTGGTTCTGTTCGTGTTGTTGAAGTTCACAGCAGTGTTATTCCCATCGATGGAAAAAAGTTTCTCTATTCGGTGATATACGATATTACTGCCCGGATGAAAGCGGTGAAAAGCCTTAAAAAATTCCGACTGGGCATAGATCGCTCTCCCAATGCAATATTTATTACCGATGTAAACGGCAGTATTAATTACGTAAATCCAGCATTTGAGCAACTCTACGGATACAAAGCCGGAGAAGTGATGGGAAAAAATCCCCGGATTTTAAAATCAGGAGAGCAGCCAGAAACTTTCTATAAAGATTTCTGGGAAACGATTCTTGCAGGTGATGTGGTTCGCGGAGAAATGATTAATAAAACAAAAGACGGGCGGCTGCTGAATATTCACTTTTCAAGCAATCCCATTATCAATGATGAAGGTAAAATAATTGGGTTTATCGCCATTCAGGATGATATTACACATCTTAAAAAAATGGAAAAGAGCCTGCGCGAATCTCTCTATGAAAAAGAGATTATGCTGGCAGAAATCCATCACCGGGTTAAAAACAACCTGGCTATGATTTCTGCCATGATGATTATTCAGGCAGATAAAACCGATGATCCCGGCCTGAGTAACAAGCTACTCGACAGCACCAATCGTATTAAAGCCATTGCCAATATTCACGAACATTTGTATGAATCGACAAATTTATCGCTGATCCATTTCACAGATAACATCATAAACCTGATTGAAAAAATTTCGGATACACTTCAAACCGAAACCGACATTTCGATTGTTAAACAGTGCAAAGATTGCAATGAAATTGAGATGGATATCAATCAGGCTATTTATTGCTCATTGATTGTGAATGAAGTTGTAACGAACATCATAAAACACGCCTTTAATGGATTGGACAATGGCAAGATTGAAATCAGTGCGAAAGAAGAACAAAACACAGTAATACTGGAAATTACGGACAACGGTCACAAGATACCGGAGAATTTTCAGGATAGTAATGCAAACTCTCTCGGAATGGACCTGATCCACATTTTCAGCCGCCAACTGGATGGTTCGTTCAAATATATTCCAAAGGAAAAAGGAACTACGTTTACCCTCACATTCCGAAAAAAAGAGAGAAAGCATAATCGCTTTGAGGTGGAAGGAAAAATGCCGTATCACTAACCCGAAATTAAAATCCCGTTTTTTCAAAATTTTTCATCCATCAGGCACGTTCTTATCTGTAGTTCAGCATAGTCTTAAAATAAGTGTCCTGTAAATATCCGATCTCAGGAAAAACCTTATATATTTGTGCTGTTACTGTATTATTTTTAGATGATGTGAAAAAATAGAATAACAGTAAGATTTAAATCCATCGATTACTGACTTAAAACCATCTAACAGAAAGTTATTTTATGTATTTGAAGAAAAAATCTATTCGATCTCAACAAAAAAGACATTCCATTTTTACTCTTCCATTTCTCTTTATTTTGCTTATTTCGTTTGCAGGATGCACGGGCAGTGGTACTGTTGTAGAAGAACCGGAACAGGAACCGGCTGAAAGTGAACGAACATTGACAATCACCGAAACAGATCCTGATTTCACCGGCTTTTCGCAGGAAATTCCCGATACCGACCAGAGCCTCGACATGGTTGCCGTGCCCGGCGGCTCGTTTTTGATGGGCCCTTACAATGCTGACGGAACACAGCACGAAGTTGAAGTAGATCCGTTCTGGATGGCCAAACATGAAGTTACCTGGAACCTTTACAATCAATTTGCTGAAGCCTCTATCGAAGAGCTGCGCCGGGAGCTGTACATGGTGCTTTATGATGTGGATATAGAAGCTGATGCTGTAGCATCTGCCACACTTACTGATGAAGTTCTGGAACTGCTTCGCGATGCCGAGATCCCGGCTGACGTTATTTCAACGCCATCACCCGCATACGGAGATATGAGCGGAGGAATGGGCACCGACGGATTTCCGGCTGTTAACATGACCCATTACGCAGCAGTGATGTTCACAAAATGGCTGACCGTTAAAACCGGAGACTTTTACCGGTTGCCCACCGAAGCTGAGTGGGAATATGCCTGCCGTGCCGGCGAACTTGAAGCCTACCAGCTGCCAGGCGAGGAAGAACTGGATGACTATGCCTGGCACAGAGGAAACAGCAACAGGAGCTATAACCGTGTAGCAACAAAAGAGCCTAACGCTTTTGGGATCTTCAATATGCTTGGCAATGTGGCTGAATATACCCTGGACCAGTTTCACGAGGACTATTTTTCACAGCTTGATGATGAACCGGCAGTAAACCCCATTTTTGTCCCCGACGAACTCTACCCGCGGGCAGTAAGAGGCGGTTCCTGGATGGATAACCCCGACATGGCAAGCTGCCTTCAGCGTCGTGGCTCAAGCCCAATGTGGAAGCGTGATGACCCGCAAATTCCAAAAAGTTTATGGTGGCACACCAACGCATATTTTGTAGGCTTCAGAGTCGTTAAGCCGGTAGATCAGCCAGAATCAGTTGACGAGATGGAACAATACTGGATTGATGCAATTCAGGACTATAATTAATCATCTTTGCCACCGCATGTAAACAATTCTCCAAATCAAAAACTTATATTATGAGCATTGAAAATAATCGTATAAAAGGAATTTCACGCAGAGATTTTATGAAAAAAACCTCCATGGCAGCCGGAGGAGGCCTACTACTTGGCTCTCTCCCAATCAGTGCCAGTGCTTATGCTGCCGGAAATGACACTTTAAAAGTGGCTGTGGTGGGATGCGGAGGCCGAGGTACCGGTGCTGCCAATCAGGCATTGAATGCCGATCCGGGCGTTAAAATTGTGGCCCTGGCCGATCTGTTTAGAAACCGGCTGGATGATTGCTATAACGCACTTTCCCAACGCCATTTGGAAACGGGCCGCCTCGATGTGCCCGAAGAGCACAAGTTTGTAGGTTTTGAATCTTTCAAAAAGGCCATCCCGCTGGCTGATGTGGTAATTTTGACCGCACCTCCAGGATTTCGTCCTGCACACTTTGAAGAATGTGTAAAACACGGAAAGCACATGTTCTGTGAAAAACCTGTTGCCACCGATGCGCCGGGCATCCGCCGGTTTATGAAAGCAGCAGAAGAAGCCAGAAAGAAAAAATTGAATGTGGTTCTGGGCCTTCAGCGGCGTTATCAAGACAATTACCGTGCCGGATATCAGCGCATCGTTGAAGAAGGGATGATTGGAGATATTGTTTCCGCCCAGGCTTACTGGAATGAAGCCGGTGTTTGGGTGCGCCATCGTGAGCCCGGCATGTCGGAACTGGAATATCAGACACACAACTGGTTTTACTTTACCTGGCTGGCCGGCGATCAGATTCTCGAACAAAACATTCACAACATCGACGTTGTAAACTGGTTTACCGGCGAATACCCCGAAACGGCCCAGGGAATGGGCGGGCGCGAAGTGCGAACCGGAAAAGAGTACGGACAGATTTTCGATCACAACTTCATTGAATACACCTATCCGGGCGGAACCGTTCTGCATGCCCAGTGCAGGCATCAGCGCAACACATGGTCGCGGGTTGGTGAAACCCTGCAGGGAACCAAAGGGTCCATCCAGTATGCCGGGTATAATCACAATGCCTTGGTCAGAGACCGAAACGGAAATATTCTTTACGACCACGACGGCCGGGATGATCCAAATCCGTATCAACAGGAGCACGATGAACTGTTTGCTGCAATACGAAGCGGAGAGTACATTGACGATTCCGATTACGGGGCAAAAACCACAATGACGGCCATTATGGGCCGTATGGCATCCTATTCAGGACAGATGGTCCAATGGGATGATGCTATCAACTCGGATGCACAACTGATGCCGTACGATGTGACCGAAGATACCGAACCACCAGTACTCCCTGATGAAGATGGTTTCTATCCCGTGCCTGTTCCGGGTGTTTCCGATCCTCATTAACCCGATGTGAACAAGAAGGTGCAGGCGTACGCTTGCACCAGCAATTTTATATTAATCAACAGATTTGAATCCGTGGTGTTTTTCATCGCGGATTTTTTATTTCCGGTAATCACCAAAGCCTTCCGTTTCCCACTCTTTGATCCCGTTTTCATCCCGCATCATAATATAGGCTTCCGTATTCTTCAGTCTGTTGATGAATTCCACTCCTTCTTCCGGATTCATCAGCGTTAAAACAGAAGCGAGAGCATCGGCATACATTCCCTTATCAGCAAGTACCGTTGCCTGAATCTGTTCGGTTGCACCCAGGCCTGTTTTCGGATTTAAAATATGCGAATAGCGTGTCCCGTCAATCTCAATAAACTGGAACATATCGCCCGATGTGGTCACCGTTTTTTCTGACATACTCAGCATAATGTGGGTGGTTTCATCCTCACCCACTTTAAGCGGTATGGCCACTTCCCACCCGCTTCGTCCCGGAGGAGATTCTCCCAGCGAAATATCACCGCCTCCATCCACCAGTGCCGAGCAAATTCCATATTCACATAGCACGTTGATCGCTTCTTCTGAGGCATATCCTTTGGCAATTCCTCCCAGATCGAGCTGCATGTCCGGTACTTTCAGCTCAGCGGTTCTCCTTTCTTCATCAAGCACCATGTACTGATACCCAACACGCTCTCCCCGTTCCCGGATTTCTTCATCGTACGGAAGCTGTGGTTCCGGTTCCATTCGCACGGCTCTCCAGAGTTTTGTGTAGGGGCCAATGGTCACATCAAACAATCCGCCGCTCATTTCTGAAATCACAACCGATTCAGCCAGCACTTCAAAAAGTTCAGGGCTTATTTTCATTGCCTGGCCGGTTCCCGATGAACGTGAAAGCCGGTTCAGTTCACTATCATCAATATAATCGCTCATGAGTTGGTTTAGTTCTTCAATTCGGTCAAATGCCGCCTGTGAGGCCTCTTTAGCAAGATCTTTATTATCTGCATAGAGAATAATGGTAAACCGCGTTCCCATATGGTTGGAATGGAATGTATGGCGTTCAAGATCTTGAGCACTCAGGGGAACGATTTCTGAGAATACCACCATCAACCCGAGTAAAAAAATGAATGAGACAGATAATTTTTTCATGACTTTGTAAGTTTAATGGAACAGAAAATTGTCAAATTTTTTATTTTTTATTTTCTGTTTGAAAGATACGAATTTGCATTAGCCAATGTAGCTCAGTGGTAGAGCAACGCTCTCGTAAAGCGTAGGTCACCGGTTCAAATCCGGTCATTGGCTCTCTCTTCTTGTAAACCTGCCAATGCCTGTTTCGTTCCGATTTTAATCTCCTGCCGCTTTTTTCATTTCTATGGATAGCTTTTTAACAGGATTTTATTTTGAAGTACCGGAAGTACTAAAGAGTTATTGATTTCGAGCGTCCATAGGGTGGTGCCCTTTGCTTTGTGATGTGACTCTTTCAGAGTCTTCCTGTAAAAAATATGATTTGTCCTCTTATTAGATTCCCCATATCAAAAATATTTACGATCAGAATTGGTTTTACGATACCTGGATCCAACACCTCAAAATAAAATAGTGTCTGATGAATTCTACCTTGATCATTCAAAATTATTGATCTTCTTTTGGCGAATAGAATGGATTTTCATCATACGTATCCACCCGGCGGTAGGTACGCTGGTATTTCACATAGTTGGCCGCATTTTTTGCGATGGATTCGATCTCTTCACCGGTCAGTTTTCTCGATTTTTTGGCCGGCACTCCCATATACAGGTAACCGGATTCAAGCCGTTTGCCCGGCGGAACCAATGTTCCTGCCGCAACCAGTACATCCGATTCGACAACGACATCATCCAAAATGGTGGCCTGAATTCCAATCAACACACGATCGTGAATAGTGCAACCGTGAATGGTGGCATTATGGCCGATGGAAACGTCACTCCCGATTTTTGCAGGATTGGTTTGATTGGTTACGTGCACACAGCAATTATCCTGAATATTGCTTCGCTCGCCGATCTCAATCCAGTTTACATCGCCCCGGATGGTTACATTAAACCATACGGAACTTTCACTTCCGATGGCTACATCACCAATGATATCGGCGCTTGGAGCGATAAAAACAGAGTCATCAAATTCTGGTGATTTGCTCAGAAATTCGTAGATCATTCTTCTCCATTATTAAACAAAAAAACCCGTCAGATGAACAAGCCAAACTGACGGGCCGAATTCAGATTTATTCAATCGGCAGATCAGTCCCGGTACATATATAGTTCAACAATGGATTTGAACTGTTCGTAAGACTGCGGATTTTGCCTGAGTTTATGACCGTCTATAAAAAAGCTCGGGGTGGAATTTACCGTTCGTCTGATACCTTCTTCTCTGTGAGCATCCACAAGATTGTGAATTTCCTCGGATTCGAGATCTTCCAGAAACTGATCCATGTCCAGGCCAATTTCTTCGGCAAAACCGATGATATACTCTCTGGCATCAGCCTGCCTCGCACTCCACCGCTCCTGATGTTCATAAAGTAGATTGTGCATTTCGTTAAACATACCCTGCTCTCTTGCCGCTTCTGCAGCATGGGAGGCAAGCCTGCTATGAGGGAAACTACCCAGCACAAAATGTCTGTACTCCACCTGAACAAGATCGCCGTATTCTTCTTTCAGCCGTTCTGTCAGCGGGGCATAAGCCCTGCAGGCCGGGCAGGAATAGTCACTATAGTTTAAAACCTGAACGGTTCGTGCAGTTCGTTCGGAATTATCTGTGGCGGATGACTCCTGCGAATTGTCAAAAACACCACCGTAGAATAAAGCCGCACCGGCAATCGCGACGAAAGCGACAAGTCCGATAATTTGAATGGATAATTTGTTCATAACTGTTTTATTTATTTCAACCGATTATCGTAAAAAAAGTTTTATTAAAACGTACCCGGAGATTGCTAAACAACAACCCCCGGAAAATGTTGTTTACCTGTTAATTTTGATCGACAGACTGTGCTAATTTGCTTTTATAGGCCATGGCATAAATTTTCATCTGCTTTACCATAGACGCAAGGCCGTTAGATCGGGTTGGTGAGAGGTGCTCCTGCATCCCGATTTTCCGGATAAAATCGGGATTTGTATTCAGAATGGTATCAGGAGTTTCGCACGAATAGAAATTAACCAGCAGTGCCACCAGCCCTTTGGTTATTGCGGCGTCACTGTCGGCCTTAAAAATTACTTTATCATCATCCAGTTCGGTAATTAGCCAAACCTGAGATTGGCAGCCCCGAACAAGATTTTCATCCACTTTATACTTCTCATCAATCGGGTTGAGCTTTTGCCCCAGCTTAATTATGTGCTTGTATCGCTCGGGCCAGTCACCCAAAATTTCAAACCGCCTGATGATCCGTTCCTGTTTTTCTTCAATGGTCATATTATCCGTTAACGTTTTGATCTCTACGTTATTTAATTTCAGATTGTAAGCGCTGGAAGGTACGTATTTGCAGACTAATATTCAGTGAAGAATCAATCAACATCTGGCTTCAGCTCGTTCAGTCTTCAGATGCTTGCCTTTTCGATTTCGGAACTGCCTCGATCGAGGTGCAGCCTTTAATCTCTTCAACAATGGCGTGCTTTGAATCCAAGACCGGCTTCGCGTAATCGATTACTGAAATATATTTGCCGGAATTGCCTTTCAGCCGAAACAGTTCGGTGTTGGGTTTGCCTTCAATGACATTTTCAAGATGTGCTATTACTTTTTCGAAATCATCCTGATGTACAAGATCTTTCAGCATCATGTTTTCAGCTTTATCGGGCGAAATTCCGGTAATCTCCTCAAAAGTATCAGACACATATTTAAATCGAAAATGGCCTTCGGCATCGCGCAGCAGTTTGTAACGAAAATCTTTGTCGCGATCAAACATCTTCTCAAAATTGGAATTCCGCTGCTTGAGCATAGCCACAATTCGTTTTTGAAGAGATTTATTTTCAAAAGCGGCTCTTATCACCGTCTGATCATCAATACTCAGCAGGCGAGTGTCAATTTTTACCTCAACCTCAGTACCTTTTTTATTTTTGATGGACAGATTAAAAACCGCATTGTCAAAATCGCTCGGCTTGAATTTGTCGAATTTAAGGCGGAAGCTCTCTGTATTATTATCTGACAATAACTCCCAGAATTTCATTTTTTTCAGCTCTTCATCATCAAAGCCGGTGAGGTCTCTGAACGCTTTGTTTGAAGTGATGATATTTCCTTGTATATCCACATCAACCAGCGTTCTTTTCGATTCTTCAACCAGCCGATCGAACTCAATCCGGGAATCCACCACTTTTTTCTCTGAACGCTTTCGTTCGGTGATGTCGTGCTGATAAGAAACCCAGTGAGTGACTTCACCCTTCTCATTCGTGAGTGGGTGGATGTCCCACTGATTGATAAATTCGGACCCGTCTTTTCGGTAGTTTACCGTGTGCCCGAAGAAAGACTGGCCTTCTTTCAGCCGTTTTTTCAGGGTATCAAGCACTTCGCGATCGGTCTTTGGGCCCTGCAGCATGCGCGGGGTATTCCCGATGGCCTCCTCCCTGGTATATCCGGTCATTCGTGTAAAACCGTCATTCACATAAACAATAAACGGGCCGGGTTCTTCCAAACCCAGAGCGGGTTCTTCCAAACCCAGAGTAGTTATCAAAATAGAATCGTAATCGCTGGCAATGGCTCGCTCCAAAAGCTCCAGATGCTCCTTTGCCTGATCTCTCTCCTGAACCAGCTCCTCTACAAATTTGATCAGTTTCTTGTACGATTCTTTGTCTTTACTGCACGACTTTATAAATTCTTGAAAGTTTTTCATGATATGGTAGTTATATAATCAAATAGGACAAAAATTATTAATTAAATTCATTTTTTGGTTTGTACCGGTTTTCCAGATAACCGCGTAAATATCAGAAAAACATTCCATCATGTTCAAATCATTCCCGAATTATTAAATTCTTTTTCTTTTATCCGGAATTAATGCAGAATCAACATATAAATTTTCTGTTTTCCACAATAAAAGTATAAATATACCAATGGTTAAATCAATAATTAACAATATCCTGTCCTGAATATCAGCCTACCAAAGTTTACTCTTTCAAAATAATTTTGGCAATGGTTTGAAGCTGCATATTGGACGTTCCCTCATATATTTTTCCGATTTTTGAATCTCTGTAAAATTTCTCCACCGGATATTCTTTCACATAACCGTATCCGCCAAAAAGATCGATGGCAAGCGAGCTCAAATTTTCGGCCACCTCGGAGCTGTAATATTTGGCCATCGCTGCCTCCTTTAAGAATGGCTGCCCTGCCTCTTTTATTCGCGCTGCATTGTACACCAGCAGGCGGGCCATCTCCAGTTCAGTGGCCATTTTGGCAAGCTGAAACTGTACTCCCTGGAAATCCGAAATGGCTTTCCCGAACTGTTTGCGCTCTTTGGTGTAGGCAATTGCTGCATCATAGGCGCCCTGTGCAATACCAATCATCTGCGCGCCGATTCCAATCCGCCCTTCATTGAGCGTTTCAATGGCCACTTTATACCCTTTGCCCACTTCACCCAAAATATTCTCCTTTGGAACACGAACATCTTCAAGCAGAATTTCGCAGGTAGAACTTGCCCGAATACCGAGTTTATCTTCTTTTTTGGAAATGGAAAACCCATCCATACCCCGCTCAACAATAAATGCCGTAATGCCTTTATATCCGGCCTCGGGGTTCACATTAGCAAACACCAAGAAAATATCAGCCTCGTTGGCGTTGGTAATCCAGAGTTTGGTTCCGTTCAGAATATAGGCGTCACCATCTTCTTTGGCACTACATTTCAAGGCAAAAGCATCGCTGCCCGAACCGGCTTCAGACAGGCAGTAGGCTCCTACTTTTTCACTCGCAAGCTGCGGCAAAAAACGCTCATTCACCTCTTTTGAGCCCCATCGCAAAAATGCGTTATTCACCAGTGTATTCTGCACATCCATAAATACACCCACGGATGCATCCACCCGCGAAATCTGCTCGATGGCTACAATGCCCATAAAAAAACTGCCGCCGCCGCCGTTGTATTTTTCAGGAATTTCGATGCCCATAAAACCCATTTCAAAAAACATCTTAATCAGCCCGGGATCGAGTTTGGCAGCCTCCTCCATTTCATGGACTTTCGGTTTAATTACCGTATCCGCAAACTCGGCCGCGGCATCTTTCAGCATCTGTTCATCTTCGGTAAGTTGTGTTAATGGAGCAAATTTTGGGTTTGTGTCTGTCATAATTTTCAATTTTTGGTTGAATAGCTTTTTTAATCGGTGATAAATATAGGTAATTGTAAGCGCTTTTCCGCAGTCTGTTGATGCAAAAAGTTAGGGAAAGAGCAGGTGCATTGCTATTTTCCGATAATCAAAAAACTGGATTGATTTAAACGCACGATATGTCATCCGATTTGAACAGCAAAAAATCATTTTTCTCTGAATTTTCACCTTCTGATAAAGCTGAGTGGGAAGAGCTCATCAAACAGGATTTAAACGGGGCCGATTATCGGCAGAAGCTGGCCTGGAAAACCCTGGAAGGAATTACCGTCCCACCTTTTTTTATGAAAACCGATTCCGACAGGCTGGAGCCGGAATATTCTCCACCGCTGCACAAAACAACCCGCTGGGCATGCTGCGAGCCGGTTTATGACGCCAAACCTGAACCGGCCAGTCAATCTATCCAAATAGCTATTCGCGGTGGAGCAGACGCCGCCATGATTTCTACAACTATTGAACCACCATCACAGGAACTTTCCGGTGATATTTCAGGAACGCTGATTCAAACTCAGCAAGACATGGACACTCTGCTTGATGGAATGGATTCCGGTACTGAATTGATTTTCGACTGCGGGATGGCAGCCCCGGCTCTTCTGGCTATGATGAAGAATACCAAAAAGCACCCACTGAAATGTTATTTCACTTTCGATCCTTTTACATACATTGCCAGGCAAGGACGCCTGCCTGTACCGGAAGAGAGGATCCCCAAATTGATTCAATCTCTATGTGAAGCGGTTGACTCTCATACCCTTTGTGCCGACGCCTCATTTTACCATCACTCAGGTGCAACAATTGTGCAAGAGCTTGCGGTTGCCCTGGCCATCGGGAGTGAATTTCTGGCTTCTGTGCCGGAGCCCGACCGCTCTAAAACTGCTGAAAATCTGTTTGTAAAAATGGCATCCGGGCCATTCTTTTTTCCTGAAATGGCCAAATTCCGGGCACTCCGGTTGCTGTGGAATAGAATGCTGGACGCCTGGAACATTACTCCAGCAGAACCTCTAAAAATTTTTACTGAAACGAGCCGGGTCAATAAATCTGCTGCCGATCCTCATAATAATTTACTTCGGACTGTAAATGAAAGTATGAGCGCCATCCTTGGCGGTACAGATCTGTTGATGGTTCACCCCTGGGATTCTGAAATTGAACAATCCTCTGAACTCTCAAAACGAATGGCCCGGAATGTTCACCATATTTTGCGGGAAGAAGCCCATTTTGATAATGTGGACGATCCGGCTGCAGGATCGTATTATGTGGAGCATCTCACTGAGACACTTGCCCTGGAAGCCTGGAATTATTTCCGCCAGATTGAAGGTGAAGGCGGGCTTCTTCAAGCACTGAAAAATGGCTCTGTTCAGAACGAAATCATAAAGGCACGAAAAGAAAAAGAGGCTGCTTATCAAAAGTATGAACGGGTGCTTGTGGGCTTAAATAAATATTCGAATCCGGAAAATAAAGTGCCTGAAAAACCGGTAAACTCCGGAATAACAACCTCGCTGAAACAAACCGGCTACTCATTTATTCCGGACATTGGGGATGAAGTGGTTTTGCTCCGGCAGGCATTCCTGGAAGGTGCGGCAATCGGAGATGTGCTTGAACGATTTCTGGAACCTCAAAAAGTTCTTTTTGTAGCACTTCAGGAATTTAAAGCGGCATCACCATTTGAACAGGCCCGTGAAAAAACAAAAAGGCAGGATCCATGAAACGACCTGATTTTTCAACGATCGATCTTAAGAGTACCTCCGGGCAACGTTTATCTGCCGCCGATCATCAATCCGGCAAAAAAAATGCCTGGAGTACACCCGAAAAAATTTCAGTAAAACCGTGGTTCGATCCAGCCGATGTGAAGGAACTTGAACATCTGGATTTTATTGCGGGGCGCCCACCCTATTTACGCGGCCCCTACTCCACCATGTACACCGTTCGTCCGTGGACCATCCGGCAATATTCCGGTTTTTCAACAGCGGAAGAATCAAACGCTTTTTATCGAAGAAACCTGGCAGCCGGGCAAAAAGGGCTCTCCGTTGCATTTGATCTGGCCACACACCGCGGCTATGATTCCGATCACCCCCGTGTAGCCGGTGACGTGGGTAAAGCCGGTGTGGCAATTGATTCCATTTTGGACATGAAAATTCTCTTCGATCAGATTCCTCTGGATCAGATGTCGGTATCAATGACCATGAGCGGAGCCGTAATTCCGGTGATGGCATTTTATATTGTAGCTGCCGAAGAGCAGGGTGTTTCTCCCGAAAACCTTAGCGGCACCATACAAAACGATATCCTGAAGGAGTTCATGGTGCGCAACACCTACATCTATCCACCTGAACAATCGATGCGGATTGTGGGTGATATTTTTGAGTATACCTCCGAATATATGCCGCGTTTTAATTCCATCAGTGTCAGTGGTTATCACATGCATGAAGCGGGTGCAACAGCCGACATTGAACTTGCCTACACACTGGCCAACGGACTTGAATATGTGCGGCAGGGAATTAAAGCCGGGCTGAATGTTGACAATTTTGCACCGAGAATCTCTTTTTTCTGGGCCATCGGGATGAACCACTTTATGGAAATTGCCAAATTGCGCGCCGGGCGTCTGCTCTGGGCAAAGCTGATGAAACCCTTCAAACCGAAAAACCCGAAATCTTTTTCTCTGAGAACTCATTGCCAAACATCGGGCTACAGCCTCACCGAGCAGGATCCGTTCAACAATGTGGCCCGAACCATGATTGAAGCAATGGCTGCCGCTTTGGGCCACACACAATCACTTCACACCAATGCACTGGACGAAGCCATTGCCCTCCCTTCCGATTTTTCCGCCCGAATTGCCCGAAATACGCAGCTTATTTTGCAGGAAGAAACCGGCATAACCAAAGCGATTGATCCCTGGGCCGGCTCCTATTATGTGGAGTATCTTACCGACCGGCTTGCAAAACGGGCGTGGGAACACATCCGGGAAACTGAAAAACTGGGCGGTATGGCAAAAGCCATCGAAACGGGAATTCCAAAAATGCGGATTGAAGAAGCTGCCGCCCGCAAACAGGCCCGGATCGACAGTGGAAATGATACTATTGTGGGAATCAACAAATACCGGTTGGAAAAGGAAGATCCGATTGATATCCTTGAAATTGACAATGAAAAAGTTCGTCAGGCTCAAATCCGGCGGCTTGAAAAGCTCAAATCCGGGCGGAATGAAGAGGCTGCTCAGCGGTCGTTGCAGGCCATCACCCGGTGCGCCAAAACCGGTGAGGGGAATCTGCTTGATCTGGCGGTGGATGCTGCCCGGAATCGTGCTTCCCTGGGTGAAATATCAACAGCCATGGAAACTGTTTTCGGACGATATCGCGCAACCATCAAAACTATATCCGGAGTTTATTCATCTGAATTGAATATGAACAAAGATTTTAAAAAAGCACGGCAGCTTGCCGACCGTTTTGAAAAAAAAGAAGGACGCCGTCCGCGGATTCTTGTGGCCAAAATCGGACAGGACGGACACGACCGGGGTGCAAAAGTAATTGCCACCAGTTTTGCCGATCTCGGGTATGATGTGGATGTCGGATCGCTCTTTCAAACGCCCGAAGAGGCTGCCAAACAAGCCGTAGAAAATGACGTTCACATTCTTGGAATTTCGAGCCTTGCGGCCGGGCATAAAACGCTGGTTCCACAGGTCATTGAGGAGTTGAAAAAACTGGGACGCGATGATATTATGATTATTGTGGGCGGAGTCATTCCTACCAAAGATTATGAATTTTTGTATAACGAGGGCGTTGCGGCGGTATTTGGCCCGGGAACCGTCATCGCAAAAGCGGCACAGAATATTTTGACTATATTACTTGAAGAATAATATTGAACTCTGGATTCTGCAGGAATTCTTGTGGGTGAATTTAAAGATCCCCTCTTGAGAGGCTGTGAGAAAATTCCGGTTCAAATAGTGATGACATTAAATTTTTTAAGTATCAAATGGTTTTAAAGAGCTCCCCTCCTTGTCACACCGTTTTTTGGTGTGATAGGGAGGGGTCGGGGGTGGGTCCGAAAAGTCAGGCATCCGTATCAGGGCTCAAAACTTAAATTTTTTAAGTCATATTTTTTTGGAAAATAATTTTCTCACAGCCTCTCAAGAGGGGAAATGTGAAGATGAAAGTGCGTAGCACGGTTCATCGAACGAGGGGTGTGTTTCATGGCAAAGGCGAATTATCTGTAATCTGAGCCAGTTTCATAACCTGGAAAACACACCCCTCGTCAGTCAAGAAACCACGACAAGTCGTGTTTTTGACTAACTTTTCCCCTCTCAAGGGGGGATGTTTATGCCCTTAGTATTAATTACCCACAAGAATTTCAAGCTGCTGAATCGCTTTTTATAAAAATCCATGCCCGACAAAAAGAATAAATCCATCAACCCGAATTACTCCCTGAAAAAGAGCCGTTTACATCCTCCCGGCTACTACATTGAGGGTATTGGTTCCGGTAACCGCACCATTCTTTCCCAGGCAATAACCTTGATTGAGAGCAGCCATCCAGAACGAAGGGAATTGGGAGAAGAAATTCTTGAAAAGTGCCTGCATAAATCCGGGCATTCTGTGCGTATCGGCATAACAGGAGTGCCCGGTGCAGGAAAAAGCACGTTTATTGATGCCTTCGGAAAACTGTTAATTAACCATGGTAAATCGATTGCTGTGTTGACGGTTGACCCAAGCAGCAGCCGATCGAAAGGAAGTATCCTGGGAGATAAAACACGAATGGAATACCTCTCAGCCCATGAAAAAGCATATATCCGGCCTACAGCGGCTTCGGGCACTTTGGGCGGTGTAGCACGAAAAACCCGGGAAGCCATGCTGTTGTGCGAAGCAGCCGGATTCGATACAATTTTTATTGAAACAGTTGGAGTAGGTCAATCCGAAACAACGGTTCACTCCATGACCGATTTTTTCCTTCTTTTGATGATTGCCGGCGCCGGTGATGAGCTGCAGGGCATCAAACGAGGAATTATGGAAATGGCTGATTTGCTGGCCATCAATAAGGCCGACGGTGAAAATCTGCAGGCAGCCGAAAAAGCCCGCCGTGAATACGAAAATGCGCTCTCCCTTTTACCGGAACAGCCATCCGGCTGGAAGCCACCGGTTCAAACCTGCTCAGCCCTTGAAGAAACCGGTCTGAATGAAATTTATGAAACCATTGAAACCTATTTCAATAAAGTAAAAGAGAGTGGATATTTTGAACAAAACAGAAAGCAGCAAGCGATAAACTGGATGTACGAAAGTATCCATCAGAAGTTAAAGGAAAAATTCTATGAACATCCGGCTGTTCAGAAAAAGATCGCTCAAACTGAAAAACTTGTTGAGCAGGGTAAACTTAGTTCCTTTAAAGCTGCCTCAAAATTGATTACTTTACTGGATAGATAAATTATTCTACTGGAAAACCTGTGGGTATCAGGGCGAGAAGCTTTTCAGTTGACAGTAAGCAGTTGGCAGTTGACAATTTGATAGTTAGGTTTTTATGACGATGGACCATCTGTTTTTATTTATTTTGAAAGAACAAAAGCCGTCTATATTTATCCAAATAAATTGTCAACTGCCTACTGTAAACTGTTAATTACCAGCTACCATGATTTAGTGGTACCGGCAATTACTCATAAGGTTTACATCAGAACCAAAAATTCTTAAAGCCTGCAGGCTAATCATCAAACCGAAACTTTATACAGAGGGCCTATCAAACGAGCAGCCAACATAACAACCAGCCAATTCGATAAAACTGCCCACAGGTACGACAAAAGGTATGATGCCTATTTGAGGCATACTCATAAAAAGATGGTAAAAAGCCTGGAGCTGAAACCGGAAAACCGAATTCTGGATGTTAGTGCAGGAACCGGGCTTTTGGCAGAGGCGGCAATTAATAAATTCGGGCCGTTCGAGCAGTATATTGTGAACGATCCGTCATCAAATATGCTGGAAATTTCGAAATACCGGCTTCGATATAAAGATAACGTGGAATACACCAGCCATTACGCCGAAGAGCTTCCGTTTGATGATAACAGCTTTGACCATCTGCTCTGCCTGAATGCCTTTCATTATTATACTGATCAAAAGAAAGCCCTGGCCAACTTCCGGAGAGTTTTAAAAGACGGGGGTAATCTTTGGCTTCTGAACTGGAACCGGGTGGGACTTTTTGTGATTGCCAACTATTTCATCAAACTGCTCTCCAAAGAGAACATCAGTACACACTCGCTCGGTGAAATGAAAGAGCTGCTGGCTGAGAGTGGTTTTTCGATAGAAAAAGAGGAGGCCTGGGGATACCGCTGGTGGAGGTTTTTCTTTTTAAAGTGCTCTTGAACGAATTCTGCGAACCGGCTTTGGTTACAAGACATAAAAAAATTCTGGCGAAACGGAAAAAAAGCCCGCTGTCCTTCATGACCGCGGGCTTTTCAATTTTTATGAATGGTTTACTTACGAAATTTCAATCTGCCGGCCTGCTTTTTCTTTCAGTTTGGGCAGTGTTATAATCAGCACACCATTCTCATAGCTTGCGTTGATTTTGTCCACATCTACCACGTTTGGCAGAGGCAGTGAACGGCTGAAACGGCCAAAACGGCTTTCTACTCTGTGATAACGGCGCCCGTTTTCGCCATCGCGGTAAGAACGGCGCTCGCCGCTGATCGTCAGAATATTGTCGTTAATGCTGATATCGAAGTCTTTTTTGTCCATACCCGGAAGTTCTACGGTAACTTCGAACATTTTGGCTGTTTCATACACATTCAGCTCGGGAACAAATCTGCCTTCTGTCCAGTGAAACGCATCTTCAAATATATCATCCAGCCAGGTTGATAAATTGAAGTTTGTGCCGTGTCGTGGTCGTGCAAGTGTAGGTACTTCTTCTCTTCTCATCAACATCATAATAACCTCCTCAACAATTTGGTTTACGGTTAAAAAGATTACAATTAATGAAGATGTGTTGTGATAAACTCACAACCCGCTTAATTAAAATACAAATGGTATGCCAATTGCGATTTTTTTGATAATTAAGAGTTGGTGGTCTGACAATTTTTTCGTCCTGAATTTCATTCTGACAGTTTGAAAATGAAAAAATGACAAACATTACCGGGTTTTTTACCTTGTGAACAAAGCATAAATTCTAACAAAAATAAACTCAATCATGAGCAAAACATATCCCCGTGCATTTTCACATATTGGAATCACCGTACCTGACCTTGATAAAGCAATTACATTCTACACGAAGGTGCTGGGCTGTTATCTGCTGATGGGGCCGGAAACCGTTAAGGAAGAAAACGAAACAGCAATCGGCAAAATGTGCATTGATGTTTTTGGAAGCGGATGGAAATCATTCCGGATTGCGCATCTATCCACAAGCGATAAAATTGGTATTGAGCTGTTTGAATTTCCCGAAAAACCATCAGAAAGAGTTGAGTTTAATCCTTTCAAAACCGGGCTTTTCCATTTCTGCGTTCAGGACCCCGATATTGAAGGGCTGGCAAAAAAGATTGTTGATGCGGGCGGTAAACAGAGAATGCCGATCAGAGAATATTATCCCGGCGATAAGCCTTATAAAATGGTTTACATGGAAGATCCCTTCGGAAATATTATCGAAATCTACACTCACAGTTATGAGCTGACCTACTCCGAAGGCGCTTATGTTTGATTTTTGACTTATGCCCCTTGCGAGCTTCTAATGGGGGATCATCCAAAATCTTTCCCGGCAATCCCTCGAATGAATTTTCAGGCTGTGGCAAAATGGCCGCCTCTTAATTGTGTTATTGGCTTCGCGTTCATCCCTGCCGGGATTTTTTTGATCCTTGTACCAAAACAGATTGCCCTTTAATTTGAGCAAACCATTCAAATAATTGATGTTTCTTTTCGTGCCGGCATAAGCCAAACCAAATCCGCGAATTCACTGTGTAAGTCACCGATGAGGGTAACATCGAGTTCCGATAGAAACGGCCGATATTATAACCCCGGATAAGTGAGGAATGAAAAACACTTCAGTGTTTGAGCCCAAACGCAGTCCGGGGATTAGCGAAACAACCAAAAATCCCGAGGCAAGGAATCAAGAAAAGGCAACAAACAGCATCGAAGGGATTGGGTATGAATTTTTGAATACAGTAACTCCACAGTTGCTTTTCGGTATAGAATTGATTTTTAAATAACGTCAGTTCGACATAAGAAATTGAAAAATGAGTCTGAGGCTGTCCAAAAAGGGCGTGAAATAGCAAAAACATCATCATTTTCGTCATGCCGGACCCTGATCCGGCATCTCCTGTCTATATCAACGGACGGAGATCCCGCATCAAGTGCGGGATGACGCCCTTTTTGAACTAAAATACCTTTATACCACCAAATTCAACGATCTTATATCGAACTCACGTTAAATACTCAAGTACGGCATTAGTTCAGATTTTTTTGCAAACGTACATACCCGCCCATACTGCAAAGATGCCGATCATAACCTGGCTGAACAGATATGAGATAAACAAAAAGGGTGCAATTTGAAAGAGTATCAGTGCTTCTGACATGAACCCGGAGTAGGTGGTGTAACTGCCCACGAATCCGGTCAGCATAAAAAGGCTCAGGTTGCGGTCTTTGTCGTAGCGTTTGCGGATAAGGATATACAGGAATCCGATCAAAAAACTGCCCGTCACATTTTCAACTGCTGTTGCAGTAATCAGGGTTGATTCTCCAACCAGCAGTGGCACGAGATGGTTGGTTCCGTGCCGCATCAGAGCTCCAAACATGCCGCCGGCTGCCACCCAGATACTTTCTTTAACAATTCGTCTTCGGCTCATTTTCTAAATTCCTCCAATCCATAGAAACAAGCCGTAACCCAATACTGTCACCATAAAGGCCAAAACAATTTGCACCAGCAGGTACATTATCAAATGTGAGTTGGATTTATCCCTGACGAGGTAAAACACCTCAAGTGCAAAAGTAGAAAAAGTGGTAAGTGACCCAAGTATGCCAACCACAAAAAAAAGAATGATTTC
>SKYV01000087.1 GCA_007127745.1 Balneolaceae bacterium
AACTTAATTGAACGCTCGTTTGTCGAACAGAAGCGAAGAACCAAGATCATTCCCAATCATGTCAATGAAAAAGGAGCCATGAAACTGGTTTATGGAACACTTATCAGAGCAGCAAGACGATGGCAACGGGTTTCGATGGATCAAGCAGATTTGGTCTTACTAAAAACCCTGCGACAAACCATGTGCAACCATCAAAACATAACACTAAATGATGACCGAATCTCCTTTAAACTGGCAGCCTAACCAATTTTGTTTTTACACAGAATTTGAGACTTGACCCTTACTCAACAGTAACACTTTTCGCAAGATTCCTGGGCTGGTCCACATTGCACCCCCTGTTTACAGCGATGTAATATGAGAGAAGCTGTAAGGGAATGACCGTTAATAATGGAGAAAAACAGTCTTTCGTGGATGGTATGGAGATGTGAAATTCCGACAGATCTTCCACATCGCTGTTTTCATCATTCATAATGGAAATAATTCTGCCTTTCCGGGCTTTCACCTCTTCAATGTTGGAGATCATTTTGTCGTTGGTGTGATCGGTTGCGGCAATCACAACTACGGGCATCATCGCGTCAATCAGTGCAATCGGGCCGTGTTTCATCTCTGCGGCGGGATAACCCTCGGCGTGGATGTACGAAATCTCTTTTAGTTTCAGTGCGCCTTCAAGAGCCACCGGAAAATTGTAACTTCTGCCCAGGTACAAAAAATTCGGTGCATAAGTAAACAATCCTGAAATTTTCTGAACCGGTTCATCAATATGTTCCAGAATGTATTCCACTTTTGACGGAATTTTGGCCAGCTCTTTGGTGTAGATCAGCATCTGATCCCGGTTCAGCACACCTTTTCTTTTTCCAACGGCCAGCGCCATCATCATTAAAACTACCACCTGTGCCGTAAATGCTTTGGTTGACGCCACACCAATTTCGGGGCCGGCATGGGTAAACACACCCGCATCGGTTTCGCGTGAAATAGTGGACCCTACCACATTGCAAATTCCCAGTGTCAGCGCTCCGCGTTTTTTTGCTTCACGAAGAGCTGCGAGCGTATCGGCCGTTTCTCCGCTTTGTGATATCACCAATAGCGCATCACCTTCACCAATCAAGGGGTCGCGATACCTGAATTCGGAGGCGTATTCCACTTCAACCGGGGTTTTGGCCAGATACTCAAACAGATATTCGCCAACCAGCGCAGAGTGCCAGCTCGTACCGCAAGCGGCAATAACTATTCGCCGGGCATTCACCAGATCATCCAGAACATCTTCGATGCCACCCAGTTGAATGGTTCCGTTTTCCGGGTTCACGCGCCCCCTCATGCAGTCTGCAATAGATCGGGGCTGTTCAAAAATTTCCTTCAGCATAAAGTGCGGGTATCCCGCTTTTTCGATGGCATCCAGGCTGATAGCAAGCTCGTGAACCTCTTTGGTCAGTGCCACATCGTCGATGGTTTTTACTTCATAACTATTTCGGGTAACAATGGCCATTTCACCATCATCCAGATAAACTACTTTATTTGTATACTCCACAATCGGAGATGCATCCGATGCGATGAACATTTCATCGTCCCCAATTCCCAGCAGTAGCGGTGAACCTTTGCGGGCAATAAAAATTCTGTCGGGCCGGTCGGTGTGAACAATGGCCAGTCCGTAGGTTCCCACAATCTGTTTCAGTGCAAGGCGTATGGCTTCCTCAAAAGAAACACCCTTTGAGGTTGCATAAATTTCTTCCAGAAGCTGGGCTACCACTTCGGTATCGGTCTGGCTTTGAAACGTACGGCCGCGTTCAATTAATTGCTTTTTCAGGGTTGTGTAATTTTCGATGATTCCATTATGCACGACAGCAATTTTTCCCGATTCACTAAGGTGTGGGTGTGAATTTATGTCATTCGGTTCACCGTGAGTAGCCCATCTTGTGTGCCCAATGCCAATATGTCCGGCAAATCCAATCTCTTCGATTTTTTTGCCGAGCACATCTACTTTTCCTTTTCCCTTGTGGTATTTAAGACCGCCATTTATCAGCGCAATACCGGCTGAATCATAGCCTCTGTACTCAAGTCTTTTCAGCCCTTTTAATAAAATCTGCGATGCATCTCTTCCACCTACATATCCAACAATTCCACACATATACTATTATTTTATTGTATTTTTACAATCGCTAAATGTACAAACTTTGCTGAATAAAAGAATCAAATCCAGAAGATGAAACCAAATTGTTGTTTTTTTGAAGATCAATATCTCGAAAACTTCCACCCCCTAACCCTGACCAGGCCCGTTTATGATTTGAGAGTTGGGATTTTTACTCTGGGTGAAAAATGGCTTCATGCCCTGGGAATTGCCGGGCAGCCCATTCGAGGCATTCTGAGAAAATACCTGTCCGGGGTATTTAAAGAATTTTCATCAACCGATTCAAACGAAACCGTTTTATGGCTGAACCCCCGTTTTGTTCCCACAAAAAAGCTGGCCGATCATATTAAACAGCTTAAAACCAACGAAGGATTGATTTCTGACAGCCAGCTTATTGCGGCTAATTTACCTCATCAAACTCACCAAAAATGGGTGACAGAAGGAATAGATTTCAACGACATAGACACCGATCGGTTCAACGGCAGCGATATCACCGTTTTAAAAAACAGCTGGGAGCTTTTTCAGATCAATGGTAAACAGATCATTCACGATATTTCCCTGCTCGGGAAGGAACCGATTGAAGATACCGGCAGATATCCTCATGCCCTGCTCATCAACTACGACAATATTTATATTGAAGAGGGAGCAATTATTGAGCCCGGAGCCATGCTTTATGCAGATAAAGGCCCGATTTATGTTGGAAAAAATGCTCATATCATGGCCAAATCGGTAATCAGGGGACCGTCGGCCATTTGTGAAAAGTCTGTCGTAAAAATGGGTGCAAAAATTTATGAAGACACTACCATTGGCCCTGTCTGTAAGGTGGGCGGAGAAATTGCGAATGTAATTTTTCACTCCTACTCCAACAAATCTCATGACGGTTATGCCGGCAATTCAGTCTTCGGACAGTGGTGCAATCTGGGTGCAGACACCAACACATCCAACCTGAAGAACAACTACAGCACCGTAAAAGTGGTAGACTGGAAAACCAACAAAGAGTACGACACCGGGCAGCAATTTATTGGCACCATTATGGGAGATCACAGTAAAACGGGCATCAATGCGATGTTAAACACCGGAACTCTTTGCGGGGTTTGCTGTAACCTTTTTTCTGATGATTATCCGCCGAAATTTGTCCCCTCATTCAGCTGGGTGAGCGGAACCGACATAGTACCCTACCATTTTGACAAAGCCATTGAAGCGATGGAACGTATGATGAAACGCCGATCGGTGCCGTTTACACCGGCTTACCACCGAATGATGAAAGACCTTTTCCAGTCCACAAGCTTCTGATCATCACTGAAAAACCGGATGGATGACTGACAGAAAGGTACCATTTCTCCACTTTGTTGATTTGGATTTCCGGTATTGAGCTGATTATGTCCGAAACTTCGTGTATCAGGTAAACACATTGCCCGAAAATTGAAGCTACGGAATTTTCAACATCTGCTCAGCTATGGACCTTTTTTACCAAAGCCACTATATCTTGCTGTTTTTACTTTTTATCGGTTTTTCATGCAGTCAACCTGATCCGTCCAATCAACAAACAACAAACGAATCTAAAGAAGATTGGACAAAGGCCCAATCGTTTACAGAAAATAACGGGTGGAATGATCCACACCCTTTTGAATTGCCACCAGCCGGTACATCTATTATTGAAATTGATGGTGAACGGCTGGAAGCAAAAATAACCTGTGCCAATCACGGAACCCATCCTTCGGGGCCTACAGGTGAAATTTTCGGCAACAAGTTTTTGATGTCTTTATCGGGCAGCGGAAACATGGAAGATGGTTCAGCGTTCTATATAAGCGGCCAACGGCAGGTTTCAAAAACCGAAGAAAGCGGACGAATTCAGATAGACAGGGAAATTGCTCCGGGAGTGTTTCACATCAGCATTGCAAATACAGAAAACAATCCATTGCCGTTGCTTCGAATCAATGAATCCGGAGAGTTTACATTTTCCGGTGAGCTCAAATCGCTGCATCCCGCCATTCATACAGAAGCATTGACCGGTCCGGCCACACTTTCCGGCAGGTGCCAGTCCGGATGGCCGGAGGGTCAAACTGAAAACAGGGATTAATTGTCAAGCATGGGAAATATCATGCGGATGATTTCTTCGGTTGGATACATTCCGTACTCGGCAATTTCGAACGATTCGGCAAAACGGAATTCTGCAGCCCGTTCTGCTCCGTACCATTTTTCGAGGCCGGCCCGCTGCTCGTCCGACATTTCCATTCCAAATCTCCATTCTCTCAGCCATTCGAGCCGTTCTTCAGGATCATCCGGAACTTCATCCAGCCTTCCCATTGTCCATGGCAACCACTCGTAAAATTGGGATTCGTGCGCATCCAGTGCCAACACTTTTGTCTCAATCACATCATCAATACCAACCACAATATCATGGCTGAACGGATTGGGTTTCGTGAATCGATCTTCCAGGTAGAGAAAAACCGGATTGTTTGGCAGCGGTGGCGTGTCAGAAGCTACATTTGGAACAATGACCATATACGAAGAGTCGATCACAAGCTGACCGGCATTTCGGTGGTCGGGGTGATAGTCGTTCGGGCGATGGCCCAGTACAACATCGGCATTCCATTCACGGATGGCCCTGATCACATCATTGCGGATATGCAATTCGGCAAGCAGTTCAGCATCGTGATTGTCGAACACTTCGTACTCGGCAATTCCAAACCGGCGAGCTGCTTCTTCGGCTTCAGCCCGGCGAATATTTGCCAGTTTACTCCCGCCCAGTTCATGATGTCCGGCATTGCCACTTGTGAGCGATAAAAACTTCACCTCATGGCCCATTTCAGCCAGCATAGCAGCCGTTCCCCCCATTTTGATATCGCCGTCATCCGGATGGGCAAATATGGCAATCACACGAAGAGGATCATCATCAGGCGAGTTGATTTGTGCGTTAGCAAAACCTGCAGTCAGGGCAATTATTAAACAAAAAACTGTAAACTTTTTCATATACATCACCATTCTTTTATCTGTATTTGATTTTATTTTAAGTCCATACTTTCAATGTAGCAAACTCAGTAGAAAACTTTCAGAAAAGAAGCGGAAAGACAAACGATCCAGATTTAATTCTGAATCAGGCAAACTCAAAATCAAGGCTTCCATCTTGTAAAACCTTCAATCGAGTCGTACTCGGCAAGGCCCAGGCGGTCATAGTTTTTAGCATTCGTGATTGTTTTATCATCCGCAGCCATCCAGAATTCCCCGCTGATTCTTCCCGGATATTTGGGCTGATCTTTTTGTGATGCATGTTTGAAAATAGCACGGCGTTTTTTAAGCCGTTCACCCGGACTCAGTGGCACAGCCATATCAATTCCGCTCACATCCACATCCTGCCAGACGCCGCTGTAAAGCCAAACGTAGCAGTCGTTAAACCAGTCCTCTCCCTCAAAATTCTTCAACACCCGGTATATAGCATCCCAGCAGATGCGATGGGTACCGTGGGGGTCAGACAGGTCGCCGGCAGCATAAATCTGATGAGGTTTCACTTTTTCAATCACCTCACGGATCAGTGTGATATCTTTTTCACCGAGTTTGTTCTTTCTTGCCCGGCCGGTCTCGTAAAACGGCATCTCCAGAAAGTGAATATTATCATCCGGGATTCTGCAGTACCGGCTCGACGATTTTGCCTCCACTTTACGGATATTTGATTTCAGCTCCAGCATTTCGGGAGAGTCGAGATCACCCAGATTTTTCCGGCTCATGGAATCGGCCAGTTTTTTGTAGAGGTTTTTCTCCTCTTCGTTGTTGCTGTACTGAGTCACAAAATCGGCATAGCGCAGGGCTTCATCATCATACACGGCAATATTTCCGGAGGTTTGATAGGCCACATGCACGTCATGGCCGTGATCTACCAGCCGCATCAGCGTGCCCCCCATAGAGACTACATCATCAGCCGGATGCGGTGAAAAAACAAGTACCCGTTTTGGAAATGGTTCAGCACGCTCCGGCCGGTTCGAATCATCTGCATTGGGTTTGCCTCCCGGCCATCCGGTAATGGTATGCTGCACCACATTAAAAATATGGATGTTTGCATTGTAGGCCCGCCCATACTCGGTCAGAATATCACTCATCCCGTTTTGGTTGTAATCCTCGTCGGTCAGTTTCAGAATGGGCTTACCGGTATGAAGGCTCAGCCACGTCACGGCTTTTTTAATCATTTTTTCATCCCAGTTGCAGGGCCCTACAAGCCATGGTGTTTTCCGCCGGGACAGCTCGGAAGCAGCAGCTTCGTCCAGAATGAATTTCGTGTTATCATGCTCCTGCAAAAACGTGGCCGGTATCTGTGCGGTAATTTCGCCCTCAACCGATTCCCTGATGATTTTGGCTTTCGGTTCGCCCCAGGCCATCAGGTATATTTTTTTGGCTCCCAAGATGGTGCCCACACCCATGGTTATGGCCTGCCGCGGAACATGCTCTTCACCATAAAACGAGGCCGCAGCATCCGATCGGGTCAGTTCGTCAAGTGTAATGATCCGTGTGCGTGTTTTCTTTAAAGAGCCCGGTTCGTTAAACCCGATATGCCCCGTGCGGCCAATCCCCAGAATCTGCACATCCAGTCCGCCCGACTCCTCAATTTTTTTCTCATAGTCTCGACAATACTGATGCACTTTATCTTTTGGCAGAGTGCCGTCGGGGATGTGTACATTTTCCTTTTTGATGTCGATATGGTCAAAAAGATTTTCATTCATAAACCGGACATAACTCTGCAACTCGCCGGGCTGCATGGGGTAATACTCATCCAGGTTAAAGGTAACTACCCGCTGAAAACTCAATCCCTCCTGCTTGTGAATACGCACGAGTTCGCTGTACACCTGCAATGGAGTGGAACCGGTGGCAAGTCCAAGCACGGTGTTTTGTCCGGTCTGATTGCGGGCATGAATAAGATTGGCAATTTCTCTGGCCACAACTTTTGATGCTTTTGTTGCATCCGGATAGATGTCCGTATCAATTTTTTCAAATATTTTATGTCCCAATTGGTCTAATTCAATGTCAATACTCATATATGATCGTTTTTTCTTTTTGTAGTTTGATGAGGATAAATCACGCAGCTCATCTCTTGTTCATGCAATTTCAAAAGCTGAACAATTCTCTTCAGGGCATGATAAGAAAATCATCGCATTTTTCTATTGCAAGATGCCTGAAAAGGTTGCTATATTACGAATCTTGAAATGATTGGAAATGCCCAAGTGGCGGAATTGGTAGACGCGTGCGCTTCAGGTGCGTATGTCTTTACGGACGTGGGAGTTCGAGTCTCCCCTTGGGCACTCAAAGCCTTGTAAATATTATATTTGCAAGGCTTTTTTGTTATACTGTCAATTCTCTGCCACAAGAACTGGGTTACCTTGGTATTTTTATTTTTTCTTTGACTTTGTTTGAATTGAAAAAATTATCAAATAATCGTTGTCTCTATATTTTGGGATTTGTATATATCTGTTTATGATAATTTCTGACATTCCAAAAACAGACACTATGAAGTTTACCCGGAACCTGCTCATATTTGCACTACCACTATTTCTTTTCTCCTGTGCCCCCGAAACCGAACCGGTTCATCCGTTTGAAGCCTATGTTTTGGAAACTGATCCCGCCTACAATTACGAACTTCAAAACACCATAGAGGGCGAAGATTATACCGCTTATGTCATCCGGATGGTTTCTCAAAACTGGCTGACCGATGATCTGGTTAATGAAACCGAATGGTGGCACTGGCTCACGATTGTTGTGCCCGACGAGGTTGATTTCAGTACCGGTTTGTTGTGGATTGGCGGCGGAACCAACTACAGCGAACTCCGCACCGGTGTGGATGCACATATTCTGGAGACTGCGCTGGCTACAAACTCCATCGTGGCAGATCTTCACAATGTCCCCTATCAGCCCATTCGTTTTCTGGAAGATACCCGGCTCGATCAGCGCTACGAGGATGACCTGATTGCTTATGGTTGGAGGCAGTTCCTCGAAGGCGGAGCCCGGGATGAAGATGCCGAGTGGCTCGCACGGCTGCCTATGACGACAGCCGCTATACGGGCTATGGATACCATCACTGAATTTACCCTTCATGAACTGGGACATTTTGTTGAAAATTATGTGGTGGGCGGTGCCTCAAAACGTGGCTGGACCACCTGGACAACAGGCATCTTTGACGACCGTGTGGTTGCCATTGCTCCTTTTGTGATTGATTTACTAAATGTCATACCATCATTCGAACACCACTGGCGTGCTTATGGTGAATGGTCGCCTGCCATTGAGGAATATGTAGATGAACAGATTATGGACTGGCAGTTTTCAGTCGAGTTTGAACGTATGCTGGAACTGGTTGACCCTTACTCCTACCTCGATGAGCTCAGTATGCCCAAATTCATTGTAAATGCCGCAAGTGATGAGTTTTTCCTTCCCGATTCCTGGCAGTTTTACTGGGATGATCTTTTAGGAGAAAAAAACCTTCGCTACGTACCCAATGCGGGGCATTCTCTGAACGATACCGATGCTGCCATCAGCCTTGCAGCATTTTACAACTACATTCTGAATGATACAGAAATACCGGAATTTAACTGGCAGGCCGAAGAAAACGGTTTTCGAGTTCAGCTCGATCCCGATAACCTTCCGGACGAACTTCTTCTTTGGAATGCCCATAATCCCGAAGCCCGTGATTTCCGGCTCTATGTGATCGATCGAATCTGGCTGGCACGTGATCTGGAAATCCCCGAAGATGGTGAACTGTTTGTTGAACTAAATACTCCGAATGATGGATTCACCGCCTGGTTCGTGGAAGCCACATATAATGCAAATACCGAACTTCCATTTAAACAGACAACGGGTGTAGTTGTAACTCCCGATGAATATCCGTTTGGCACGTTCGAACCGGAACAGCCGCTTGGAACCATTCCTGAACCTGCATCACCATAATCCGAAAAAACTGCAACCCGGCTGATATTCGGCTGTTCAATATCTGCCGGCACAAAACTTTTCCGGGGCTTCACAGTTTACTATTTTGGGATATGAATCCAATTATTGCAATCAGTTTAGGGGATGTTAACGGCATTGGCCCGGAAGTCGTTTTAAAAGCACTCAAAAAAATTAACCTGGACCAAACGATTCCGGTTATCATCGGGAGTTATTCCGTCCTGAGCACCTATCTACGAATGTTGGAAATAAACCTTCCCATCAAACCTTTAAAACGTTTTGATTCTGTAGAAACCGGAAATCTATATCTGTATGAATCTGCAGCCGGCAGGGAAATAGAAGTAAATCCGGGACAGATTTCTGCAGAGGCGGGTGATGCTGCCATGAAAGCGGTGAATCTTGGGATTCAGTTCTGTTTGGAAAATAAATGCCATGCCCTTGTAACGGCGCCCATATCGAAAGAGGCCATTTCGCTTGCCGGCTATGAAGTGCCCGGACACACGGAATTTCTTGCTGAAAAAACATCCGTCAAGAAGTTGATGATGATTTTAACCAGTGAAGTGTTACGTGTAGGCCTGGCAACCATTCACATTCCGCTGAAAAAAGTGGCCGGGGCTCTGAATTCCGAAAAACTGACCGAACAAATCTATATTTTGAACGACAGCCTGATTCGTGATTTTAACATCAGCAACCCAAAAATTGGCATCCTCGGGCTTAATCCCCATGCCGGTGACGGCGGTGTGATCGGGCGGGAAGAAATTGAGATCATTGAGCCGGTTGTTCGCCGCGTTTCCCAAAATGGTGTCCGGGTGGAAGGTCCTTTTGCTGCCGACGGATATTTTGGAAATCAACAGTTTAAAAATTATGACGCAACACTGGCTATGTATCACGATCAGGGGCTAATTCCTTTTAAACTGTTGTCGTTCGGCAAAGGTGTGAATTTTACGGCAGGGCTTCCCATCATCCGTACTTCACCCGACC
Organism: Balneolaceae bacterium; assembly: GCA_007127745.1. Lineage (GTDB taxonomy): Bacteria > Bacteroidota > Rhodothermia > Balneolales > Balneolaceae > Rhodohalobacter. Next base: position 10,025 of record SKYV01000087.1, read on the forward strand.
ACGGAACCGGATTCAATATTGCCGGAAAGAATGTGGCGAATGAAGGTTCTTTTTTGCAGGCCTGGGAACTGGCAGTAGAAATGGCCATGAACCGAATCAAGCAGCAATCATCATGAGTTTAACCACCCAAAAAAGTTCGCCCTATACCGTTATAGCTGATATTTATGACCTGGTAATGACCGATGTGGATTACGAAACCTGGTCGGACTACATCGATGAAATTATTCTCCAGCACAAACCAAAATCGGAAGAACTGCTGGAACTGGCCTGCGGTACCGGAACCATTGCTCTATACCTCGAGGAGCTGGATTGCTATAATATCACTGCCACCGATGCGTCGGCAGATATGATCCGGATCGCGAAACGAAAGGCCGCCCGGATCAACTCGGAAATCGAATTTCTTCCAATGAATTTTCTGGATATCCAGCTGGATAAGAAATTTGATGTGGTGTATATGGTGTTCGACAGCCTCAACTATCTGCACAGCGATGAAGAGATTCTGAAACTGCATTCGGAAGTCAAAAAGGTTCTGAATCCGGGCGGAATTTTTATTTATGATTTCACCACGCCCCGGAATTCGCGCAAGGCTATCAAATATTTAAACGAAGAACACAGGCACCTGAAGGGAAAGTTCAGATATGAGCGACAAAGTTCTTATGATCCAAGAAATCAAATTCATACCAACACATTTCATATCGAATTGATGGATCCCGAATCGGATGAGCCTACCCAGGTTTTTGAAGAAGAGCACCGGCAAAAAATTTATACCTTTGATCATATCAAATCACTTATAAAGAAAACAGATTTCACTATCTTGCAGGCGTATGACGGTTTTGATCTGAAACCGGCTCATAAGAAAAGTCTCCGGATAACCATGGTTTTACAATGAGTGCAAACGGTGTAATTGAACTGATAAATGTTTCGGTTGCCTTCGGGCAAAACAGAATTTTGGAAAGCATTGATTTTTCTCTGGATGTCGGGGAATTTTGCTACGTAATCGGCAAAACCGGCGTTGGAAAAAGTACATTTTTGAAGCTGTTGTACAGCGACGTAAAACCGGACAAAGGCTTGGTAAAAGTTGCCGATTATGATGTGGCAAATATTCCGGACAAAAAAATTCCCTACCTGAGGCGCCGGCTTGGCGTGGTTTTTCAGGACTTCCAGTTGTTGTCTGACCGGAACGTTTTTGAGAACGTTGCCTTTTCGCTGCGGGTAACCGGCCAGAACAAACGTTTTATTAAAAGCCGTGTTCTTGAAGTTTTAGGTCTTGTCGGCCTCAGCCACAAACGCAACTCCATGCCAAATGATCTGTCCGGCGGAGAAAAACAGCGGGTGGTAATTGCCCGTGCCCTTGCCAACGAACCTCGTCTGCTTCTCGCCGATGAACCTACAGGAAACCTCGACCCGGAAGCCAGTGCATCCATCATGAAGCTGCTGCAACAAATCAACAATCGTGGGATGGCTGTTTTAATGGTTACCCACGATTACAACGTCATCCGTAAGTTTCCTGCAAGAACAGTTCAAATTACAGACGGCAGACTCGAAAATATTAAGGTGCTTTGATTTTACTTCAATTGTGGATTGCTGGATGGAAAAGACTTCCGAAGTCTTTCAGGTTTTAATAAAACATTGACTAATAATATCTTTCAAACCTTTTGAAAGTGTCGATGTAGACTTCGGAAGTCTCAATCCCGACATTCAATTGTTGACATGACAATGAATTACCACGAGGCAGAACCATCGGGGTATCCATTTGATTTCATTTATTTTTCTTTCCTAATTAAAGGGTAGGAGAATAGAACCACCCTAAATTAAAAACGTACCCGCACACCGCCCTGTGCGTGTACCCCCATCGTGTTAAAACCGTATACCTCGGTAAAATCTGAATTCAGCAGATTTCTCACTTTGCCGTAAACAGATACTTTCTCATTCAGAAGACTGTACTCCACAAAAAGATTCATCAGAACATAGCTGTCCAGAGTCACCTCTTCCGGCATGAAATTGTTTTCAGGATCAAAAAACAGATCTTTGCGGTCACCTACCACTTCACCGTCAAGCTGAACAATAATGTTTTCCAAAAAATGGAAAGACAGTTTGAAACCCGCATTATGCTTCGGTTTTCTGATCAATCCGTCCGACTCCAGAACACTACCCGAATCATTTAGAGTCAGTGTTTCGCCGGAGAGATAGTTGTAAAACGCTCCCAGTGTGATTGAGGAAGTGGCCAACCAATTCGCTGACAAATCAATACCGGTGGTTTTTTCGCGGTCCCGGTTGATGTATCCCGGATCAAACGTGTAAACGATCAGGTCGTCAATCTTGCGGTTAAACAGATTGCCACTGATTTTCAGGGTTTGATTAAGAAGGTACGATTCGAATCCAAGCCGGTATTCACGGCTTGTTTCCGGATCAAGATCCGGGTTGGGGCCAAACGGACCAAAAAGTTCATTCAGTGTTGGCGCTTTGAACCCGGTGCCGAATGCAGCAAAAATCTTAAGATTTTCCGACATCTGATATGCCGGTGAAATATTGAATGACGAATTTCGCCCATATTCCGAGTGGCTGTTCAGGCGGTAGCCCAGTTCTGTCGAAAACCCGGCAATATCTCTGAGAATTGCAGTGGCATAGGGGCTGATTGAAGAGTCGGTCAGCCTGCTCTCAACATCCTCAAAATCGGGCATCGACCTATGCTGATACTCAACACCGCCGAGTACAGTAACATTTTCCAAAAGTTCATAAGAGAGGAAATGATCAAAGTTGTGGAACCTGCCTTCATATTCATCATCACCAAATTCTGATGAAAAAATCCGGTCGGTTTTTGTGTAGCTGTAATTGCTGTTTAAAGTGAAGGAATCCCCTTCAAAACGGGATTGAACGGATGGATTGAACATTGTGATACCAAATGTATTGGGTGCATCCATAAATGCATCGGCGTCATAGTCACCGTCGTAATCGGAGTAGGAAAAGCCGGGCGATATACTGAACCGGTCGGCCGGTTGAATTTTTACACTTCCGTAAAACGATTGGTGAGTGAAGCCGTCCCGTTCAAAATTTCCTTCTCCGGTGGGATCGGCTGCTGCGCTGATGCCGTCGCTCGATTCGCGGTTAGCATGGAAATTATAGCTAAATCTCTCATGAGGTGAGCCATTTACACTTACAGAACTGCTGAAGGTGTTATAAGCCCCGTATGACAAAGAACCCATTCCGGCCGCATTTTCATTCTGTGGTTTTTGTGTGATAATATTGATGACGCCGGCCAGTGCATCTGAGCCGTATAGGGCTGATTGATTTCCTTTCAGTACTTCCACCTGTTCGATATTGTGCAGCGGCAACAGCCGAAGGTCGATAGCACCTCCCACCCCGGATGGATCCCTGACCGGTTTTCCGTCGATTAAAATCAATGTATACTCGCCGCCAGCTCCCTGCATAAAGAGACTTTGGTTACCGCTGGGTGTGCCCTGAGAATTATTAACCCGCATACCGCTTTGCTGATGGAGCAGTTGGGAAAAATCTCTGCTGCTTCCCCGTTCAATTTGCCGGCGGCCGATGATCATAACAGGCCGGGTTGTTTCACGCAGTGACAGTGGTATTTTTGTACCCGTCACCACAATGTCATCCAGAAACAGTGTATCTGCCGGAGTTGAAAGAGGCTGTGCATGTAAATCTGAGGCAAAAAAGATTGCCCCTGCCAAAAAAGAAATGATAATTTTGCTCATGGTTTTTTCCTGTTTTTTTGTGAACCGATGAGCTTTCGATGAAAAAAGTTTGGGTATGAAATTCGCAAAACGAAACCTTGCAAAACTGCATTCCCGGCCTTTCCTCCGAAAGCCTGAATTTTACCAGCAAACAGGCAGGTCTTCTGACTTACTCAGCGTTAACAACCTTCCCGTCCCGGCATTATGCCCGAACAGTGGTATTGTGAGGTTAACACATTTTAAGAGCTTACAGCTACGGGGATAGTTCCGGACTCTCACCGGATTCCCTTTTCATTCCGTTCATCAAAACAAACGGAAACCTGTTGCCGCACCAATAGTAGCGGGATATCTTCATATTGTCAACCGTAATTATGCAAAACTTCCGAACCGATTCTAATCTGATTCTTGTTAAATTTAAGGGTAACTAATCCTGATTCTAATTTAACTCTGTATTGAATATTACTGAATTGATCATAACAACAAACAAATTATCATGAATCTCAAAAAAGAAGCGGTTAGCGTTTTTAAATCCATCCTGAAAAATGTAAATCCCAAAGAATTTCTGCCAGAAATTGTCTCCTGGAATCAGGAAACGGGAAAATTACGAATTCACGATACAGAATTTTCGGTTGCCAGTGATCAGAAAATTTATGTGATTGGCACCGGAAAAGCTTCTCCCACTATGGCAGAGGCAATGGAAAATATTCTCGGTGAAGTGATCGAAGACGGGCTGATTATTGCCCCACCAGACTCTGAATCCGACCTGCAGATCATCAACATGGTTCAGGGCTCCCATCCTCTGCCGGATGCAAACAGTATTCAGGCCACACACCATTTCCTGAAGCTTATAAAAACCATTCCGGATGGTTCTGTTGTCATCAACCTGCTTTCTGGTGGCACCTCAGCACTGCTGTGCCGTCCGGTTGAACATATTACCGTGCATGACATCAGGGAGGTGTTCAGGTTGCTGCTGGAATCGGGGGCTACCATTCATGAAATCAACACAGTGCGCAAAACGATCTCACAGATAAAAGGCGGCCAACTGCTTAAATACTTTGAAAACAAAACGCTTATTGACCTGATCATCTCCGACGTACCCGATGATGATCTGCGATACATCGGCAGCGGCCCCACTACGGCTCAAAAAATCTCGTATCAGGAAGCGTTTGATGTTCTAAACCGGTATGAGATATGGGAGTCGTTATCAAAATCGGTGAAAGATCACATCCTTTCAAAAAAAGAATCCGCAGAAAACAGAAAATTTGAATCCAAAGAAATTGAACATCATGAGGCATGGATCGTTTCCTCAGCTTCGAAAGTAGCGAAACAAACAAAACAGATTCTAACCGATTCCGGGTTTGAAACCGAATTGGTGCACCCCGCATGGACCGGTTTGATCAATGACTTTGAGGAGCATATTTTCGGGCATATCGAAAAATTGAGAGAAATGCCGGCCGGGAACCATGCTCTGGTTTTTTACGGCGAATGCACGGTAAAAGTAACCGGGGACGGACTGGGTGGCAGAAACCAGGAATTGGCTCTCAGAATGGCCCGAAGGCTGCAAAATATGGATAACAATATTGCCTTTTTAAGTGCCGGTACGGACGGAATTGACGGACCAACAGATGCAGCCGGCGGCGTTGTGGATAAAAACACATTTTCGGAAGCCGAAGAAAAAAGCCTTGAACCGAACTCATATATTGAAGCTAACGACAGCTATCACTTTTTTGAGAAATTCGGGGGCCATATCATCACCGGCCCAACCGGCAACAATGTAATGGATATTCAGATAGTGCTGATGCAGAAGTCATAAAAACGGAACAAAACTGACAAGCACCAGACTTCATTTCTGCAAGGAAGCATCAACTCAGCGAGATATACTTCACATTTTGCACACCTTCCAGATCATAAATGCTTTGGAGTTCGTCATCATCAAGCTGTTTGTCAACAATGACGGCAGTGATAGCATTAGTCCCTTTGCCTTCGCGGCCCAGGCTCAGCGCCCCGATGTTGATATTCTGGCTGGCAAGGACCCCTGCCACTGAAGCCAGCATACCCGGCCTGTCTATATTTTGGTACATCAGAATATCGCCTTCCAGCCTCAATTCGATGCCAAACCCGTCGATCTCCACAATTCGATAATCACCTGGACCAAATACAGCCGCCGAAATCTGTTTGTAATCAGAGCTGTCTCCCAGGCGGATGGTTATCAAGTCGTTGTAATTTTTGTCGTCACTCTTGTTGGTTTCGCTCAACTTAAAACCGCGCTCGAGGGCATAATGGCGGGCATTAATCAGGTTTACCGATTCGCTCACATACTGTGAAAGCATCCCCTTCAACACGGCATCCGTAAGAACATCGCTGTATTTTGTACACAGCCCGGTGTACTCGAACGAAAAATTGTTCGCATTCTTTGGCATAATTTGCCCGGATACTCTTCCCAGTTTTTCGGCCAGTTCGATATAGGGCTGCACTTCTTCATTCGAAAGCAGCGAGATGGATTTACTGTTCAGGCTGCCTTTGTAGTTTTTGTTTTCGAGTGCATCACTGATCTGCTGGGCAATCTGTACGGCTACTTTCTCTTGTGCTTCTTCCGTAGATGCCCCGAGGTGCGGAGTGCTGATAATCGATGGATGTTTCAGCACTTCATAAAGTTCCGGAGTTGGTGGCTCATTGGAATAGACATCAAGCGCCACACCGGCTATCACTCCCTTTTCGATGAGCGGAATCAGATCTTCCTCGGTATAAATTCCGCCTCTTGCACAGTTTACAAGCCTTACACCCGGCTTCAGTTTTTCAGCATTCTTCAGAGAAACCAGTCCTTTTGTTTTTTCTGTCAATGGAGTGTGTACGGAGAGAAAGTCGGCCGAAGCCAGAAGTTCATCAAGCTCAACCAATTTCACCCCTAAATTTCCGGCCTGCTCCTGTGTTGTAAATGGGTCATAGGCCAAAATTTCCATTCCAAATTCCTTCATACGTATGGCCACTTCTGAACCGATTTTTCCAAGACCTACAATGCCAAGTATTTTACCATGTACTTCGGTTCCCATAAACTTTTTCCGGTCCCAGCCACCGCTTTTTACGCGTTCTACCGACTGTGGAATATTCCGGGCAAGGCCGATAATCATCCCGCAGGTGTGCTCGGCTGTTGAGATGGTATTTCCATCCGGTGTGTTCATCACCAGCACCCCTTTCATCGTGGCTGCGTTTATATCGATATTATCCACACCTACACCGGCCCGTCCGATGATCCGAAGGCCGTTGGCATGCCTGAGCAGTTCATCATCAACTGTGGTGGCACTTCTCACCACTATTGCATCATAATCTCCGATGGTTTTTTTAAGCTCATCAAGGCTGAGCTTTCCGGGCTGATCGGCCTGTATTCCTCTCTTCCTGAAAACATCTGCGCAGATTGGATCAACATTATCTAATAGAAGTACTTTAAACGGCATAAAACTTTTAGGTTAAAATGAATTTTAATGTTTAATGAAAGGTATGAAATCCTGTTGGATTAAAAGAGAGCTTTTGTGATGTGTTGGGAACCTGTTTGCAAGATGAAGCTATCCGTCAGGGTTCGGTAAAATCTTGGATGAGAGACTGAATTTCCGAAATTCCTGCGCCCGTTTGGGCCGAACATTCCAGAATGGGAACTTCGATATTCATTTCTTTGAGTATCTTTTCAACTGTTCTCCGGGATGAGGTTAATTTATTTTTGGAGAGTTTGTCACTTTTGGTCATCAGCACCGAAAAAGGTTGACGGTTGACGGCCATCCAGTAAAAAAATTCTTCATCAAGTTTCGTGGGATTGTGCCGGGCATCAACAAGATGCAGTATCAACCGTAAGGTGCCGCGGTTCATCAGGTATTGCTGAATATCACGCCCCCAGCGGTCTCGCTCATCTTTGGGCGCCTTGGCAAAACCAAATCCGGGCAGATCCACCAAAAATATTGATTCATCAATTTTATAGTAGTTCATCTGGCGGGTTTTGCCCGGGGTATTGCTGGTTCGGGCCAGCCTCCGTTTGTTGGTTAGTTTATTGATCAACGAAGATTTGCCGACGTTGGACCTACCCGCAAAACAGAACTCCGGCAAGCTTTCTTCCGGACACTCATTTAGCGATGGTGCTGAAGTGATAAACCTTGCGTTCTGAAATTCCATCAAATGATTTCGTTTTCTTCTTTCTCAACACCAAAATCTACCGGCACCGGATACTCTCCGGTAAAACAGGCGGTGCAGTATGAGTGGCCTGTTTTATTGGCCTCTTTTACAGCATCAACCAGGCCTGTGGGTGAGAGATACCGAACGCTGTCCACGCCAATTTCCCGGGCAATGGCATCTGTATCGCTGTTAAATTTGTTGGCAATCAGCTCTTCTGTACTTGGAAAATCCATTCCGTAGAAACAGGGATCTGTAATCGGGGGCGAGCTGACCAGAAAATGGACTTCAAGCGGATTAGCCTCGCGAATCATCTCTACAAGGTGCCTGGATGTAGTGCCGCGAACAATCGAATCATCCACAATAATCACCGACCGGCCTTCCAGCACACCACGAACCGTGTTGAATTTTGTTCGAACTTTTTGCTCCCGCGATTTTTGCCCTGGCGAAATAAAGGTACGCCCAACATAGTGATTCCGGATCAGGCCGATGTCGTATTTACAGTCGAAACCGGCGTTATTGCTTTCATGGGCATAGCCAACGGCGGCTGTATTACTCGAATCGGGCACCGAAATTACAATCGGGCGTTTTTTACTCTTTGGCTGCGAAATAACCTCATTCAGCGGATGTTCTTTGGCGAGCTGCTTGCCAAGGTTTCGTCGAATTTTGTCCACATTTTCGCCAAAAATTTTACTGTCTGGCCTGGAAAAATAGACATATTCAAAAATACATTGGCTGGTTTCAGTACCTGTTTTGGGTTCGAGAAACCAGGATTGCAGCCCTTCACCGGCGTCTGCTTTTCGGTCAATCACCAGCATCTCTCCCGGTTCCACATCCCGGATAAATTCCGCATTGATAATATCAAAAGCGCAAGTTTCGCTGGCTACCGTATAGGCGCCGTCTTTCACTCCGAGGGCCAGCGGGCGGAATCCATTCGGATCGCGTACGGCAATCAGTTTATCATCGGTCAAAATCACCAGGCAGTAAGCACCCTCAATCTGGTTGAGCGCATCCAGCACCTGATCAATCTGATCCGATTCTCGGCTGTGAGAAATCAGATGAAGAATAAGCTCGGTGTCTGATGTGCTCTGAAACAGAACCCCTTCATCCCGAAAACGCTCACGAATTGCCCTGGCATTGGTGATATTCCCATTGTGGCCAATCGCCAGATTTCCGTTTCGGTAATGTACCCGAAATGGTTGAATGTTTGCAGGATTTTTGGACGCTCCCGTTGTAGAATATCGGTTATGGCCAATCGCCATGCGCCCTTTCAGCTCGCGTTCAAAAATTTTCGGATTATCAAAGACAGATAGTACGAGCCCGAATCCTTTTTTCATCGGCATAATATCCCGGCCTTTTTCTTCATCAAACCATGTGGAAACGATGCCAGCTGATTCTTGCCCGCGATGTTGCAATGCGTGGAGACCGTAGTAGGTGAGAAGGGCGGCTTCGGGATGATCATAGATCCCGAAAATTCCGCAATAATCGTGTGGTTTGTCGATCATTTAATTGAACAGCAGTTCGATAAAATTTTAGTAAGCGTAAAGATAGGCAAAAGTGATTAAAATAGCAGTGAACAAATCAGCAAAAGATTGTCAGAAAATTTGACGTCTTTCCATTCCGCTATCACATGTAAAATGTCCGTTTTAGGATTACTTATGTTGCCGATGATCACCAGAAATGCAAAATAATCGATTCAAATTTGTATCTTTTTCCAATGAATAAAGAAAAATTTATATCAACTCTTCAGTTTCTTGTTCGAATTATCCTGGGCGGATTGCTTGTTTTTGCCGGGATTTTAAAAATTCAGGACAACACGGCCCTTTTTGAATCCGTCGCCTATATTACCTGGTTGCCCATCGGGTTAAAATCGTTGATTATTGACTTTTTACCCTGGGTTGAAATTATTGTTGGCGGGCTGCTGGTTCTTCACATTTTAGATAAAGTGATGATACCATTAACCGGACTCGTTTACCTCAGTTTTCTCATTTTTGCTGTATGGGGCCTTGGCACCGGCATTGAAGTGGACTGTGGCTGTTTTGGTGACCTGGATGATTCTTCCCTGATCGGCGCGCTTCTCGGAAGTGAAATCAGCATGCAGATGGTCATCAGAAACTTCATCTTTGTGATGCTAACCGGATTTCTTTTCTGGAATCCCGTCGAATACAACAATAACGAGGAGTAATAGTTTTTTTTCGGTCAATCTTTTTGATTTTGAAGCTTTACATCCAGCGATGTCGATACATCCGAACTAAACGTAAAGTGCTCCTTAATCAGACGTTTACGGCACGTATTCATCGCATTGGTTCTGATTCTTGCCAGTCCCAATTCCTGATCTTTCGCGTTAATCCAGAAAAATACCTGCAGCTCTACATAATCTGAGGTTAAGCCTTTAATCTGTGCTCCAACTCCGGGTAGTTTCAGCACACCCCGTGTCTTTCGGGTAGAGTCCTGTAAAATTTCAAGTGCTTTTTCTGCGTCATCAGAATAATCTATGCCAACAGTAAAACTTCCCCTGCGCAATCCGTCCAGAGTATAGTTATGAAGCGGCTTGGTGAAAAGCTGTGCACTGGGAACAAAAACATCGCAGCCATCAGATGTGCGAATATGGGTATGCCTGAGCTGAATGCTTCGCACCTTGCCTGTAATTCCGCCCGTTTCTATCACATCATCGGTGGTAAATGGCCTGCTGAATGCCAGAAAAAAACCGGCCAGAAAGTTCTCTCCGATATCTTTAAATGCAAAACCAAGCATCACTGCCGTCAACCCTCCGCCGGCAACCAGGCTTGCGGCAAGTGTGCTGTAACCGATCATATTCAAAAAAATAATGATGGCCAAAAAAGCAGCCAGACCTTTAATCAATTTTCGGAAATAGCTGTGGTACGTATCGGGCATACTGCTTCTTTGCAAAATCTGAATGGTACCCATCGCAGCCAGTTTACCTGCAAAATAGATGACAAGGGCAACAATCCCTGCAGAAATAAACCGCGGAAGCATCTCGATAAACAAAGTTGCTTCTAAAGTGAGTGAATCAACAAAAAGTTCCATATTAAACGGGATTGTAATTTACATGAGTAGAGAATTCCCGGGCAGAGGTGCATAAGCTGTATCTGTATGCTGCCCGTTTTGTGAATTCTGTCAGTTTCTACTTGTAAAATCCCGATGTCGGTGAACTTTTCCTAATCAACTTTAACGGGCTGCAATCTTTTTTCGATCATTTCCCGTTTGGGTTCCAGCCAGGGGGGTAAAAACAACGATTTGCCCATGTCGTTTTTATTTTCTGCAACCGAGGCGTAGCCGGGTCCGTCCGTGGCTATTTCGAACAGAACACCATCCGGAGTTTGAAAGTAAACCGATTTAAAAACATGCCGGTCAATAATTTCGGTTGGCGACAATCCCATGTCGGTCACCTGCTCTCTCATTTCCCGCAGATCTTTTTCATCGTTTGCACGAAAGGCGATATGGTGCACCGTACCGCGGCCATTTTTTCCTTTTACTGCATGTTTCTCCTTTTCGAGTATGATGGAATGCCCAAGTGCTGCAGATGTTTGAAGCAGTGTAAGATTTTCTACCTCCTCAGCAAGTTCATACTCCATCACGTTCTGGAGAATGTTCCGGGTACTTTCGGTTTGAGTTAATCTCAATGTGGATCCCCAAAATCCGGAAATTGCATGTTCTTCCGAAACCGGGCACTCTTTCCAAACAGAGGTGGTATCGGCCGGACTTTCTTCAACAAGCTCGAGTTTCAGCCCATCGGGATCTTTGAAAGGAAGTACATTGTTTTCAAAACGCACAATCGGTGTGCCAAATGGAACATCTTTTTCGGAAAAACGATCGATCCAGTACTCCTGAGAGCCTTTAGGAACCGAAAACGAAATAGCACCAACCTGACCTGTGCCAGGTTTTGACTGTACCGCCATCGGCCATGGGAAAAAAGTGATGCTTGAGCCCGGCCGGCCCTCCCCGTTTGCATAGAAAAGATGGTAGGTGGACGGATCGTCCTGGTTAACGGTTTTCAGCACCATTCTCAGCCCGAGAACTTTCACATAAAAATCTATATTTACCTGCGGATCTCCGGCGATGATGGAAATATGATGGATTCCTTTGTCCTGATTTTTCATAGTATATTTCTTTTAATTAGTTTAACATTAAACTAATGTGCGCTGCTATTCGTTCCACATTAATAACTTGCCTGAATGATGCCTATTTGGGCTTCAGCAAATCAGCCTGAGCTGAAACTGTTTATTGAGATTAATTCTGTTCTTGAGAAACATCTGCATGTGAATTTGGAGCCGTCATTACATTGGTGAGTTCATGATTCAGAAGGTTCTGCCAATCGGGTGTCCGATTTAACGCTAAGAACAGTAACTGTGACTAAAATCAGTGCCATTCCAACGATTTGCAGGCCCGCCAGGGTTTCACTCAAAATCAGCACACCAAATATTGATGCAGTTACCGGCTCAACCATTGCCACAATGGAGGCCACTGCCGGTGCTGTATGATTCAGTCCGACAATATAGAGGATGAACGACAACCCCGCCCCAAGCACTCCTAATACTGCAAATAGCATCCAATCCGGTGCACTTAGCACTGCAATAACTTCACTGCCATCACTCGGCCAGATCAGGATGGTGACAAGCACTGCAAAAGCTATTGAGAGAATTGCCTGCGGACTGCCGTGGGGCGCAGCATATTTGAATCCAAAAATAAATATCGCATAGGAAAGTCCGGCAAGCAATCCGGCACCCACACCTGTAAGAGTCACGCCGCTTGTACCAATATCATAAACCTGCGTGAGCAAAACGATACCAAGCATTACAACGGCAATCGCGGCCCACTTACGCGGAGTGGATTTTTCCAGTTTGAGTGTGAAAGAGACGAGATAGACAAATACCGGTGCACTGTACATTAGTGTTGCAGCAACCGAAACACTTCCCTCCTCTATACTCACAAAATAAAAAGCGAAGTTACCGGCTACCCCGAGCCCGGCAATCACTGACCAGAACCATAAGCGGTAATTTGTCAATCCGCTGCCACCCGGGCGCAACATCAGCCAAACGAGAACAAATAACAACCCGATCGCCCCCCGATACCACGACACCACAAACGCATCCCAGCCGTCGGACATCAGAATTCCGCCAATTCCGCCTGATAGCCCCCAAAACAGTGCTGTCAGCGCCACGAACGCTGTACTCGCATTCTTCATTTGTTTCCAGCTTTTTTTCAACAATCGAGTCAGATTCCGCTTGTTGATGTTTTCGGTTTACGCAATTAAGATTTATTGGAACTGTCTTCTTAATTATAAGGAATGAAAAAATTACTGTCTTTTATAATCGCAATCCGATTTCCGTCAATAGTAAAGCAAATAATTTCACGTCCAGTCAAAGGAGGACTTTCAGTGTTCTGGGCTGATACGGGTTCATTAAATCGGTAAATATGGACATCGACTCCTCTGGCACAATTTTTATTTTGACGTGCTGGAACCAGGTATCGTAAAACCAATACTCATCGCAAATATAATTGAAAAATAGTCGTCCCTTATGGAATTGGATTAACTTTACTTTACGAAAACTCTGAAAGAGTCACATCACAAAGCATAGGCACCCCCGATGGACCTGAATTGCATCAAAATGATCCCGAGGCTGAGGCTTTGAACAATGCCCATGAACTAAATCGAGGAATGGTTCGGGAATTATTCTGGGAATACTTTGATCTGGTCATGTTTTGCAACCATCGGATATAGCTTTTCACTTTGGCAGGTGCATGGACCAATGGTTCATTTGGTGATATCAGTTTGTTCACATCTAATCAACTTCCCATCTATATGTCCGGTGCGTTTTGTGATGGTAGCAACCCAACGCCTCCAAACTTCTCTGCATCAGCCAGTTTTTTTCGCTTACCCAGGCACCTTCAAGATAATCCAGTGTGGGTCCGGCCGCTTTTGTCATTTGGATACCGCGAACAAACGTTAAGGCTTCGAGGCCCATTTTCCGGTATTTGGGCAGGGTTCCGTACACGGTGGTGCGCAAGTGCCGGGCCCGTTTTTTGAATCTCATTAGTTTTGGGTAATGCCACCAGCGCAGGCGGCCACCGGTTTCGGCAGACACTTCATTCAGGTCGGGCACGCAGACGATGAAAGAGGCAGGTTCATCATTCACAAAGGTGAGAATAACACTCTCCGGAATCATCACGGGTTTCAATTTTTTAACCATCTTCTGTACGCTTTCTCGGGTCAGTTCGGTAAATTCATTTTCCCGCTCACTGATGTCCTGGTTTCGCCAGGCCGTATTGTAAATCTGCCGGATATATTCGGCATCCCGCTCAAGGTTATTCACATCGATATGGCGAAGGTTTACATCCGGCCGGCTTTCAATACGGTTGGTGATGCGTACCAGGCGTTCGGGCAGCGGTATGGAGAATTCACGTTTGTAGCTCCAGTGATCGTCCAGCTTCTCCGCCCCGCTGTTTTCAATCAGCGTTTTGTAATAGGGCGGATGGTAGTACATGCCGTAAATGGGCGGATCATCAAAATTTTCTACCAACAGCCCCCAGTAGTTGATGTTTTCTCCAAAATTAATGGGACCCCGAAATGCGCTGTATCCTCTCTTTTTGTGCCAATTTTTGGAAAAATCAATCAGCCCGTCAGCCACCTGTTGATCGTTCACCAACTCGACAAATCCGAGCCCGCCCATTTTGGGAGCGAACACAGCATCCCGCTCGCTGTGATTCATCACAGCAAAACGTGCAACAATCTGATCGTCCTCATACATCAAAAAGCGTTCGCACTCCCCTTTTTCGAAAAATGGGTTTTTCTCCCGATCAAAAATATTCTCAAGTTCAAATCGGAATGGAGGCACCCAGTTGGGATAGTCGTGGTAGATGCGAAATGGAAATGAATGAAATTGATCAACATCCTTTTTTTCTGAAATCTTTCGAAAGCTGTATCCCATCAAAGAGTATCTATTCTTACATTAATGTTAGTTCGAAATAAAATAATTGAATTTGGTGATATAAAGGTGTTGTAGTTCAAAAAGGGCGTCATCCCGCACCCAGATGCGGGAT
>SKYV01000191.1 GCA_007127745.1 Balneolaceae bacterium
ACCAGTTATACCATTTATTCGTTGTTTTCCCTTGCCAACCAGTTGGTTTCGGCCAGGGAATTTAAACTGGCGGCAGATGCCTTTCAATATTATATCGACAACGGAGATAACACTTCGGTTCAGCACCGCGCGATGGAAGAGCTTGCAGCCACCTATTCAGAGTGGGTCCGGTATCTGAAACAGAATAATCTCGAAAATGATGTCCGCTATCGGGAGCTCTATTCCAAAGCATACCAATTGAATAAGGAGCTCATTGAAACAGCCCCGAATTACGACCGCATCAACAGGGTTTTTTCAAGAATTATTGACCTGTCTGTTGATTATTACAAAGATCTCGAAAAAGCCCAATTCTGGTTTGATGAAATGATCACTTCTACACACCGGCAAGACGATGCCTACCGTTACTATGCTGAGGGACGAATTGCCCTTTTTGAACGAGAATATTCTAAAGCTCGGCAGACCTTAACCCGGGCCGACCGCGCCACAGATAGTTCAAATCTGTCTGAAAGGGCCCGCTATTACATCAGCCTCTCCGATTTTTTTGCAGGCGATTATGAGTTTGCAGAAATTCAGCTCCGAAGCCTTGAACGCCGCCACACATCATACTATGCCAACGATGCCATTAAACTCAGAATGTGGATCAAAAATAGCAAGCGGGCTGATACCACCGGAACCCTGCTCAATGCCATCAGCGAAAGCCTTTTTGCCATGCACACAGGCAATTACGATGAGGCACTCGATTTCCTGGAACCCATTTTTTCTGAATCCCGCAATCTCTTTGCAGACGATATGATCGTTGAGCTGGCCTCTTCACTGCCGATGGAATACAACCCTCTGGTCTTGCAACTAATCGAACAAGTTTTGGATACTAACCCCCAGAGTCCGCTCAAAGAAAGACTTCTCTGGGACAGGGCCAATATTGCGGAACAGATTATTCTGTACGACGGCATTTTTTCTGCCATGCCCTACCGTTATGATTTTATAGAAGAATCAGAAATCGTTTATTATAGCCAGAATGATTTGAACGAACTATTTGAGGAACTCATCATGGAATTCCCTGACGGTTTTTATGCTTCATTTGTCCGAGAAAAATTACAAGCCTTAGAAATCACATCCACCTGATCATCATGTATAGATTTATTACTCTTATTGCATTTTTAGCCTTTGGATTTGCATCCACAATACTTGCTCAGGAGCGTGCAATTATTCCTATGGACGGCAGCCAATCCGATCATCTGAAAGCCTATGGAATCATTTTCAACCATATTGCTGACGGAGAAACCGGTATGTGGTTGTTGAATTATCGCGGAGGCAGTTTTTTAACTACCAATACGAATGAAATTGTCAGAAAAAGCAGAGTCCGAAATGTAAGAATTGAAGTGATTTCTGAATCTGAGGCTGCTCAGATTGTGCAGGAAGTGGAGCAGCCAAACGTAAATATGGCAACTATTAATCTTGAGGCGGCGCCATCCATTGCCGTCTATTCTCCGCCACAGGCCCTCCCCTGGGATGACGCCGTAACCCTGGCTCTCGACTATGCCGAAATACCATATGATACCGTCTATGACACCGAAGTTCTCTCCGGTGTTTTGAGTGATTACGACTGGCTGCACCTCCATCATGAAGATTTTACTGGTCAGTACGGCAAATTTTGGGCAATGTACAGAGATGCCCCCTGGTATATTTCCCGGGTACGAAAACTCGAAACCATGGCCAATGAGCTTGGATTCGAAAAAGTGAGCCAGCTAAAACTGGCCGTAGTTCACGAAATAAGAGATTTTGTGGCTGCCGGCGGTTTTATGTTTGCTATGTGTTCGGCCACAGATACCTTCGATATTGCTCTTGCAGCAGAGGGGCTGGATATTGTCCCCACCCCGCTTGATGGTGACCCGGTTGACCCGAACGTAAATGAACGTATCGATTTTAGTAAAACATTCGCTTTCGAAAATTTTGAAGTTGAAACCGACCCCTACATTTATGAACATGCCAACATCGACATTGAAGTAGATCTGAACCGGATCAGCGAAAGCCTCGATTATTTTACCCTGTTCGAGTTTTCAGCCAAATGGGATCCCGTGCCTACTATGCTGACTCAAAATCACGTAAACAGCCTGAAAGGTTTTTACGGCCAGGCCACTGCCTTCAGAAAAGATAAAGTAAAAAGCAGTGTAGTAATTCTTGGAGAATCACCCGGCAGAGATCAGGTAAAATATCTTCATGGAAATCACGGTCAGGGCACATTTACCTTTTACGGAGGTCACGACCCTGAAGATTATACCCATCGCGTTGGCGATCCCCCTACCGATTTAAGCCTCCACCCAAACAGTCCGGGATATCGGTTGATATTAAACAACATTCTGTTCCCTGCTGCTGAAAAGAAAAAACGGCAGACCTGAGGCAAATCACTTAGAAAGTTTACTTACCTTCCTCTGATTCAACAGAGTGATATCAAATGTTGATCTGCTGTGATACTTTTATAAAGAACAGCACGATCCGGAAATCCCATTTGCGCTCATAAAACACATCCAAATTAATTACCTTTCAGGTGAACATTTAGAAATCATAATCTGTTATGTTACAATGAAGCCATCCGGGAAATTTGAAGATCTTGTAGAATTGATTGCCGTATTAAGAAAAAAATGTCCCTGGGATCGAAAACAGACACACGATTCCATTAAAAACAATTTAATTGAAGAAGCCTACGAGGCGGTTGAGGCCATCGATCAAAAAGACTACGAGGAGCTTTCGAAGGAACTTGGAGATTTGATGTTACATGTGATATTTCAAAGTAAAATGGCATCTGAAGGCGGACATTTTTCAATCGAAGATGTGATTTACAAAATTTCGGAAAAGTTAATACGCCGGCATCCGCACGTTTTTTCAGATACCAATGCCGGATCGGACGCTGAAGTTGCCTCCAACTGGGAGTCTATTAAACTCAAAGAAGGGAAAAAATCGGTGCTTGATGGTATTCCAACCCATTTGCCGGGATTAATAAAAGCCCAGCGAATGCAGGAAAAAGCTTCTAATGTTGGGTTCGACTGGGCAGAATGGCAGCTTGCCTGGGAAAAACTGAACGAGGAAATTGATGAATGGCGTGAATCGGTTTCTAAACAAGATAAAACCGAACAGCAGGACGAATTTGGCGATCTGTTATTCAGCCTCGTGAATGTTGGACGGCTACTAAACCTGAATGCAGAAGATTCCATTCGGCGGGCAAACAGAAAATTTGAAGAGCGTTTTAAATACATTGAAAAAAAACTGGCAGAAAATGACATCTCAATTACGGACAGTACCCTTGAAGAGATGGATGTACTCTGGAACGAAGCAAAAGAAAAGAATTATCACGGGTGATTTTTATGATTCCCTTTGGTAACGCTTCTAAAATCGTACTCTCTTTTGTATTTTATGATACTTAAAAAATAAGCGTTGAAAAATTTGTATTTGGGAATAACCCCTCATCACAACCCCGGATGAAACTCGGCAAATTATCGAACAGCGCTACATCTGATAATTGAAACCTAATCTTACATACGAAATGGCGGAGCAAAAAATAAACAACATCGACGTTACTGATTACCCCCACATAAACAGAGGACTGGATGGCATTGTAGCTTTCTCAACAACTAAAAGTTCGATCGACGGGAAAACCGGTGAACTGATCTTTTCCGGCTATCACATCGACACACTGGCCGAAAATGCAACTTTTGAAGAAGTCTGCTTTTTGTTATGGAATGACAGACTGCCAAATAAAACAGAACTGGATGAATTAAACCAAAAGCTTCGCTCAAAACGGAATCTGCCTGAACCTGTTTTGAATTACATCAAATCTACCAACAAAAAGGCCGAACCGATGGCCGTACTCCGGACAGCTGTGTCTATGCTGGCCGATTTTCAGGATGATGATGCCGATGACACAGAAAGTGCTATCGCAATAACAGCTCAAATTCCTTCCATTATTGCAGCTTTTGACAGAGCCCGAAATGGAAAAGAAATTGTTGCCCCACTTAAAGATGGAAGCACAGCCTTTAATTTTCTCTATATGCTGAATGGTGAAAAACCCGGCCAGGCAGCCGAACGAACCATGGATCTCTGCCTGGTATTACATGCTGAACACGGAATGAATGCATCCACATTTAGCTGCAGAACCGTTTGCGCCACCGAGTCAGATATATTCTCGGCCGTAACCGGAGCCATCGGTGCATTGAAAGGGCCATTGCACGGAGGTGCAAACACAGCTGTGATGAACACACTGCTGAATTTGAAGAAACAAGGAGATGATGCCGATCCCGTTGCTTTTACCAAAGGAAAACTGGAGCGCAAGGAAAAAATGATGGGCTTTGGCCACAGAGTCTATAAAGTGTTCGACCCTCGTGCCGTTCACCTCAGAAAAATGTCGAAAGAGCTTTCCGAAGAAACCGGACACGAGTATCTCTACGAATGGTCTGAAGCGATGGTAAAAACAATGAAAGAAGAAAAAAACATCGACCCGAATGTCGATTTCTTTTCCGCAACAGTTTACTACTCCATCGGAATTGAACCCGACCTTTTCACCTGTATCTTTACCATGAGCCGTGTAACTGGCTGGACAGCCCACTTTTTCGAGCAAAAAGCCAATAACCGGCTGATCCGCCCACGTGCGCTCTATGTTGGTGATAAAAATAAAGAGTGGGTGCCTGTTGAAAAGAGATAAAAGGTAACCAACAAAAATATTAAGCCCCGGAATGATTTGTTTCGGGGCTTTTTTATTTGTGATTTAATTCCAAATAGAGCTTAATTCCCAGAAATCAAGATTCAGAATTTCAGCCTCGCCACCTTCAGAGTAAACAGTGATGCCCTCACTGGCAGGATCAGGAAAAATCCGGGTCGAAAACACCGTTGAGCCATCATTGATAAAAAGTTCTACGGAAGACCAATCCACAAAAAAGTGAAATCGTACTACGCCATCTACCGGTGAAACAGGTGCATCGAAACGATTGGCAAACCGGTCGTTAAAATCAACTTCCCCCGAATTTGTCCGGTCAAATATTACCCTTTCTTCTGCACTGTCATATTCAATAATCGTCTCTTCATTTTCACCTGCATGCAATGTAAAACCGAATCGGTCGGCATTTCCGGGATCAACATCAACGACCATTTCATATGCTTTTCCTGAAATTCCATCGCCGGCTAATGTCTGCTGTTCATCTTCAACGACTCTGTTTTGCAATTGAATATGATTATTTCTTAAAACCTGAAGTTCATCAACCGGCCGCTGCACCATCTGAATTTCTCCGTCTTTGGTTTCAAGATGAATGGAACGCGGTATGGACTGCATGCTTCTCCAGGGATCGGTTGGAATTTCATTCGCATAATCCCAGTTATTCATCCAGCCAACCCACAACCTTCTTCCATCTTCTTCGGGTATATTGTTCCAGCTAATCGCTGCGTAGTAATCTGTTCCGTAATCAACCCAAAGTGGTTCTTCTCCGCCGGTGGGTTTTTCCGGAACAAATTGAGTTCCATTCCACTCTCCGATAAAATATTGCGAGCCGGAACCACCTGCTACGGAGCCGGGATTCAGGTCAACGTGTAATACCCATTTGCTGTTATCCGGATCACCGTCAACCGGAAGCAAAAACAGATCGGGGCATTCCCAAATTCCACCGATCGCACCGGCCGGGCCAAAATCGCTCAGATATTCCCAGTCAATCAGATTATCGGATGCATAAAACTGTACTTTAAACTGCGTTGGTAGGGCTACAACCATCAGCCATTGCTGCATGTCTTCCATCCAAACTACATTCGGATCGCGAAAATCAGGATCATCATACTCCAGAACAGGATTTCCCTCATATTTTGTAAAAGTATCTCCTCCATCAGTACTGTATGCCAGTGATTGCGCCTGCCAGGTGGTTCCGTCGCCCCGTGTGTAATGGCTCGTATAAATGGCAACCATTGGCGGAGTGTCGCCACCACCAAACCCTGATGTGTTTTCATGATCTACCACAGCACTTCCCGAAAAGATGGCCTCGTCCTCTTCTATCCCGTATGGTATTGCAACCGGACGGTGTTCCCAGTGGACGAGGTCTTCGCTGACAGCATGCCCCCAGCTCATAAATCCCCAGGTATTTCCAAATGGATTGTACTGGTGAAATAGGTGATACTGTCCGTCAAAATAGACCAGTCCGTTCGGATCGTTCATCCAGTTTATAAGAGGCGTATAGTGAAATTGAGGCCTGTACCTCTCCTGAAATGTTACCTCAGCATCCATGTGTTGATTAATAAGTGATTCATCAAAAACATAATCAGGCTCATCAGCAGGCTGGCAGGCCACTCCAGCACAAACAGTAAAAAATATGACGCATATGGAGCGGCTCAGTTTATTGTTTATTGTCATAATTCAATCAGTTTATTAATGATCTAATTCATATGATGCTTTCAGAGGCCTTTGCAATAATACCATCCGACAGATGATTATGTAATGCCTCTTTTCAAATACATTAAAGAAAGTAAATATCAAAAAAAAACATAATCATAATTTTCATTATAGCTTTTATTGACAAAACATTTACCTATTTAGATCGTTATTTACTAATGGCTTATGAATGGATAAAACCAAAATAATACAGAACTTAAAGGAGACACATGTTAAAAAATATTATCCCACTAACCTGTCTTTTAAGAGATTATTTACCATCAAAAATTCAGCTTTCAATAAATCACATCGCTTTTTTATTTCTGTTTATTTTGGTGTCGTCCTGTGATGTTCTGGAACCGGACCCCGAGGTTGTAACCTTCGAATATGATTTTACCCAGGCCGACCATAACTGGGAAGTGTTCTATTCGGATTACACCGATCCGGAAATAAATCAGGCAGAACTTCAAACCGATTATACTTCATTACCGGCCGGGTTGACAGAAACCGGAAATGCTCATTTTGCAAGTGTTCTGAACCATCCCGAGAATTTTAAAATTCTTTACCGGCTTCGGGTTGATAATCTGGCACCTTTTGCACCGTATGAAGTGCGTTACACTATTCGCTTTGCTACGAATGTACCTTCGGGATGTGGTGATATCGGGGAACCGGCAGGAGAAGATCAATATGTTCTTGCACGCTCACACGTGGTGAAACCGGACACAACCAATATTCTGCAATTGGGGCCAACTGCACTGCTGAACATCCAGTATTTCGATAATCCACAAAACTGGTTAGAAAATTCGATTACGGATGACATCACCAACTCAAGATCGTGTAATGAACCCCGACAGTTCGAAATCAAAGAGATAAGAACAAAATCAGACCATAATTCCGTAACCGCCGACAGTAATGGCCGCATGTGGCTGATCTTCGGAACACATTCAGATTTTCCCGGGGATACATCGGTCTATTTCACCTACTTCAAAGCAGAATTCAGGCAAATCTCATAGGCTGATCTTGGCCGCGTTTTTAAATCAGCCTTAAGTTTCTGATTTTTGGCAGCTACAGAATTTTTGATATCAGAGAAGCTGCATGAAAAATGAAGAAATATTCCTGAATTCGGGTTATACTTGTCAAATGGTTTAAACACGCTTTTAAATCACATATCGGACAGTAAGTCCAAACGGCTTATGGGTTTTGTAAAGCCTCCAAATAATATTTTGATATGCTGAAATTCAGAATTTTCTTTGCTTTTATACTTTTCACCGCGGCCGGTTTCAGTCAATTGACAGCCTCTGATTATTCAATATCGGAAATTTCGGTTGATGTAACCATCACTGAAAACGGGATTGTCCGCATCTCGGAGCACCGCACCTATCATTTTGAGGGAGATTTTAGCTGGGCTGATTACCGCCTGCCAAAACAGGGTTTTACTCACATAAAAAATATTCGGGTTTCCGAAGATGGCATCGATTACATCAACGATAACAGTGAGGAAGAAAATACCTTCAGTGTGGCTGAAAGTAACAGAGAAGTGGTCATCAAATGGCATTACAGTGCTTCGGATACTTCCCGCACATTTTCTGTTTCATACGATCTGGAGGGAGCTATTGCAAGCGGTCCGGACTGGAGTGAATTTTACTGGAATTATCTTGCAGCCGGCAGAGATAAATCAACCCGTGATTTTCAAATCCTTTTAACTCTGCCCGAACCTGTTTCGCAAGACTCATTATATGCCTGGCCTCGTGGAGCCGAACAAATTGACATTGAAACCGAGCCCGGACAGTTTCTCATTCAGGCACAAGAGATACCCAGAAATAAATCAATGAACATTCGCACTTTGTTTCCCTCCTGGTTTTTTCATGATTCCGCTTCAACTTTAAATGAACCTTCCCTCTCACTCGAAGCAGTACT
>SKYV01000044.1 GCA_007127745.1 Balneolaceae bacterium
GCCGTTTTTTCGGAAATGATCTGAAAATAGCGTTCTTCGGTCATGTTGAAAAGGTTGGATGTTTTGAGCTGGCGGAGTTCGCCTTCACTCATAAGCCGGACGGCATCGGATAACACGTGCAACAGCTGATACTCCTTATGGTCCAGTGCAATAAGCAGGCCTTTTGAGAGCAGAAAATCGCCCAGCAGCACGCCTGCTTTATTTCGCCAGATTTTGTTGATACTCAGAAAAGCTCGTCGTTTTTCGGCTTCATCCACCACATCATCGTGAATGAGAGTTGCGGTGTGCAAAAGCTCGATCATGGTGGCTGCAACATAACTGCGCTGGTTCACTTCGCCAAACATTCTTGCCGTCATAAACACCAGCGTGGGGCGTATTTCCTTGCCTTTTTGTCTCAACAGATAGCGGATGATCTGGTCGAGCAGAAAAACATCACTGCTGATTTCCTTCCGGAAAAAGTTTCGGAACAGATCCAGATTTTCCTGTACGGGTTGTGTAATGTCTTTCAGAGAGCTTTTCGGACGCGATATTTCAATGCTTTTTAACAGTGCCTGTTGAGCCATTTAAATTATTCAATCAGTTAAATTCAACCCTGAAAATACAAATAATGCATATTAATTATTTGCGCAATGCCGGCGGGCTGTTTAGTTTCTCTTGTTTGTTTGCATACATCAGGCAATACCATGGTTTGATATGTGAATTTTGTAATAAATTTTCATAATACTTCGGCATCACTGTTATATTGTATGTGCGAACAAGATCAGGCATTAATTGATTGAAGGGCTTAAACTAACCAATTTAAATACGTAAATACAGAATGAAAAAAATTGCTGTTCTGACAAGTGGAGGAGATGCACCTGGAATGAATGCTGCCGTAAGAGCCGTTGTGCGGTCATCACAGTATTTTGGCTGTGAAGTTTTGGGAGTAAATTTTGGATACAGGGGGCTGATTGAAGGCGATTTTAAACCAATGGGACACCTTGATGTTTCCGGAATTATACAGCGCGGAGGCACCATACTGAAATCGGCCAGATCCGAAAAATTCCGGGAAAAAGAAGGGAGAGCTATTGCTGCCCAGAATTTAAGAAATGAAGGCGTGGACGCCCTGGTTGCCATTGGCGGTGATGGAACGTTCCGGGGGGGGACCCTTCTGAGCCAGGAGCAGGGAATTAATGTAGTGGGTGTGCCCGGCACGATTGATAATGATCTGATTGGCACCGACGAGACCATCGGATACGACACGGCACTGAACACCGCGATGGAAGCTATCGACAAAATCCGAGATACGGCTGATGCACACGAGCGCCTGTTTCTGGTGGAAGTTATGGGCAGGGATGCCGGTTTTATTGCTCTGGAAACAGGAATTGCCTGTGGTGCGGAGCTGATTATTCTGCCCGAAGCCCTTAAAAACATTAAAGATATTAAGCAATCTCTCAGAGATATTCTAAAAGAAAAAAGCCGCAGTACTCTTGTAGTGGTTTCGGAGGGAGATGAAACCGGAGGGGCAATAAAACTCAGCAGCGAACTGGAAGAAGATTTCGGCAAATATGATATGAGAGTTTGTATTTTAGGTCATGTTCAGCGCGGAGGCAGCCCTACTGCTCACGATCGGGTCCTGGCAAGCCGTCTCGGTTATGAAGCGGTTCATGCCATTCATAACGGAATGAGTGAAGTAATGGTTGGCGTGATCAGCAATGAAGTAAAAATTACCCCCATCGCCGAAACTTTCGGGATTATTAAAAAAATTAACTTTGAACTTTATGAACTCGCAAAAATTTTGAGGTAACCATGATTAAAACAGATGTACAGCATGTAAAAAGCTTTATAAACTCTGAGGAGTTTGACCATGCCCTGGAGCAGGCAGAAAAAGCATATCAACAGGTGGTGGATGGCACAGGCCCCGGCAGCGAATGGCTGGGCTGGAGACGGATTCTCGCCAGTCCGAATGATGCCGAATTGGAAGAATTGTCCCGATATGCAAATAACATCAGGAAAGATGCGGATCTGTTCATTGTTTGCGGTATTGGCGGATCATACACCGGTGCTATGGCCATCATCAAAGCGCTGAATCCGGTTTTTAAAAATAATGGCCCTGAGATTTTGTATGCCGGCCATCATATGAGCGGGAAATATCTGGCCGAATTGATCGAATATTTGAATGAACCCAAAGAAGACGGTGAGAAAAAAAGTGTTTATCTGAATGTGATTTCCAAATCGGGCTCAACGCTCGAAACAGCATTGGCTTTTCGAATGCTCCGAAACTGGATGCACGAAACATATGAAGACGCACAAGACCGCATCATTGCCACCACAGGCCCCGAGGGTGGTGTGCTCAACAAAATTATTGCCGATGAGGGATATAAAAAGTACGTCATCCCCAACGATGTGGGTGGCCGTTTTTCAGTTCTGACCCCCGTCGGGCTTCTCCCTATAGCTGTTGCCGGTATCGATATTCAGACGCTTTTTTACGGAGCGGTTTCTATGTTTGAAAAGGAGAAAAAAGATCGCTCGGATATTCTTGAATTCGCGGCGGCAAGATCAGTTTTGCACAACAATGACTATGCCGTAGATGTAATTGGCACGTTTGAACCGGAGCTGAATGGTTTTGTGGCGTGGATTCAGCAGTTAATCGGCGAGAGTGAAGGAAAAGAAGGAAAAGGGCTGTTTCCTGCAATGGCCGGATATTCTACAGATCTGCACAGTGTGGGGCAGCTGATTCAGGAAGGACGCCGAAACATTGTGGAAACTCTGCTTGTTGTGGATCAGCCGTATTCATCGCTTAAAGTAAACGAGGGTGACGATCGCGACACCGATCAGCTCAACTATCTGGCTGGTAAATCGTTTCACGAGATAAACAGGAGTGCTCTCGATGGTACGATACAGGCACATACCGAAGGCGGAGTTCCTGTCATTAAAGTGGTGCTGGATAAATTAAATACCCAGCAATTGGGAGAATTGATCTATTTCTACGAACTTTTTACGGCTGTTTATGTCTATATGCTGGATGTGAATCCATTCAACCAGCCGGGTGTGGAGAGTTATAAAAAAGCAATGTATCGTCTGTTAGGAAAAGACAATTAATATGGCTGCACAAAAACAGAAACAATATATTGCTATTGCAGGAAATATTGGTGCGGGGAAGTCGTCACTCACCTCGCTGCTGGGCAAAAATTTTGGCTGGAAAACCTATTTTGAGTCCGTCGAAGATAATCCGTATCTGTCAGATTTTTATGAAGATATGAGAAGGTGGAGTTTCAACCTGCAGATCTACTTTTTATCGAGCCGGTTTCGTCATCAAAAAAAACTGATGGAAATGGAAAGTAGTCTGATACAGGACAGAACCATCTACGAGGATGTGGAAATTTTCGCAAAAAACCTTCATGAAATGGGGTTAATGAGCGACCGTGATTATAAAAATTACTGCGCACTGTTCAACGAAATGGTTGCTTATCTGCAGGCGCCAGACCTTTTAATTTATCTGCGGGCCGAGGTACCAACACTGGTCAGGCAGATACAACAGCGGGGCCGCGATTATGAAAATACCATTCGAATCGAATACCTGGAGCGCCTGAACAGTCTTTATGAAGACTGGATAAGCCGCTACGACAACGAAAAGTTGATTGTAGATACCGATAACCTCGATTTTGTGAATGATGATGAAGACCTCGGAAAAGTGATTTCAATGGTAGAGCAAAGACTCTACGGGCTGTTTAATTAAATTGCATAAAAAAAGGCTTCTCCCTATATTTCATGGCTATTGTGGAAATTTCTAAATTAAAATTCAATTTACAGGAACTTCCTGAAGGAGACAGCCACAGAACTGTTGATCTGGACAGTAAAGATCTGGAGCTGAAGCGGGATGAAGTATCACTGCTGAAAGCTCGGATTGAGATAGATTTTTACAAAACCGATCAATTTGTGGAAGTGAAATTTAATTTAGAAGCTGAAACAAAACTGATATGTGACCGATCTCTGGAACCATTTACCAAAAAGTTATCTGGCTCATATCACTTGCTGTTTGATCCCAATATTGATGAGCCCTCCGAGACTGAAAAAGGAGCGGTTCGCCAAATTCCGGTCCACGATTTAACCGTGGACATTGGTCCCGATGTTCGGGATACTATTATGCTTGAGGTACCCATCCGGAAAATTCATCCGGATTATATTGATGCCGATGGCAATTTGAAAACCTTTGAAACAAAAAAATTTGGACCCGACAGCGAGGACGATGATACAATCGACCCAAGATGGGCAGAATTAAAAAAACTGAAGCAAAATTAAATTTTACTTAAATGGCACATCCGAAAAGAAAAACTTCAAAAGCTCGCCGAAACAAGAGGCGTGCTCATCATGCAATTACCGATACACCTCTTGTTGAATGTCCCAATTGCGGAGCCTATCACAGATATCACCATGTTTGCATGGAATGCGGGCACTACCGCGGACGGCAGGTAATAAATGTTTCCAAATAACCAAATGGATTAAAATATGTTGATTGCTGTTGATGCAGTAGGAGGGGACCACTATCCGGAACGGCCGGTTCAGGGTGCTGTTAAAGCTGCAAACGAATCCGATAATATTGAAATATTATTGGTAGGGCCTGAAGAACTGATCGAAAAAGAGCTGAATAAGCTTGATTACAAATCAAATAAAATCAACATATTGCATGCCCCCGAAATTATCGGGATGGAAGATTCCGCCGCATCGGCTGTAAAACAGAAGAAAAATTCTTCAATTACGAAAGGGATTGCTGCACACAAACAGGGAGATTGTGCAGCATTTGTAAGTGCAGGAAATACCGGTGCGCTGCTGGCTGCTTCCATGTTTTTGCTTGGAAAACTGGAGGGCGTTATTCGTCCCACTATTGCAGCCACCTACCCAACAATTCAAGGTGTAAGCCTGCTGGTTGATGCCGGAGCTAATCTGGAATTAAAGCCCGAGATGTATCTTCAATTTGCAAAAATGAGCCGAATTTTTGCCAGCGAGATTATGAATATTGAAGAACCCACAGTTGGGCTACTTAATGTTGGAGAAGAACCTGAAAAAGGAACTGATCTTCACAAAGAAGTTCATAAGATGCTTTCAGATATGCCGGGATTTAGAGGAAATATCGAAGGTAAAGATATTCTGTTTGGCAAAACTGACATTTACCTTACCGATGGGTTTAGTGGAAATGTACTGCTTAAGTTTGGAGAGTCCATTCCGGAAATACTGTATCATATGCTCACAAAAACCATGGAAGAGAAAGGTAGCGATGCGCAAACTCAGCAAACTGTTTTGGGGATGATTTCTGATACTATGCAAGCTTTTAATTACGAGCATGTGGGTGGAATACCATTCCTGGGCGTGAACGGAATGAGCCTTGTTGGGCATGGAGGCAGCTCGGTTGAAGCCATCAAAAATATGATTTTAAATGCCTCCAAATGTGTGGAAAACCATGTGAACCACAAAATTGTGGAAGTCTTAAATAACTAACCTTCAACAACAAAGAATGAGTTCTAAAAGAGCTAAAATTTCAGGCGTAGGCCATTATTTGCCCGACTATGTGCTCACCAACGCCGAGTTGGAAACCATGGTAGATACGAATGATGAATGGATCCGGACCCGGACAGGAATTTCTGAACGGCGGATTTTGAAAGATCCCGACAAAGCCACCTCGTTTATGGCAACAGAAGCTGCCAAAGAAGCACTTGAGGATGCAGGTGTAAAAGCAGAAGAAATTGATGCCGTTATCGTTGCCACGGTTACCCCCGATTATTTTTTCCCGGCAACGGCAGCTCTTGTTCAAAAAAGAATTGGAGCAGAAAATGCCTACGGTTATGATATGTCAGCCGCCTGCTCAGGATTTGTTTACGCACTGACTGAAGGAGCCATGATGATAGAATCCGGGCGGATGAAAAAAGTTCTGGTAATCGGTGCAGACAAAATGAGTTCGATTGTAGATTTTACCGATCGCACCACCTGTATCTTGTTTGGCGATGGTGCCGGTGCAGTTGTTCTGGAAGAGACCGATGAGAACGGAATTATTGATTTTGTACAGCATACCGACGGTGATGAAGACTGCAGCCTGTACCAGCCGGCAGGAGGAAGTATGAACCCGGCAACTGCAGAAACCGTTGAATCGAAAATGCACTATCTCCGGCAAGACGGACGGGTTGTATTTAAAAAAGCCACTGAGGGGATGGCCGATGTGTCTCTTGAAATTATGGAGCGAAATAATTTGACCAGTGACGATGTTGCCTGGCTTGTACCGCATCAGGCCAATTTGAGGATTATACAGGCAACAGCACGCAGAATGGAGCTCGATGAAGAGAAAGTGATGATAAATATAGATAAATACGGAAATACGACCGCGGCCACTATTCCGCTCTGTTTGTATGACTGGAAAGACAGGCTCAAAGAGGGTGATAATATTATTCTTGCAGCATTTGGCGGAGGGCTAACCTGGGGAGCAATCTATCTGAAATGGAGTAAGTCATGAATGCAATACTGTTTCCAGGCCAGGGTTCGCAAAAAGTAGGAATGGGGAAAACTCATTTCGATGAAAATCCGATTTTTAAAAAATTGGTTTTGCAGGCAAACAACCTGCTGGGATACTCTCTCAGTGATATCATGTTCGAAGGGCCTGCGGAAACTCTGACTCAAACCCGGTTTACACAACCCGCAATTTTTGTTCATTCAGTTGCACTGTTCCGCACAATATCCGAACAGCCCGACATGGTGGCCGGCCACAGTCTTGGAGAAATTTCAGCACTCGAAGTATCGGGTGTACTTAGCTTTGAAACTGCCCTGGAACTGGTAGCACTGCGAGGTAAATTGATGCAGGAAGCAGGAAACAATCAACCCGGTACGATGGCTGCTGTCATTGGTTTGGAAGACGCAACAGTTGATGAAATTTGCAAACAGGCAACGGATGAAATTCAAAAACCGGTAGTTCCGGCAAATTACAACTGCCCGGGGCAGCTTGTCGTTTCCGGTGATGTGGATGCGGTAAAAAAAGCGGTTGAACTTGCTAAAGAAAAAGGATGCAGGCTTGCTAAAATGTTGCCTGTGAGCGGTGCATTTCACTCTCCGCTGATGAAACCGGCTTATGATGCTTTTAAAGAAAAACTGGATTTAATAGATTTTTCCAACCCCTCTTGCCCAATTTATAGTAACTTTACGGCAAAACCGGCAACAGATCCTGCCGAAATCAAAAAGAATTTACTGAACCAGCTGGTTAATCCCGTCAGATGGACACAAACGCTGAAAAATATGGAAAAAGAGGGAGCAAACCGGTTTATTGAAGTTGGGCCCGGAAAGGTTCTTCAGGGCCTGGTGAAGCATACACTGAAAAATGTTAATATAGACGGAATCGAATAGAAGGAATATGAATTTAAGCGAAAAAAACTGTTTGGTAACCGGCGGCAGCCGGGGGATTGGAAAATCCATTGCACTGACTCTGGCACAATTTGGAGCCAATGTTGCAATAACCTATGCAAGATCCGAAGAAGCAGCTAACGAAGTTGTGAAAGAAATTGAGAGTAAGGGAGTGAAAGGCCTGGCTTATCAGGCAGATGCCGTTGTTTTTGAAAAGGCCGAGGAGGTTATCTCTGATATTGTGAAACAGTGGGGTACTCTCGATGTTTTGGTAAATAATGCAGGCATCACGAAAGATAATCTGATTCTCAGAATGACGGAAGAAGCCTGGGATGATGTGATTACCACCAATCTGAAAAGTATTTTCAACTACTCGAAAGCTGCCACCAAACCAATGATGAGAGCAAGAGGTGGTTCCATTATAAATATAAGTTCAGTTGTTGGTATATCCGGAAACGCAGGGCAGAGCAACTATGCAGCTTCCAAGGCAGGTATTATCGGTTTTACAAAGTCGTTTGCTAAAGAGCTTGCCAGCAGAAACATTCGGGCAAATGTGGTTGCTCCCGGTTATATTCTAACTGAGATGACCGAAAATCTGAATGAAAAGGTACTTGAAGGAATTAAACAGGAAACCCCCCTGGGCAGACCCGGAAATCCCGAAGAAGTGTCGAATACAGTTGCATTTCTTGCTTCAAATTTAAGTTCTTATATAACCGGAGAAGTGATTCGTGTAGATGGCGGTATGGCCATGTAAGTGTCATCCGGCCAGCAAAACGATTGATTGGCTGCATCAAACCATTGAAATAAAACAACCTGAAACAGGTTGATTTCCGGGCAAGATTTTTTAAACATGCAGAAACAACGCGACAAGATCATGTAATTTATAGTCAGAAGTTGTATTTTCTTTTGATAAAAAAAAATATCTAAATTTTAATTAACCCATAACAAACGAAAGGACTAATCCTATGTCACAAGAAGTCGAATCAAAAATTAAATCAATTATAGTTGATAAACTGGGAGTTGATGAATCAGAAGTAGTACCTGAAGCCAACTTTACTAACGACCTGGGTGCTGACTCACTCGATACTGTTGAACTGATCATGGAATTCGAAAAAGAGTTTGATCTGAGTATTCCTGATGAAGATGCTGAAAACATTGCCACTGTTGGCGATGCCATTAAGTATGTAAAAGACAAATCATAGGAAAAACTTAAATAACCTTATCCATATGGCCGGACGCAGAGTTGTAGTTACTGGAATAGGTGCACTCACTCCATTGGGAAAGACCGCTCCTGAATTTTGGAACGCTCTTATTTCAGGTAAAAGTGGTGTACGCCCTATCACACATTTTGATACAAGTGATCTGTCAACAAAGTTTGCAGGACAGCTTGCTGATTACGATTCGAAAGATTATTTCGAAGTAAAGGAAGCCCGAAGACTCGATCCGGTCACCCAATATGCGATGATTACAGCCGATGAGGCTATTGAGGACAGTAAGGTAAATCTGGACGCAATAGATAAAGATCGGGTTGCTGTAATCATCGGTACTGGAATTGGAGGGATGATTACGTTTTACGATCAGGCGGTGTCTCTGCATGAGCAGGGCTCGAGAGCAGTGAATCCGTTTTTTATTCCAAAACTGATTCCCGATATACCGGCCGGCCAGATTTCTATCAAATATGGATTCAGAGGTGCAAACTTCTGTGCTGTTTCAGCATGTGCAACAGGCTCGCACAATATTGGCCTGGCCTTTGATTCGATTCGATATGGCCAGTCTGATATGGCAGTTTGCGGCGGATCTGAAGCACCTGTCTGGCGCATTGGCGTTGCAGGTTTTTCTTCGATGCGGGCATTGTCCAGACGAAATGAAGAACCTGAAAAAGCATCCAGACCATTCGACAAAGACCGCGATGGTTTTGTCCTTGGCGAAGGTGCCTCTATGTTTTTTCTTGAATCTCTGGAATCGGCACTGGAACGAGGAGCCAGAATTTATGGAGAAATTGTTGGTTATGGATTTTCTGCCGATGCCTATCACATTACTGCCCCCGATCCGGATGGGAATGGAGTAACTCTTGCCTATGAAAATGCTTTCAAAATGGCCGGTATTGAACCGCAAGATGTAGATCATATCAACATGCACGGCACAGCAACGCCACTTGGCGATATTGCCGAAACAAACTCCATCAAACGGGTTTTTGGTGACCATGCATACAAGATGAATCTGAATTCGACCAAATCGATGACCGGGCACATGCTGGGTGCTGCCGGTGCGGCCGAATCACTGGCCACATTGCTGGCAATTTATCACAGCAAAATTCCCCCTACGATCAACCAGGAAACTCCCGACCCGGAGTGTGACCTGAACTATACTCCCAATAAACCGGTAGACAGGGATATTAACTACGCCCTGAATAATGCATTTGGATTTGGCGGGCACAATACAACCCTGGTATTTAAGAAGTTCGAAGAGTAAGTATGATCAAACGGCTCAGAAAATGGTTTCAAATTCAGCCAGAATCTGTTCATTATGAGTCGAATCAAAGAATATCCCATCTCGAAAAAATTCTGAATTTTCAAATACAGCCACAACACAGGGAGCTGTTTGAGAGGGCATTGCGGCATCGGTCTATCGTAGATCATAATAAATTTGAATCGCACGAAACCTACGAGCGCCTTGAATTTTTAGGTGATGCCGTTCTGGACTTAATAGTTACAGAAATTCTGTTCGAAAAGTATCCCACCGAAAACGAAGGATTCCTCACCAAACTGCGAGCAAAAATTGTGCGGGGGGATACGCTCTTTAAACTCGCAAAAGAACTTAAGCTTAATGAAATTCTTGAAGTTGGTGAACGGGCGTCCGGTCAGGGCATAGAACTGTCAAAAAGTGTACTCTCCGATGTTTTTGAAGCATTGACGGCTGCAATTTATATTTCAAAAGGATACACCAAAGCTCACCGGTTTGTCAATCATACATTAAATCAGTTTTTAGACTTTGAAGAGATTGTTACAAACATCGACAACAACAAAAGTATGCTGATGGAATATTCACAGTCAGAAAAGTTAAAACTTCCGAGGTATGTTGTGCTCTCCGAAGAGGGCCCCGGCCACGATAAAACGTTTCAGGTGGCAGTCTATATTGGCGATGAGAAACTTGGGGAAGGAACCGGCAAGAGTAAAAAAAATGCAGAGCAGATGGCTGCCAGAAATGCTCTTCAAAAGATTAGAAAATAATTACAGAATAGAGTAAATAGCTTACTCTTTTTTTTGATATTTTCGACAATCCGTATTGCTGAAAACCATTGGCATTCAATTTCATTTTTAACATTTGTCATGATTGTACAATTGCTAAAACCCGAACTTGACGAACTGATAGAGAAGAAAGCGTGGGTAACCATTAAAGAATCTCTTGAAGAAGTGCCGGCTGTGGACATAGCCGAATTTTTGGAAGAAATTGATCCTGAGGTTGCAGTGGTTATTTTCAGATTACTGAAAAAAGCCAAAGCTGCAGACGTTTTTGCTTCCCTGAGTTCACCAAAAGGTGTGGAATTGCTCGAAACATTCAGCCGCCAGCAGTTAAGCGATGTGATGAACAACCTTGAGCCAGATGAGAGAGTGGCTCTGATGGAAGAACTTCCGGGTGATCTGACCCAAAAAGTTCTGAATACGCTTGATCCGGAGAATATTGCCCAGGTAAGGCGGTTGCTTGGATACCCGGAGGAGAGTGTTGGTCGTTTGATGAACACAAATTATGTGAGAATTAAACAAGACTGGACGGTTTCAAAAAGTTTCGAACATATTCGAAAATATGGGAGAACAGCTGAAACGCTCAACGTAATTTATGTGGTAGATGAAAACGAAAAACTGATTGATGACTTAAGGCTTAATCAGCTAATACTGGCCGAATACAAAACGAAAATTGCCGACATCATGGACAATACGTTCGAGGCCCTGAGTGCATTTGATGATCAGGAAGTGGCAGTTCGAATGCTGAGTAAATACGACCGGGTGGCAATGCCCGTGGTTGATTCGGATGGAATCCTTGTTGGAATTGTTACCGTTGATGATGTTTTGGATGTTGCAGAAGAAGAAACAACCGAGGATATGCAGCTGATGGCCGGTATGAGTGCACTCGATAAAAAATATTCGGAAACCAGCACTCTTGAGATGGTAAAAAAACGGGTTGGCTGGTTAGTACTTCTCTTTTTTGGGCAGATGTTTACTGTAACGGCAATGGCCGGTTATGAAGATACCCTTGCCGCAGCCGCCGTTCTTGCCCTGTTTATTCCTATGATTATTTCCAGTGGTGGTAACTCGGGATCACAGGCTGCAACACTGATTATCCGAGGTATTTCTACCGATGATATTAGGTTGACTGAATGGTTGAAAGTATTACGGAAAGAGTTATTATCAGGTTTTCTGTTGGGGGCTGCCTTGGGTATTTTGGGATCCATCGTAATTGGGTTTTGGATGTTTCTACGGGGAGAACCTTTTACACTGGCACTTACACTTCAGGCACTCACAGTTGGTACCAGTTTAGTGGGAGTAGTATTGTTTGGTAACATGAGTGGCTCCATGTTGCCCTTCATTATGTCTAAACTGGGTTTTGATCCTGCTGTAACATCAGCACCCTTTGTTGCAACACTTGTAGATGTGACCGGTATTATGATCTATTTTTCCGTAGCCGTATTTTTGCTCACAGGTGTCGTATTATAAAAAATTTTAGAAATATACAGATATGAAAGCTTATTTGACCCTTGTTCAAAACGTATTGGAAAACGGAGTTTGGAAAGAAAACCGAACCGGAATCAAAACACTTTCCAATTTTGCCGAATTCTATAAGGTAGATCTTTCAGACGGATTTCCGCTCTTAACCACAAAAAAAGTATTTTTTAAATCTGTGATTATGGAGCTGCTTTGGTATCTGAGAGGGGAAGATCATATCAAATGGCTGCGAGACGAAAATGATGTGCACATCTGGGACGCCTGGGCGGATGAAGACGGTTATGTAGGGCCCATTTATCCCGTTCTCTGGCGTCGGTTCCCGATGGCAAAAGCCACAGACGGAAGCGGTTATCAAAGCCCGGATGGCAATCAACAGAAAGAGTGGCGATATGATGAGT
The DNA here is from genome assembly GCA_007127745.1 of Balneolaceae bacterium. Classification (GTDB taxonomy): domain Bacteria; phylum Bacteroidota; class Rhodothermia; order Balneolales; family Balneolaceae; genus Rhodohalobacter. The sequence continues at coordinate 12,479 of SKYV01000044.1, forward strand.
TTGACCAGGTGCAAAATGCCATTCATATGCTCAAAACCAACCCCAACAGCCGGCGGATTGTGGTGTCGGCCTGGCACCCCGGCCTACTCGGCGAGATGGGCCTGCCGCCGTGTCACATCATGTATATTTTTAATGTGGCTGACGGTAAATTGAACTGCCATCTGACCCAGCGCTCCGGTGACATTGCCCTTGGCATTCCGTTTAACCTGGCTTGCTACTCGGCGCTTACGCTGGCAGTGGCACAGGAGGTGGGTCTGAAACCCGGAACATTTGCCCACACCATTGTGGATGCCCATATTTATGAAAATCACATCGAAGGGATGAAAGAACAGCTCAAAAGAGAGCCCCGCCAGCTGCCAACCCTAAAAATCGCAAATAAACCGGTGGATGAACTCGAGTTCGATGATTTTGAGTTGAGTAATTATAATCCGCATCCGGTCATCAGGTTTCCGGTGGCTGTATGAAACTGATTCTGATTGCAGCCCACGATCCCAATCTCGTTATCGGAAAAGACGGAACCCTGCCGTGGCATTACAGTGAAGATCTGAAATTCTTTAAACGAACCACAATGGGGCACCCGCTGCTAATGGGGCGCGTTGTTTTTGAAGAGCTAAACGAAAAACCGCTGCCTGGCCGCGAGAACGTGGTGCTCAGCCGGTCAAAAAATTACGATCACGTAAATACATTCAGCACAATTGATGCTGCTCTCGATTACCTCAGCGATCATGATAAAGTTTTTGTGATTGGCGGGGGAGAAATTTACCGGCAAATGCTGGGTCGGGCTGATGAACTGGTCATTACCGAAATTAAAAATGAGTATGAGGGAGATACGTTTTTCCCCGAATACCGGGATCAAATCGGTAAAACCTGGAAAGAAACCTGGCGCGAAGAACATGAAGAGTTTTCTTTTGTGAAGTACGAAAGAGCTGACTAACAGGTATGAAAAAAGTTTATTTTTTGTAGATTGTCAGGACAAACTCTGCCGATATGTCTTTGATACTGACTGTTTTATTAATCTTTTTGTGGCCGTTTCAAGAAAATCATTCAACGTGGATTGAATGCCGTGTTCAGGCTAAAGTGCTTGAAATTCTGAATGAAAACGAGAGTGAAAGTCAGCATTTGAGGATCAAAATCATTTTTTCTGAGGTGACAGACGGGTTTGCTGAAATCGGATCGGAATGTTTTGAACAAGGCCGGGAATTCGATGTCTCACCAGAGCTCAATGATAACACGGCTGAAATCCTTGTTATGAAAAGAGATCAAATATCACTCAGATATTCTTACTACACATCCAAAACTCCCAATGGAGAAACTATTTCTATTACTACCTGGGAATATCTCGACGAGTAAATTGATTCGATATAACTTCAGAGAGAAAGTTCTTTTAAATGAACCAAATAGGGCTTCACAACCGGTTTCGTCAGGGCAATAATATGCTTCGTATCTGCCGCTTTTGAAAACTCTTTAGCTTTGTTCTCGTCATCCAGAATCCAGATACTCTCACTCTCATATTTGTAAGCTTCGCTGAAGCTTTCATCAGCATCGTAATAAAATCGGGTGGAGTGATCGTCGCAGGGAAGCCCGTTCTGTTTCAGGTAGTGCTGAGTTTTGGTGTGAATTTCTTCGCGGAGCAGGTGCCGCTGTTTGCGGTCGGTGAGCAGGGTTCTGAACAGCGAACGGTTCAAAAACCGGCGGGTGAGATCCGATAAAATTTTATCATCACTATGCAGCCAGCTTTTAATGCTCAGATACACATCGTGATCGTCGAGGGCCAGGTACTGCTTCATCGTTGTGTCGCTGATTTTTTTCTTTGATGAAGGCTTTTTCTTGAAAAAATAGTTCAGCGGTTCGGAGGGTATATCAACCTTTTCACCTGAACCGATCAGGAATTGAACGCGGCGAAAGATACTTCGCAGCAGGGCGTCCGCACTCAGAACGGTTTTATGCAGATACACCTGCATGTACATCAGCCGCCTTGAGAGAATGTAGTTTTCGATGGCGTAGATCCCTTTTTTTTCAATCACAACATTACCGTTAAAAACCCGCATGGTTTTCAAAATCCGGTTGATGCCTACCGATCCTTCCGACACCCCGGTAAAAAAACTATCTCGCTTCAGATAATCGAGCCGATCCATATCAAGCTGGGAAGAGATAAGCTGATGCAGAAATTTTTTTGTGTATTGATCGGTAAAAATATCAATCGCGGTTTGCAGCTCCCCGTCAAATTCACGGTTTAATGTTTCCATGATTTTGAGGCTCATCATCTCGTGGCTGAAATCATCAATCAGCGTATGTTCCAGGGTGTGGGAGAGAGGCCCGTGGCCCACATCGTGCAGCAAAATGGCAATCAGCGTTCCGGTAACTTCAGCGTCACTGATAGTGGTGTCTTTTTCCCGAAGGTTTTTCAGCACACGCTGCCCCAGTTCGAGTGCACCGATGGCATGAGAGAACCGGGAGTGTTCGGCGGCTGGAAAGACCAGGTATCCCAGCCCGAGCTGCCTGATCCGCCGCAGGCGCTGAACATAAGCGTGGTCAATCAGTTTAAGAATAATCCCTTTCGGAATGGTGATGAAACCGTGAACCGGATCACTGAAAATTTTGTATTGGCTGCTCTTATCCATCAGAAAGAGGGTTGAATAGATACTGCTCACTGTTTTCAATTTCTGGTAGCCTGACCGGGCGCTGCTTCTCCACATCAAACAAAACACCGGTTGTCTGGGTTACGGCTTTAAGTTCGTGATCATTTTTTGAATAAATGGCCTGAAATCCCTGTACGCTGCTGTTTCCATACTCTTTCACGGAACTGCCAACCAGTATGGTTTCAGGGTGAAAAATGGGTTTGATGTAACTCATTTCAAGATGTACAAGCACAAAACTGATTCCGGCTTCCATCGATTCGCGGAACTCAGGCACATGCCGGATAAAGTCGATCCGGGCTTCCTCAAAATAGGTGTTGAAAACCGCATTATTTACATGATTGAGAGGATCGAGATCTCTGAACCGGACGTTGATCTCCGTCCAGTGATAAAATGTATCAGGATGATATTCTGGTCTTAGCATACTTATTTTCAATTTACAATTTTCTAAAGGTAATGAGAATCAGGCAGGAAAAAAGAGGAATTTGGCAGAGTAATGTATATACAGATTTGAATTTGATTCGAGCCAGATAATGAAAATTTGATCAGGAGTATTTTACCGGTGCACATCACCCTGTTTCAATGAATCATCCTGACCGAATCCGCGGCCATCACCTTGTCCGACGCCCATGCCACGTCCCTGGGGATCTCCCTGGCCCAGACCACGCCCTTCACCTTGTCCGCCACCTTGCCCAAGCCCGCGGCCTTCCGGTTCACCCTGGCCGAGGCCACCGCCTCCTCTTTGTTCTTCAGTCCGGCCAAGGCCACAGTCATCCAGGAGCTGTTGATCATGAATGTCAATTAGTTCTTCAGTATCCGGGCACTGGGTTTCAAGCCCTTCCGGAATTAACCGGTCGGTTGCGAGAGTATCAAATTGTAAGTGTCTCTGTGCTTCAAGTTGCTGTCCACCGCCTCCACCCCCAAGTCCGCGGCCGGTTCGTTCAACAGATTCGCGATGAGAATCTTTGATGAGATCCTGGCCATCATGCAGCCATCCAAATGGGGGAATCAGAGTCAGGGCTCCGGCGTAAAGGATGATGGCTGCCAGTGTAGCGAAATACACTTCGCGGGGTACTTTCGATAGTAGGGAAGAAGAATCTTTCAGTTTATTTTTTGACAAACTTCTCGCTTTTCTGCGCCGGAAATAACACAGAAATGGTTTCCAGTTGTAAATAAAAAGGTGAAAGAGAGCTAAAACGACAATAATCAGTGCCATTACCTGATGCAATGAGGACCATTGAACTTTTGTCATTCCGGTAAACATCCAACCAGTAGCTTCAGCAACACTGCAGGGAGGTGCGATATACATAACTATACCCGATATCGCCAGTCCCAGAAAGCAAATTGCCATCAGAATAGAAACAAATGCACGATATGAAAAGGGTGTTTTTCTGTTGTTCATTTTCTTTACCTGAATTGTTTTTAAAAACGATAATTTGTCAGATTATTCAATCTGTCATGTTCATCGAATATTAAAAAACGAATATTAGAAGAGTGTGTATTTTGAGTCGATTAATAAGAGGTAATAGAAATCTTTTCGGGAAAAGCATCAAAAATATCTGATTGTAACAGAATGTAATTCAGCTGAAATGGAGATCGTATGATTGTTATATTCCGGAAGTTGCATCATTAAAAGTTGATGGAAAAATTAAGATTAACCAAACGTCAAAAGAATGCTGGATAACGAATCACAAAAATTGCTTGAAGAGTTAATCATCACCCCAAGCCCGACCGGTTACGAAACAAAGGGACAGAAAATCTGGAAAGAATATCTTGAGAAATATTCCGACCGTGTGGAGTCGGATTCATACGGATCAGCTCTGGCACGTATAGAAACGAATGCCGATGTTGCCACGGTTATGATTGAAGCTCACGCCGACGAAATCGGAATGGTGGTACAGCACATTTCCGAGAAGGGATTTGTTACGCTGAACAAGCTTGGAGGCAGCGATTCTACCATAGCCAGGGGGAAACGCGTTTATATTCATAACAAAAACGGCCGTGTGACCGGCGTCGTTGGAAATACCGCTATTCATTTGCAAGACAACAAAAATGGTGGCGGCAAGCAGCCTGCCTGGAAAGATATTTATGTGGATATCGGTGTTTCCTCGAAAGAGGAAGCCCTGGAGCTGATTCAGGTAGGAGATCCGGTAACCTATGCGGACGACCTCGAATTTTTGAATGATGAGATCGTTACCGGCCGGGCTTTGGATAATCGCATTGGCAGTTTTGCAATTTCTCAGGTGATGCGAAATTTGTACAGGAAAAAGAATAAACTTCGTGTAAATGTACTGGCACTGAATTCCGTACAGGAAGAAGTGGGTGGATTTGGCGCCCGAATGATGAGTTTTCGCCATATGCCGGACGCCGCTATTGTCACTGATGTCACTCATGCCACAGATACCCCAGGAATTAACAACAAAGAGCACGGAGCGGTAAAGCTGGGCGAAGGGCCAACGGTTCAGCACGGTGGGGCCAATCACGCTGCAGTGGTTTCTTTGATTGAAAAAACCGCATCAGAAAAGGAGATCAATATTCAGCATGAAGCCACAAGTATTCGCACGGGAACTGATACCGACAGCATTTTTTATCAGCGTACAGGAATTCCGAGTGCATTGATTTCACTTCCGCTGCGCTATATGCATTCACCTGTTGAAACGGCATCACTCAGCGACCTGGAAAATCTGATTAAATTAATGACAGAAACAGTACTTGCCATGGAGCCGGATCAGGAATTTGTGCTTTAAAGGAAAGAGGGAAGTGACAGTGAAATAGGATTCTTTTAAACCGAACTCTTTGAATAAACTGTATTCTAAATTAAGATTCTTAAAATTTATAACTTTGCAATACTGCCCGTCAGTCGATTAATCCAGCCGACCGATGGGTACTGCAGAGCCTCCTGATAATCAGATGAAATGAAATAATTAACAACATTTTGACTTATGAACAATACAATTCTCTATTTTTTTTCGATGATTTTAATTCCGGTTTTTATGATAGCAATTCTTGGATGCGAAGAAGCCGAAACAAGTGACAGATCGGCTGAAGTAACTTCGGACCCGATGCGTGTAATGTCTTTTAACATCCGGTTTGATAATCCCGACGACGGCCCGGATGCCTGGCCGCACCGCAAAGATTTTGTGGCGAGTATGTTTCGGTTTCATCAAAATGACCTGGTGGGTACGCAGGAAGGGCTTATTAACCAACTTGAAGAACTGGATGAAATGCTGCCCGAATTCGAATGGATAGGCGTTGGCCGCGATGCCGGCGATGAGCGTGGGGAATTTTGCGCAATCTATTACAAAACAGATCGGTTTGATCTGATCGAAGACGGAACGTTCTGGCTTTCTGAGGCACCCAATGAGCCCGGCAGTCAAAGCTGGGATGCTGCTCTTCCACGTATTGTTACCTGGGCACGGCTTATGGATAAAAGGAATGACCGTTCTTTCATTGTATTTAACACACATTTTGATCACCGCGGACAGGAAGCAAGGCGGCAGAGTTCGAGCCTGATTCTCGAAAAAGTAGCAGAAATTGCCGGAGACGATCCGGTGATTGTGATGGGAGATCTGAATACCGTGGAAGAAGACGAACCCTATCAAATACTTGCCAATCCCGATCAGGGGCCGGTGGAAATGGAGCTGTTTGACGGATTTTATCATTCAGAATATGGCCATCACGGACCAACATCCACATGGAACGCATTTGAAAGAATTTTCCCGGATCGCAGAATCGACTACATTTTTGCCGATCCCAATTTCAGATTCATTCAGCACGGAATTCTGGCCGATATCCGCAACGGACACTTTCCGTCTGACCACCTTCCTGTTGTAACGGATATCGAGTTTGTGGATTAATAGAGTTGTTCATTCTTTTTTTGTGAGCCTGCATAGATTTTGAGGTTTTCCCAAAGATCATGCAGGCTCAGTTTTTTCTTGATAGCAAAAGGGCTTGTGAGATAAAGATAAAAAATGGGCCAAAACCCAATATTGAGAAGCGAGAAAATTGCTCTTTGAACTACAAGTTTTTGAGCCTGTCTGCTTTAATTGATAAAACAGAGGATGTTAAGAAATAATACCCGCACATCTTTTTTCTTGAAGAATAATATTCTTTAACTTACCTATAAATACAGAATTAAATTCTTCAATTGATGGTGAAATTAGATTCAACAGATCTGAAGATTGTTGATCTTCTGCAGGAGAACGGCCGGATGACCAATAATGAACTGGCCAAGCGAATCGGTCTTACCACAACGCCCACTCTGGAGCGTGTGAAACGCCTTGAGAGGGAGGGAGTCATAAAAGGATATACGGCGTGGATAGACCGGGAATCAATTCGAAAAGGGCTCACTGTTTTTTGTTCAATCAAGTTATCCGTCCATCAATTGAGAGAGATGGAAGAGTTTTCGAAATACATTACCGGTTTGCCGGAAATACTGGCATGCTACAACACCACTGGTGAATATGATTATTTACTGCATGTGGTAGTGGAAGACACAAAAGAGTATGAACAGTTTCTCCGGACGAAACTGACACAAGTGCCGGGTGTGGAAAGAATCTATACCAGCATTGTGCTTTCGGTCATCAAGGAACAAGCAAAAATTGAGGTATCGGAAAATGGAGACGGTAATTAAACAAAAAAATTCGATAGAAACGATTTGTGCGCAGGCAGACCATCCGGAGAAAGATCCGTACGGTTCGCATGTAATGCCTCTGTATCAGACATCTACGTATAAGTTTAAAGATGCGGAAGCCGGAAGGCGATTTTTTGCTCACGAGCCGGGAGGTGCCACTCACAGCTATTCAAGGCTGGGTAACCCCACGGTTCAGAAACTGGAGAGTGTACTTGCCGAAATGGAGTCTGTGGATATTGACGAAAAAGCCGAGGGAATGATGTTTGGATCGGGCATGGCTGCCATCACCACCGGTTTGATGAATCTTGGAGCCGGAAAGCGGATTCTGGCTCAGGAAACCCTCTATGGCTGTACCTCACAGTTTTTGCAGGAAGGTGCACCAAAGTTGAATATTGAAGTGACCAACATCAATCCGAATGATCTGGAAGCCGTACACGATGCATTTCAGAAATATGACGACATTGGACTGGTCTACCTGGAGAGTATTGCCAACCCGACCATGAGGGTTTGTGATCTGGAAATTATCATTGAAATAGCCCATCATCACGATGCTCTGGTGATGGTGGATAACACCTTTGCCACACCATATCATATGCGTCCGTTCAATTGGGGGGCGGATGTGGTGGCCTACTCAACAACCAAATATCTGAACGGACATGGAACGGTTGTGGGTGGAGCCCTAATTGCAAAAAAGGGTTTTTTTGAAGAAACCGACATGCAAATCAGCCGCAAAAATTTTGGTGGCATTTCCGGACCGTTTGATGCCTGGCTGACGATGATGGGATTAAAAACTTTCCCACTCCGAATGAAACAGCACTCCGAAAATGGTGAAATAATGGCGTCCTATCTGGCTGCTCATCCCAAAGTGAGCCAAATCTGGTATGCCGGACTCCCGGACCATCCCGATGCTGACATTATCAACAAACAGATGATGAACGGTTATGGCGGCATGATTGCGTTTGAGCTGAGCGGTGGTTACCACGCCGGAGTAGAGTTGATGAACCGGGCTAAATTGGCAAGCCTTGCCGTGAGTCTGGGTACGGTTGACACGTTGATTCAGCATCCGGCTTCCATGACTCATGCCGTGGTAAAGCCAGAAATCCGAAAATCTGCAGGAATTACGGACGGTCTGATTCGTATTTCAGTTGGAATTGAAGATGCTGATGATATTATTGCAGATCTGGACCAGGCTATGAACTGGTAAAATCATGCGGCTGAATTTCATGTTCATCGATTCTCAGATAGATAAACCGCAGCGGGCGCAAAGGAGTGCTGAGGGTTTTTTCGAAATATATATTCAGTTCTGAAAATCCCACTTCTAAACGCGAGTTTAGGATAAGAATTTAGAAAATGAATCTCAGGCTATGCACCAAGAGTGTTAATTTGCAAAAACATAAACAATTTCGTCATTCCTGGCTTGACCAGAAATCTCCAGACGTAGTTCCAGGACATCTTTGTAGAAAGGGTGCAGATTTCACTACATGTTCAACAAATGAGTGCATCAAGTAGGAGATGATGTCCTTTTTGAACAACACCTTTATATCACCAAATTCAACGATTTAATCTCGAACTCAAGTTTGTTATGTTATGGCTAACAGATCCTGAAATTGGGTTAAATCGGTAATCGTTTTTCCCATTAAATCAGCCTATATTTATACGAAAAACGAAGACCTTATTTTATGACAGAAACCCCGAACCTGCTGCTCAAACAAGTAAAACCCGTTGGTGATGGATTTGACGGGGAGAAGACAACCAATATTCGAATAAAAGATGGTGTAATTGCGGAGATATCAAGCAGCCTTGAACCCCGCGATGAAGAAGAGGTTTTTGATGCCAAAGGCGCATATGTGAGTGGCGGCTGGATGGACATGCACGTTCATTTTCGCGAGCCGGGATACGAGCATAAAGAAACCATCGAGACGGGCTGTCGTTCGGCCATGTTTGGTGGTTTTACCGAGGTAGCCTGTATGCCCAACACAAAACCGGCTATTCATACCCGCGATGTTGTGGAGTTCATCAAAAACAAATCGAATTACCAGCTTGTGGATGTGCACCCGATCGGCTGCGTAACCAAAGAAAGAGCTGGCAAATCCATCGCTGAGATGTCTGATATGAAACAGGGCGGGGCGGTAGCCTTCAGTGATGACGGCGACCCTGTCTACAATTCTCAGGTGATGCGTGTGGCTCTCGAATATTCATCCATGCTTGGGATGCCCATCATCAATCACGAAGAAGATCTGGATCTTTCCCGCCCCGGACATATGCACGAAGGGGTGGTATCTACCCGCCTCGGGCTTGAAGGAACCCCCGGAATTGCCGAAGAGATCATGATTGCGCGGGATATTATGCTGGCTGAGTTTACGGGCGGCCATGTTCATGTGGCACACATCAGCACACGAAATGCAGTTGACCTGGTCCGGCGGGCAAAAGCCAAAGGCCTCAACGTAACCACCGAGGTTTGTACCCACCATTTTGATCTTACCGACGAAGAAATTGACCGCCGGCATTTCGACACGCACGTAAAAATGCATCCTCCGCTTCGAACACAGGATGATGTGGATGCCATGGTTGAAGGGTTGAAAGACGGCACTATTGATGTAATTTGTACAGACCATGCACCGCATTCAGTGGAGGAGAAAGAGGTTGAATTTATTTATGCACCAAATGGAATCATCGGACTGGACACCGCCTGGAGTATTTGTGTGAATCGGCTGCTGAAGTCAGGAGAAATGGAGCTTGAGCAAATACTGGAAAAACTGATCGCAAAACCGAGAGAAATTCTGAATCTTGAGATTCCGTATATCAAAAAAGGAAATAAAGCCAACCTTACACTGTTTAATACAGACGAGGAGTGGACCTATCACCCCGGTGAGGTGCGTTCCAAATCGAAAAACTCTCCCTATATTGGCGAAACCCTGACCGGACGGGCCATCGCCTTGTACAATAAAGGGCGATTTGCTGAAAACAGGCTCAAAAACTGATTCTTCTTTAAAAACTCATGCAGGTGTTAACCCGGATTTTTTTGTTGACTGTACTATTCCTGAGTTTTCATCACAACGGAAGCGCCCAAAATGATGATGAAATTCTTCAGGAGCTGGAGATATTTGAAAAATTTGGCCAGGTTTCCACATCTGATTTGCAGATAGATCCCGATCACACCTATCCTTATGAGTTTCTGACCAAAGAGTCCACAATCCGGGTTGAAGAAACATCCAGGGGCATCATTGCATTTATCGATTATTTGATCCGGGTTAAAGTCTTCAGCGACGATCCGCTTTCGCAGGCTGAAGCATCAATGGTGGGCATTCCCTACTATTTTGCCGATGGCCTTGAGCAGGTGAGGCATGTGGAGGGAATCACTCATAACCCAGATGGCAGCCGCACGCACCTCGATCTTGATCAGCTTCGTACGGTTGAAATAAATTCGCGGTACAGGATGATTGAATTCGAAATGCCGGATGTGGAACAGGGGGCCATACTTGAGTATAAATACCGCATTGAGCGACGATATATTGAGGAACTGCCCGATTTCTACTTTTCAGAGCGCGTACCTGTGCGTGAAGCAAATTTGTATTTCAAAAAGCCCGAATTTGCCCGGTATAACGCCATAGAGGCAAACGCCGATTTCGATATCCAATTCAACGAGCACTATATAGATACCAGCAGTATTCCTCACGTTTTTACCTATCAGCGGCCCGATCCCGTGTACATTCAGCAGTGGACGGCAGAAAAGGTACCGGCCGTGGAGGTTGCCAGTTATATCTCTTCGATTGATGATATCCGGGCAAAAATCAAATTTCAGATCAGTGAGTTCGGAATTCCCCGGCAGCCACTTGAAAATAGCTGGGAGTTTGTAAAAGCCCAGATTTTGCGCAACAATAATCCATACGAATACATTGAGACGTTTTCTTATCTGGAAAGGGTTGGGGCAGATATTGCCGCGGAAAAAGATGACCTGGTTCAGGTGCAGGATTCCGTTTTTCAATTTGTAAACGAGAATGTTCAGTTCGACGGACAAAATGCGGTTTTCCCCCAACGGGGCCTGGCTCATGTTCTGAATGGCAATCCCGCAAATCGGGCAGAAATCAACATGGCGCTGCTTGCACTGTTACGCGGCGCTGGGATTGATGCCAGCCCTATGTATCTGTCCGGGCGAGAGTTTGGCCGCATCAACAAAGAATTTCCGTCGCTCTACCAGTTTAATCAGATGATCGTGTTCAGCACTATAGACGGCGAACGCTTTTTCATGGATGGGGCATTTTCGCACAGTCTGCCCAATCTCATCGCAACCGAATCATACACAAACACGGGAATGATTCTGTACACCGATGATTTTGAATGGCTTGACATCACACCTGACCGAAGCCTGTTCCACATGGATATTTCGATTGATGCTGATTTGACCAGAGACGGTACACTGAGAGGAAACTTGTCAGCCACTACCCGGGGCTATTCATCCCGCCAGATTCGTCAGAGTCTTGATACAGGCACCCCGCTTAGCGAAATTGTTTCGGAAACGTTTTTTGATATTTATCCCGAAGTGATGATCGAAAATATACAAATTGAGATCGATGAAGAGGACCGGGATATTGTAAGGGCAAATGCACGGTTTGAAATTTCTGAGTATGCCATTTCATTTGCTGAAGGGCTAGAATTCAGGCCAAAAGCAGTAGGCTATCTGTTTGCGAATCCGTTCGAAGCGGGCGACCGAAGTGTACCGGTAACACTGGATGCCCCCGAATTTTTGTCGATGAATTATACAATTAATTTGCCGCAGGGTTTTTATTTTGATGTATCTGGCGAAACTCGTTCAACCGGGTTGAGCGGCGCCTCACTTTTTGAAGAATATCTGGCCGACGGAAACACCATCGAATACTCGTTTGATATTAACATTCAGCGAAAAGAGTTTGCCGCTGATGAATATACTCAGCTTCGTGAAATATATGAGCGCTGGGTATCGCTCAGCAACGATACATGGTACATTGAAGAGAACTGATTATGATTCTTGCGATTGAAACATCCACAC
>SKYV01000040.1 GCA_007127745.1 Balneolaceae bacterium
AAATTGGATGCGTGAGACATCACAACTTCATACCCCATATTGGCCAGTGCATAGGCATAATCTTCGGTGCCGCTGCCCCAGATATTTGACCAAACATTCGGAATGGTAGTGCCTGCAAATTCGGGATGCGGTTGTCTTGAACCATCTTCAAATTCGCGAAATACCACTTCCTCCCATCCGGCCATTTTCAGATTACGATCCTGAAGTTTTGTCTGAAGCCGATCGAAAAAATAGATTTGCAAATCACGCACATTCTCTATTTCCTCTTCTTCCATCAATTGACTGCAAACCGGTGAGTTTTCCCAAACACCGTGTGGCACTTCATCGCCACCCATATGATTAGTGGTTAGCGGTGCCCCTGCCTCGCGGTGCATATCAACAATTTCATCAATCACAACTTCCATAAACCGGTAGGTCGATTCCTGACAGACATTGATCACATTGTCGGTGAAATTCTGTATGGAGTAATATTCCGAATCATCGCCTTCTTCATCGAGGCGGTAAAAATCGGCCGCTTCCGGATCACCGGCATCGTGCAGCCTTTCTGATCTTGCCTTCATGGCAACAATGGCGGCCCGTGCATGGCCGGGAACATCAATTTCGGGAATTACCTCAATATGCCTCTCAGTAGCATAGCGCAACAGATCGATGTATTCACTTCGCGTGTACCAGCCGCTGCCAAACGAGCGCCCCGGGGTGGGGTCGGGTCCGGACCCATAGGATGGAATCAAATAATTGGATTCGGTTTCGGTGTGGCCTCTGCGCCCTCCAACTTCAACCAGCTCCGGGAGCGGATCGATGGCCAGCCTCCAGCCTTCATCATCGGTTAAATGGAAGTGAAACCGATTTAATTTGTACATGGCCATAACATCCAGCAGACGTTTTACATCATCTGCCGGCTGGAAATTTCTGGACACATCGAGATGCATACCGCGGTATGGAAAAGCGGGCGAGTCTTCAATACGCACTGTTCCGATTTCAGCGCCATCGCCATCACGGTTGTCTATTAATGCCCTCAGGCTTTGGATGCCGTAAAAAATACCGCTGTTATCGTTCGCAAGAATTTCAATTCTCCCGGGTGCAACATCCAGGATGTAGGCTTCTTCGTTATCAAGGTTTTCCGTTTCAAGGTTCAGAACAATGCCTGCACCGCTTCCATCCTGATCCAGCAATTGCGAATTGGCGCGGATATTGTAAGTAGCCAGCAAATTTTCCAGATAATCAGCTTCATCAAAGAAAAACTCGTGATAGTAGATCTCAATTCCGTCTGCAATGGTAAACTGTTCCTCTCTCTGCTGAACCGACCGGGGTGTTGGAATGATTTTACCAACCTGGCCAACATCAAGCATGGATAGTTCCCGGTTGTCTCTAAAAACCGATTCCGGTGTGGGTACTTCCACCTGATCATCGGGCGAACGGTTCACCTGTTCATCTCGCATAAATGATAACACTTCAACGTTATCCACATTTTGAACAACTGTTCCATCTTCTCCATCATACACAAAATAGAACCCCTGCGGAGCATCGGTAAATTTGATGGAGTGAAACATGCCGTGATATTCAATCACTCTGCTTTCGCCCGGTTCAATCGGTTCAAACTCATCGGTAGGTTCCAGTTTAAAGAAATCACCATTAATATGAGTTGCGTTCAGTTCGGGGAGGAACGTTTCATCAACAAGTGGCCGGATGGAATTCAGGTAGAGCGTCCAACCGCTGCCCGGAAACAGCTCGTCGGATGTGTTATGAAGAGTCAGCTCAGCGCTGAACTGATTGTCATCTTCGAAATTTGAAATCAGCTCCCAGGAAATCTCAATCGGAGCAGGTTGAATGACGAATTCGACGTGTGAAAGATCGTCTTCACGATCTGCAAAATCACACTGCTGAATGGTGAATAAAACGGTGATGAGAACAAAAAAATATGTAAACCTTGATTGATTCATACAATTTCAAATAACGTTGATTGTTTTGGACTTAACATAATCTGCAGTGTGGCTATGCCGACTGTTTTTTTTGCTGATCCAGTTTGAGCCACATAAATGCCGCTACACCCAAAATAGTGGTTTTTTTGCTGGCCATTTCGGATAATTCAACCTCCACACTGCCCTTGTAAACATCGAGCAGATGCTCCTTCATATATTTTCGGGTGGGATCCAGAATCAAGTTGCCTGCTTTGGATACCCCTCCGGTCAGGATAATCAGTTCCGGATTCAGAATAGCCACCGTATCGGCGAGCTTTTTTCCAAGAATTTTTCCGGTAAACTGGAAAGCCTCGAGAGCAATAGAATCTCCCTGGCAGGCTGCTTTTGTGATAATTTCTGCCGTTAACTCTTCACTGTCGAAGTTGCTCAGTACCGATTTTTTGAGTTTTTTCGGATCGGTTTCAAGCACTGTTTGCACAATACCGCGGGCAGAGGCATACGTTTCGAGGCATCCTCTCCGGCCACAGTTGCACTTTCTTCCGTTCAGAACAGCCGTTACATGCCCAAGCTCTCCGGCATGGCCGTTTGTCCCCACTATCAGGCTCCCGTTTGATACAATTCCGCTGCCAAGACCGGTACCCAGCGTAATGCAAATAAAATTGTCGTGGCCTTTTCCAACACCGTACAGCATCTCTCCCACGGCAGCAGCATTGGCATCATTCGATACGGTAACCGGTAAATGAAAAATTGAATTCAAAATATCCCGGACAGGCAGTTTCCGCGGCCAGTTCAAATTGGTGGCATCATCAATGGTTCCGTATGCTTCGCTGCCTGAAGGAGCTCCAACGGAAATGCCAACAAGGGTGTAACTACCGTTCAGCGAACTCAGCATCTTTTTAATCTGATCTGATAACTGATTAAAAAATTCAGTATGATCCAGACTCGGCCCGGTAGGTATTCTTCGATATGCCAGTAAATCTCCTTTGCGGTTCACCAAACCAAACTTTGTGTCGGTCCCTCCCAAATCTATTCCTGCAACTAATTCCATACCATTCACTTAAAAATTCTAACAAGTTTATTATTAAGAAAATAATGCATCTTTTTTTTCCTTAAATTCCCACAAATTGGTTAGTAGATTTCTATCATTAGTAAAATCTTCATTTATATTCTAAAAGCAAACTGATACGCATGGTATTTGAATTTTGGAACCGATTCCAATCCTCAATTTATGCTTTAATCAGTATCTTTCAGATTGAAAACAGAGACGGTTAACAGCTAAATACATTTACAAACTTCTTTGATATGGAAACCCTGAAGAAAAAAATAGAATCCATCGACAAACGAAAAACATATTACGAAAACATTCCAACCATCATCTATGATGACAGTGCCCAGGCATCTGCTGCTATTGCCCAGGAAATTGCCAACCTCATCAACAAAAAAAATGAAATAGGGGAAAATGCAGTTTTAGGACTGGCAACCGGATCAACCCCTGTGGATATTTATGATGAACTCATCCGGCTGCACGAGGAAGAGGGGCTCAGTTTTAAAAATGTCATCACCTTTAACCTGGATGAATATTACCCGATTGAACCGGGGTCTCTGCAGAGTTATGTGCGTTTTATGAACGAGCACCTCTTCAACCATATTGACATTCCTGAAGATCAGATCCACATCCCGGACGGCTCTATACCCGAGGAAGAAGTGTATGAGTATTGCGAAGAATATGAGCAAAAAATCAAAGAAGCCGGCGGAATTGATATTCAGCTTCTCGGAATTGGCCGAACCGGGCACATCGGTTTTAATGAACCGGGTTCACGGCCCGATTCGCCCACAAGACTGATTACCCTGGACAAAATCACCCGGAAAGATGCCGCCAGCGACTTTTTTGGAGAAGAGAACGTTCCACGGCGGGCTATTACCATGGGTGTGGGCACCATTATGAGTGCCAAGAAAATTATTTTGATGGCCTGGGGCGAAGGCAAGGGCGGAATTATCAAAGAAACGGTAGAAGGAGATGTTAAGGAAAGCGTACCTGCAACGTACCTTCAGAAGCATGACAAGACTGTAGTGGTACTTGATGAAGCCGCTTCAGAAAAACTGCTTCGGAATAACAACCCCTGGCTGATTGGCCCTTGCAAATGGGATGATACCCTGATTCGAAAAGCCGTTGTTTGGCTCTGCCAAAAAGTAGAAAAACCGATTCTGAAACTGACTGACGAAAATTACAATGAACATGGTATGGCCGACCTGATTACCACAAAAGGTCCGGCCTATAATATCAATATTAAAGTGTTCAACGAGCTTCAGCACACCATCACCGGATGGCCGGGCGGAAAGCCCAACGCTGACGATACCAACAGGCCGGAACGGAAATCCCCCTTCCCAAAACGAGCTGTCGTTTTCAGTCCCCACCCGGATGATGATGTCATTTCGATGGGCGGCACACTGATTCGCCTGGTTGACCATGGCCACGAAGTTCACATCGCTTATCAAACCTCCGGAAATATTGCCGTGTTTGATGATGATGTAATTCGCTTTGCTGACTTCGTACTGGACTACTCCGAAGCATTCGGAATGAAAGAGCAAAAAGCGGAAAAACTTTTCAGAAAAGTGAATGAATCACTAAAAAACAAACAGCCGGGGCAGGTGGATTCACCCGAAGTTAAAATGATTAAAGGCCTGATTCGCCGGGGAGAAGCCAAAGCCGGGGGACGGTATTGTGGAGTACCCGATGAAAATATGCACTTTATGGATATGCCGTTTTATGAAACCGGCCGTGTAAAGAAAAAGCCACTTTCTGATGAAGACATACAGATTACGGTTGATCTGCTCCGGGAAATAAAACCCCACCAGGTTTATGCTGCCGGCGATCTTTCCGACCCGCACGGAACACATCGTGTTTGCCTGACTGCCATTTTTAAAGCTCTGGACGTTGTAAAAAATGATGACTGGGCAAAAGACTGCTGGGTATGGCTGTACAGAGGTGCGTGGCAGGAGTGGGATATCAACGAAATTGAAATGGCAGTCCCGATCAGTCCTGAAGAATTAATGCGGAAGCGGCGGGCCATTTTCAAACACCAATCTCAAAAAGACCGCCCCCTCTTTCCGGGCTCTGATGCCAGAGAATTTTGGCAGCGCGCAGAAGACCGAAACCGCGGTACCGCTGAAATGTACGACAACCTCGGTCTTGCCGAATATGAGGCAATTGAAGGTTTTGTGAGGTACCATTTTTAGATTTTAAAAATTTCACACCAAAAACGGATGGTTGGATTTGTGCCGGGCATCCGTTTTTTTATGCTCTTCCAACATTGTGGGCATAGCGCAAAAATTGCAACCTGTAAACTTGTTTTATAGATTGATAGTATGATGGATATATAGATTAAAAGACAACTTTTTTGAAGAAAAACTCTCACAGGCCTAACTAATTTCATTACAGTATTTTTACATGACTATCCTGATAGAGTTTTAACTGCCAAAAATCCTGTTTTTCCCACCATAATTAAGTTTTATATCAACGATATTACGGAATAATCAAATGCATTAATTTGGATCACCCACTGCCTAAATATTACATAATCTATGAGGATCTGCTCCACGAAATCAGATCCGGCAAATATCAAGAGGGTGCCTTGTTTCCGAGCGATACGGAACTGGTAAAAAAATATAACGTCAGCCGCGGAACTGTCAGGGAGGCCATGAAACTGCTTTTTCAGCAGGGCTATCTGATCCGCGAACAGGGCAAAGGCACATTTGTTACCTACAAAAAAATTCATCAGAACCCGGAGAGACTGATCGGATTTACAGAGCTCATGCGGCTTCATAATGTAAAACCATCGGCAACAATCATCGAAAAAGAGATCACCCAATCTGATGCCAATCTCCGCTCGTTAATGAAACTTGATGATGATCAAAAAGTAGTGCGACTGGTGCGTCTTCGGTTTGGCAACAACCAGCCGTTGATTATTGAACGCTCTTATTTCAATTTCGACCTTTTTGAGCCAATTTATGACATGGACCTTGAAAACAATTCCATATTTGAATTGCTCCATGAAAATTCAGACGTCCGGCTGGGTGATGCCCTGCAAAAAATTGAAGCTATCAGTGCAGGTCATGAAGAGCATCAACTACTCGGTGTAGATCTTCGAACACCGCTTTTACTGATAAAACGGTTGATTAAAACAACCGGCGACCTCATATTTCAATTCTCCGAAGATGTGTACAGAAGCGACCGTATCAACTTTTCAACCAAAACGGTGCCCTATAATTCGGACAATGAACTGAATGCACTGCCGCTTGATTTGTCTGATGACGAATGGTTCTGACCGGCTGATTTTCATTTCTGTCTTCCTGGATTTGTTTAAACTATTTTTTAAAACATCCCTCAACAATCAAAAAATGAACATATCATTACGCATTTTAGTTGAATATATGGAAGCGGTTCTGCATCTTTAAATAAAGGGGTTGTATAGACAACTAAACAACAAGAAAAACAAAGCAGATATGCCTGAAAAATACATCTTAGCACTCGACCAGGGAACAACAAGTTCAAGAGCAATTGTTTTTAACCACAGCGGAGAAATTGTCGGCACTGCCCAAAAAGAGTTCAAACAGATCTATCCAAAAGCCGGCTGGGTAGAGCATGACGGTAACGAAATTTGGTCAACACAGGCCGGGGTTGCCGCAGAGGCCATCACCGGGGCCGGATTGAACGGAAACAACATCGAAGCCATTGGTATTACCAACCAGAGAGAAACCACTTTAATCTGGGACAGGAAAACAGGCAAACCGGTTTACAACGCCATTGTCTGGCAGGACAGGCGCACCTCGGACTACTGCGATGAACTGAAAAAACAAAAAGGCCTGATTGAAAAAGTCCAGGAAAAAACCGGGCTGATTCTTGACTCCTATTTTTCGGGCACCAAGATTAAATGGATTCTCGACAATGTGGAAGGAGTTCGTGAACGCGCTGAAAAAGGTGAGCTTGCCTTCGGCACCATGGATACCTGGCTGATCTGGAATTTTACCCGCGGTGAAAAGCATGTAACGGATGTAACCAACGCCTCCCGAACCATGATTTTTAACATCCACGATCTGGAATGGGATAAAGAACTGCTCGACCTATTTGATATCCCCGAAAGCCTTCTGCCTGAAGTAAAATCTTCAAGTGAAGTCTATGGACGTACAAAGACCACCATTTTCGCATCCAAAGTGCCGATTGCAGGGATTGCGGGTGATCAACAGGCAGCACTATTCGGACAGCGGTGTATCGAGTCGGGCATGGTAAAAAACACGTACGGAACCGGGTGCTTTATGGTGATGAATACCGGTGAAACCCCCATCAAATCAAACAATAATCTTCTTACAACAATAGCCTGGCAGGTGGACGGAAAAACGGAGTACGCTCTTGAGGGAAGTATTTTCATTGCCGGTGCAGTGGTTCAATGGCTGCGTGATGAACTTGGTTTGATTCGCAAATCGAGTGACGTGGAAAAACTGGCAGCATCAGTTGATGACAACGACGGAGTTTATCTCGTCCCGGCTTTTGCAGGTTTGGGTGCACCGCACTGGGATCAGCACGCCAGGGGTACCATGGTTGGTCTTACACGTGGAGCAAATGCCGGCCATATAGCCCGTGCTGCACTTGAGGGAATTGCCTACCAGGCGATGGATGTGCTAAAAGCCATGCAGGCCGATTCCGGAATTGAGATCAAAGAGCTGCGTGTTGATGGTGGCGCAACTGCAAATAACCTCTTGATGCAATTCCAGGCCAATATTTTGCAGGCACCGGTCATCAGGCCAAAAATCCTGGAAACCACAGCCCTTGGCGCGGCATACCTGGCCGGATTGGCAGTAGGTTTCTGGAGTGATCATGATGAAATTAACCAGCAGTGGAAAGAAGACCAGCGTTTTGATGCAAAGATGGACGGGAAAGATGCCAAAAAACTGATCAAAGGGTGGAACAGGGCATTAAAAGCAGTGAAAACATGGTCAGGCAATGACGAAAAGTAAACATCAACTAATTAAATCTTGTGACCTGACATGTTATGTCCGAAATTTTATAGATAATAAGCATCCTTTAATGAATCCTGCCAGGTTTTTGTCCACAAATGAGAGTTGAATTAACACAAATTTAAATACGATACAATGAGTTTAAACAGAAAAGAGACATTAGATTTTGTAAAAGAAAAATCAGGCTATTTTGATGTAATCATCATTGGCGGTGGGGCAACCGGACTGGGAGCTGCTGTGGATGCCGCATCCCGTGGCTACAAAACGTTGCTTTTGGAACAGCACGATTTTTCAAAAGGTACATCCAGCCGATCCACAAAACTGGTACACGGCG
>SKYV01000022.1 GCA_007127745.1 Balneolaceae bacterium
GCGATAAGTTTGGCCACATTGCTTTCGGCAGCAATCAAGAAGAAGTATTCCTCGGTCGGGAGATGGGAAAAACGAAAGAGTTTAGCGATGCCACAGCCCGCGAAATTGATGAGGAGATTCAAAAAATATCAATTGAAGCCTATGACCGGGCAGCAAACACATTAAATGAACACCGCGATGTTCTGGACCGGATTGCAGAACTTTTGATTGAACGTGAAGAGGTTTCGGGTGATTTGGTGCTAAAATTGCTGGATAAAGGAGAAGAGCAAGAAAAGGAAGAAAAGAAAGAAGATTGAGCATTTATTCAGTAAACCTGTTTACAAAATCCGGAGCACAAAATTTAAATAAGATGATCATACCAACCTATTTATTGAAAATATGAGTGTATGAAATGTGATATTTGCTTGTTTCTGACGGCACTGGTTTTAGCTCTTGGGGTGATTTTAAGTTGTTCTACAGATTCAGGTTCAGGTGCAGTGAGAGGAGAATTGGATCTTATATCGGTACACAATGTGGCTTTTAATGATCCATCCGGCCTGACTCTTGATGTTTCAGGTGAATTTTTGTGGACGGTAAGCAGTGAAAGGGGAGGCCGTATTTACAGGCTCAGCTTTTCTGGCGAAATGCTGGCAGTTCTTCCTTATGAAGGAGATGATATGGAAGGGATCACTATGAACCCCAATGACAGTACACTGTGGGTTGCAGAAGAGAGGCTGCGACAGGTCATACAGTTTGATACAGAGGGCAATTTGCTTCAGACTGTTGATGTTCTCGTGGATGAAATCAATGAAAACGATGGGCTTGAAGGCATTTCAATCAATCCCGAAAATAATCATCTGTTTGTTCTGAATGAAAAAAATCCGATGGCTTTTATTGAACTGAATGCACAAATGGACAGGGTTCGTTACGAGAATATTGATTTCAACCCGCCATTTACAGTGACCGATCTATCAGGCCTTTTTTTTGATGATGCAAACCGGGAATTCTGGATGGTGAGTGATGAATCAAAAAAAATTGTTCTTACAGATTTCGATCTCAATCCCAAAAAATATTTTCTTCTCGACCGAGAAAAGTTTGAAGGCATTGCCGTTGATTTTTCCCGGAAAAGGCTCTATTTGGTGAATGATGAGGAGAACAGGCTCTATGTATATGAAATTTTGTAGCTTACTTTTTGGCCTGTAACTTTGATGCGAAGATTTTTTTTTAATGATCCTGAGAGTCATCGATCATTGTGATGATCAAAAAAATTTGCAGATTCCGGCAATATTTGTGTATCGAAATCATTCTTTAAGTATTCATATACTCTGAATGCCTGCCTAATCATTTCCGGGAAATAATTTAAAAAACCTCACGGAACAGACTAATCAGATGATTTGGATGAATAAAAGTAATAAGAGGTTAAAAGACTAATTTATCTTATAAATTAGTCTTATATTAACCTGTTTATATAATTTACACGACAATTACATTTTAATGGTACAAAATCAGCATTTATTTCACATTCCGGTTATGGGCACCGGACACTCCATCGACAGCCCAATTCGTATCGCACATCTTGGTATCGACTCGGTCATATCCGTGGTGGATGATCTGCTTTGCGAAAAAATCAGAAAGCACTACAGTGCAGAGTACGGATTGCCGTACAAGAATATTCCCCGTACCGCTGAAGATGGCCGCGCAGAACGGATTGCTGCCTATCTGGACAGTGTTTCAGATATAGTATCGCAGAAGTTTGAGGGTCTGAAACAGGCTGCTCTGTACTGCAATACAGAAAAAGACCGCTATTTTCAATTACTTCCGGACACCAATCCGCTGAAGACGAGTTACGAATTTATTGCTTCACTGAAAGATAAAGATACCCGCCAGAAATATATTGATGACCTGACCGAAAAAATGACACCGGGGTCCATTGATGTAAATATCATGGCAAAAGTAGATGCTCTCAAAATGGGTGATGATGATCAGCCCATGAGCAGTGAATTTAGTGATGCGAGTGCTGCACTTCGGGGTTTTGCACAGAGCAAACTTTCATCAAACGTTGTGCTCTCAGCAGGTTTCAACCCGAGATTATACGGATATCTTTCTGAATTCCAAGACTTTTACAGAGACCAGTCTGGTAAAGCCAAAAAGGCAATTATTCTGAAAGTTAGCGATTTTCGTTCGGCATTGATTCAGGGAAAATATCTGGCTAAAAAAGGCCTCGAAATTGCCGAATTTCGAATCGAATCGGGTTTGAATTGTGGCGGCCATGCGTTTGCTTCAGATGGATTGCTCCTCCCTGTTTTATTGCAGGAATTTCGGGAGAAAAAAGAGCAGCTTCAAAAAACATTCCAGCCGATGATCAAAAGTTTTTACGAATCACAGGGTTGGGATTATCCTGAGAATGATGAAGAGATTGGAAAGCCAAGAATTACCGTACAGGGAGGAATTGGTACACACGGAGAGATGCGCCGATTAATTGAAGATTTTGAGATGGATGCCACCGGATGGGGCAGTCCGTTTCTGCTGGTACCGGAAGCCACCTGTGTGGATGAATTTACATCCGGTGTTCTGGCTGATGCAGGAGTAGATGAACTCTATTTAAGCAATGTATCGCCGTTAGGTGTACCGTTCAACAATGTGCGTGGATCCGGTTCCGAAATTCATAAAAATGAGATGATTGAAAAAGGTAAACCGGGATCAAAATGCCCGAAAGGTTTCCTGGTATCGAATACGGAATTTACCGAAAACCCAATCTGCACGGCATCTTCACAGTATCAGCTCCTGAAAATCAACCAGATTAATGAAAGTGATCTTCCGCTGGACAGCAAAGAGAAACAGAAAAACAGCGTGATGGAGAAAACCTGTTTATGTACCAATTTGGGTACAGGTTCTTTAATCAGGCTTGGAATTATGAAGCCATCGTATGGGCGCCAGGCTATTTGCCCGGGGCCAAATATTGCCTGGTTCAACCGTTCCTATACTCTGGATGAAATGGTTGATCATATCTACGGTCGAACAAAATCACTGGTACCTGAGGAACGCCCTCACATGTTTGCAAAAGAGCTGGAAATGTATGTGGATTATATGGAAACGCTCATGCAGCAGATCGATCCTGAAAGCCCGGAGATGAGAAAGATGACCAAAATGAAGAAAAATCTTGATGAGGGAATGGAATTTTGCCTGAAAATTGCAGAACAAAAACCTTATGAAGATGAGAATTTGGCATCCATTAAAACAGCTGTAGAAAGAAGCAGGCAGCGGCTTAATCATTTGATGGCAGTTGAGGCTTAAGCCTGAAGAGTAAATACTTGATGTACCGAATGATTGAAAACAGATAGATTTAATTATCTATCTGTTTTTTATTTTTATTCAATCATTCATAAACACATGCATCCGGATTGTCTTTAACAAAGTATGTTTTGAAGTTAACGGCATCAGGATCCATACAGCCTTCCAGGTTTAAAACCCGAACAGACCGGATATCCGTGGGATGACTTTCACTCTGAAGTGCAAAATATCCGCCGGTCAGCGGTGTGCCGTCTTCGAGCTGTGGATTGGTATATTCCATCACAACTTCATCATTCAAAATGTGATGGACGAGTGAGTCTCCGTAAGCTACCAGTTCTGCGGTTACCCACTGATCGCCATGATGAGTTGGACCACCGGAATCTACACAGTGTTCGGTTCTGAGCTCTCCGTCAATCACAACGTGTGTTCCCGGTGTGCAGACACTGCCGTTGGTTCGTTCGCTTCCATCTTCTGCTCCAAGAAGTTGAAATTCGATCGATGTGGGAAAGTCCTGGTCAAGCTCCATATCTGCGGCAACTTCGGAGTGGAACATAATTCCGTTGTTCATAAATGCCCAGCCCGGTCCGTTTTCAAGTTGTTCACCAACAAATCTGTATTCGACCTGAAGCCGGTAATATGAAAAAGGTTCTTCATAAAAAATATGGCCGAATTTTTCATCAAAGGTTTCGTATTCGTCGTAGCGAACTTTCATCAGGCCGTCTTCAACGCGGAAGGTATTGCCGAAATTCTCGTTGAGTTGATACCCTCTGATTTTTAGATCCCAGCCATCCAGGTTTTCTCCGTTAAAAAGGTCAATCCACTCTTCGGTTTCGCTGTCTGTTGTTGATTCGGTTTCTGCACAGGCAGAGATCAGCATGATTGTAAGAAGAGGAAGTAATAATATTTTGAGGTAATGCATATTGACGGTCAGTTAATAATGATCAATTCTGTTTATACTAATCAAAGTTTAAAAATTCAGTATGAATTTCATAAATATCCGAGCTTGTAAACGTTTCATCGGAAAACAATTTGCGCATTTCAAGATAATTTTCAGGTGTTAAAACCGGAAGCCCATCATGTTGAACTTCCTGAAAAACCATCATTGCCTTATATTTAAAGACCGGTTTATTGTACATTGCCCATGCATCCATCATCAGGTTGATGTATAAATTATCGGTATCGGTTCTGTCCCATGGATCAAGCAGGTCTGCCACGCTTTTATCCTGCATCCTCCTGATCAGGTACACTAGTGCATCGTGAAACTTACCCGTGAGCAAGCCGGTTTGGCTATCCAGTTTGAGTTCGAACTGATCTGCCATCTGAGCAAGTTTAAGCCAGCCACTTAGATTATAGATACTGTAATGTTCCGGCCGGGGCCGGTTTACCTCACGATGCTGACGACCCGTAAACCGAATTTGGTCGGAGAGGCGTGTTTTTGTGATTTTATTCAGGTGATGCAATGCATAATCAGACTGCCCGACAAATAGAGAAAAATTGACGACCTGCACATCAAACCATGTGCCGTGATTGTTGGCAGATTGTTTTTCCTGAAGTCCAAATTCACTGTTTCGTAGCCAGTTCAGATAGTGGGTGAACCATTTTTGCAGTTTGAATTCAGTTTGATCTGACCAATACACGGATTGCCGGAGAACGGGAATTGCCTCCACAACCCGGATGAGCCACCAGGTGTCAATGACGCCGTACGATCGGCCGTGGTTCAGCCCTCTTACCATTTGAGCGTGCTCAAGGTGCGGCAGCATGGCTGTTTCGGGATTCAGGAACCAGGTGTAAATCTGGTCAACAGCCTTTGCCGAAAAGTTTTCATCACCGGAGATGAGATAGGCCATAGTCAGCAGCTCAACGCGCTGTGCCATGTCAATCAGTTTGGGAAGATCGGAGGCATTGCCGCGGGTTTCGGGATTTACCTCACCATCTCTGCGGATGTAAGGTAGGCCATCTTCACTATCGGGATCGGGCCACCAATAACAGGCAAGGCTGACGTATGTCCGCTTGTCGTGCAGATGTTGAAGCGAAGGGTTGTCTGTAATTGCAACTGAAGGTGTATCCAGGAGGGAGCCGGCACGATCCAGAATATCGAATTCGGCAGAGGAAAAAAGCTGCTCAAATAGTGTGCTATTGACTTGCTGAACATTGGGTTCAGGCGGCTCAGAACTGCAGCCGAACACTGTAAAAAGGGCATAGAAAAAAATTAATCGAAGATGATATCTCATGGTTACCTATAAAAGAGAAATGCAGCTTTAACTCTATTTTAAGATAGGTAATTAATAGGAGAGAAATTAGCTGGTGCTTTCAGAAATGTTCAATTCGGCAGGCCGGAGTGGTATTTTGTATTGTACAGAGGCGATTTATTTCGGGAGATGTGTGTACTCTGGCAAAAAATTTTGGCAGAGTGTCGATTTTTCAGCAGGTTGCGTGAGATCCCATCAGGTTGTTGATGGCTGAAATCAGATCCGGCTTGGAAATAGGTTTTCCCAGAACATATGAGTTTTCCAACGCCTTGACACTTTCATACAAATCATTTTGCTTGATGGCAGTTACAAAAATAACCGGGACATTATATTTTTCCCTGATGATTTGCATGATTTGATATCCATTCAGGTCACCATTCAGAAATACATCCATCAGAATCAAATCCGGAATGGTGTGATCTAAAGTGTTCATTACATCAGTGCTCGATCTGCAAACACCCGTGATGTTAAAATTTTCACTTTCAAGAATTTTGCTCAGAACAGTAGACTGTATAAAACAGTCCTCAACAATCATTACTCGCATGATCTGTTAATTTGAGTTTGTAATAAATTGCAGTGGGTGTAATGTTTCATCAGGATGAATTAACTGGGTTTCTTGAAGTATTTATATGCTCAAAAATAATCCAATCCTCATTTAAAAAAGAACGCAATTTCATATAATGAAACAAGTTAATGTTTCTTAATAAAAACGTGTGAATACCTTGATAATTTCAAAAAGTCAGACGAACTTTTCATTGCATTTAGTAATCCGATTTTGGATTGATCATAGCGGCAACAGAATCACATCTTCAAAGTCGAGTTCGATGACATCCAGAATGGGTTCGGCAATTTCAATAACCTCTTCCTCAGAATACTCATCCAGTCCTTCCAGCTCCACGTAGAGGATGTCATTCAGATCGTCTACACTAAACCGGGCATCGGTCGATTCAAAGCTCTCTTTCAAAATTCCGACCAGATACTCAACATCTTTTTCCCACTCTTCAAATTCAGTTTCGTTATTTTGATCCATAGGTTCGTTTATACAACTTGTGATTAGAAGGTTTCAATCAACACAGTAAAAAGAATAATTTGAAAAGTAAGCATCCGAAACACCGAAGTCAGATAAAAGTCCGATGCTTTTTGCATATAATATGAATACAGATGAGACTTATTTTTTTGATATAAAACCTTAACTGAACTCTGCGAGGACCTTTCGGACTCTGGCATATTCTCATTGAGAAACTACGTTAACAAATTATACACTATGAACCCATCCATTAAAAAGTTGACTGAGGTTGCACAAAAAGAAACCCGAACCATCATCGGGCTGATGTCCGGCACCTCACTCGACGGGCTGGATATTGCACTGTGCAGGATCAGCGGAAGAGGGAAGCAGACGAAAGTGGAGGTCGAGAATTTTTTAACGATCAGTTATGATGAGGATGCATCGGCAAGGATAAAAAAAATCTCTTCGGTCGATCAGGTTTCACTGGCTGAGATCTGCTACCAGCACACCTGGCTGGCCGATCTGCATGCCAAGATGATTTTACAAGCATTGGATGAATGGAACCTGACTTCGGATGATGTGGATTGTATCGCCAGCCACGGCCAAACAATTTACCATTTGCCGGCGCGTGATCAAACGAATGTTGAGTCCAAACTTAACAGCACGCTGCAAATTACAGACGGCGATCATATTGCTGTGAAAACCGGAATTCTGACTGTCAGCGATTTACGGCAAAAACATACGGCAGCCGGAGGGGAGGGTGCGCCGCTGGCCGGCCTGGTGGATGAAATCCTGTTTGGCTCAGACGAGGAGTCTCGGATTTTGCTGAACATCGGTGGTATCGGAAATTTTACCTGGCTGCCGGCGAAATCCGGTAAGCAAAAAAGTTTCACCACCGATACAGGCCCAGGCAACACTTTGATCGACAAACTGATGCAGCACTACTTTGATGAGCCGTTCGACTGGGACGGGATGACGGCACGATCCGGCTCGGTACACGAGCCGTTGCTGAAGGCTCTTCTGAGCGATCCCTGGTTTGAAGGGGAGGGCAGCAAAACCACCGGCCCGGAATATTTCAGCACGGAATGGCTACGGTCAACAGCCCAAAATGGAGGTATTGATACAGAAGAAATCCCGCCGGAAGATTTGGTCAGAACAGTGACAGAGCTGTCGGCCCGAACCATTTCGTCGCTCATCAAAAAAACAGTACCGGAAAACGAAAAACCGGTGATCTACACAAGCGGAGGCGGTGTCCACAATCCCGTGATGATGGAACAGATTGCGGCCGGATTGCCGGGCTATCCGATGAAGGATTTTTCAGAACTGGGAATGAATCCCGACGCAAAAGAGGCGGTTATTTTTGCCGTGCTGGCCAACGAAATGCTGGCCGGTAAAGGGTTTGAAATCGAAACAGACCAGGAAAAGAGAAAGGGGATAAATCTGGGGAAAATTTCGTTTCCACATTAAACATATTTACCATGTGGTTGTTTTGATTTTCTGAATCACCCTCTCATAAGCTTCAATCAAATTTTTACGGATGGACATTGAGTTTTCAAAATACTGTGTTTGTAAATCCAAGTACTCTTTCCGCCCGGCTTCTGTCTCAATTTTTATTGGTTTCAGCCCGAATTCCCGTGCATCGTAAGGGCTGGCCTGCATATCC
>SKYV01000113.1 GCA_007127745.1 Balneolaceae bacterium
ACAATACGTAACATTTTTCTCTTTGTTCTCGGAATAATTTTTCAGGCCATTTTTTTTACAAGCTTGCTGAACGCACAGGAGATTGCTGAAGACACACTGTCTGTAACACTGGATGAAATCCGTGTAGAAGCTGCTCACTCATCGATAACTATTGGGCAGGCACCACTATCTGTGAGCTATCTGAACCGGGACCTGACCGATATGACGTCCCGGCCTGCAGCCACAATGGATGAATTGACGTTTACACTTCCTGGAGTCTGGATTAGCAATCGCGAAAATAATGCCCTCGGTGAGCGAATGACGATTCGGGGAATGGGATGGCGTTCGCAGTTTGGTGTGCGGGGTGTACAGGTAATTCTCGATGATATTCCAATGACCGTTGCCGACGGGCAGACCGTTATGAATATGATTGATCCGGCCATGGTGCAATCACTGGAATTGCTGCGTGGGCCATCCGCTACGTTTTGGGGCAATAGCAGTGGTGGTGTTTTGTATATGCGAACCCGGCCTGCTCCCGATGCGCCAAAGCTCTCCTATCGTGGTTATATGGGATCGTATAATACCCTGAAACAGGAATTGCGATGGCACGATCAGATCGGCAGGGTGCGCTGGAACGCATACGGCTCGTATTACGACACCGATGGCTTCAGAGATTACAGCGCTGCACAATTGATTCGGGGTGGGCTTTCTGCCGGTTTTGAAATCGGAGAACATTCAAACTTTGAAGCAAGAGTGGCATATGCCGGCATGCCAAATGCAGAACACCCGGGTTCGCTCAACAAAGAAGATGCAGAAAACGAACCTTCCAAGGCCTGGCCGTTCAATGTAAATACTCAGTCTGGCAAGGAATTTCATCAGCTGATGGCATCGGGGCGTTTTATGCGGGATTTCGAAAGCGGCCTTTTTACCGTTCTGGCTCACGGCGCCTACAGAGATTTGACCAATCCCCTTCCCGGCCCCTACATTTTGGTTGACCGGCTGGCCGGCGGTACCAGAGCCACATACGATTTTTACAATCTGCCATTCAACCTACAGATAGGTGGCGAACTTAAATGGCAGAACGACGACAGAGAACAGAGAAATAATATTGAAGGAAGCCCCGGTGATGAGCTTGTAATTAACCAAACCGATGATGTTCGGGTGCAGGCACTTTTCGCAAAATCTGTGATTGATATTGACCGGCTCTCGATAAGCCTTGGATTGCGTGGCGACCGCATGGAATTTACCGCCGATGATTTTATTGAAAATGATAAAAGCACCCGAACTTTTACCACATTAAATCCCAGTATCGGCTTGAATTATAACTTTGGAGATATCCGCTGGTTTTCAAGTTTCAGCACCTCGTTCGAATCTCCCACTACAACCGAATTTAAAAATCGGCTTGGTCCGGACGGCAATATACTTTCCGGTTTTAATCCCGATCTGGACCCGGAACGTACAATTGGATTTGAAACCGGTTTCAGGGGCTATTCCGATGTCTTAAATCTGGAATACGATCTGACTGGTTTCTATCAGTTCGTGACGGATCAGATCATTCAGGAAACTGAAATCGACGGGCAGGCAATTTTCAGTAATGGCGGTGATGCCGAGCATACCGGAATTGAAGCTCATCTCCGTTTTCAGCCTGCAGTTTATCTCTCACTGGAAATGATGTACACCTGGATCCATGCAGAATTTTCCGGAGGTGAATACGACCTCGGTGAAGATTTGAAAGGAAATAAACTGCCGGGAGTGGCACCACACCGTTTCGGCTCGAAACTTTCTCTTTTTTTCAGTGATCATACCCTTAGCACTGATATTGAATGGATTGATGAATATTTCGCCGACAGCGCAAACACAGCTGAGAACGACTCCTATATTTTGGTAAATGGCCGGTGGACATACAGTGGATTGGATTTTGGTAGCTGGGGAATACGCCCGTTTATTTCTGTTCACAACATTTTTAATACCCGATATAATACTTCGGTGGCTATAAACAACAGTTTCGGCCGGTTTTTTGAACCTGGAAGCGATCGAAGTTTTCGGGCTGGATTTTCCTTAGACCTCAAATAATCCTGTTTAAATTATTGTTACTGTTACTTTTAATTACAACTTTTCAAGAGTTTCTTATCTCCATAATCTATATTGCTTAAATGATTCGCAGGAAGTATCTTAGCCATTGATGGTTATGATTCTTTATACATATTGAATCATGCTGTTGTAAACTATCAACAACAACTTTAGTTGGATTTATATTATGGAAGACCGTGAAGTAGGAACTGTTAAATGGTTTCATAATGGGAAAGGTTACGGATTTATCACAAGAGAAGGTGGTGAAGACGTTTTTGTTCACTATTCTGAAATACAAGCTGATGGGTTTAGAAAATTAAACGAAGGAGATAAAGTAGAATTTACTTTAGCTGATGGTGAAAAAGGCCTTCAGGCTAAAGAAGTTATTCAACTTTAAATCGCATCATCAGGCATTGGATGTCTGAGTTTCTTCTCTGATTAAACATGGAGTGGCTGAAGCACATTACCGTTGATCTGATAGCCACTCTTGTAATTGCAATAGTTGTTTTTTTCGAAGCAATACTGTTGGAGTACGTCCTGTACATCTATACGGTACTGATGGTTATTGCCCGATCGATTTCGCTATTAAGCAGGGATTTTCAGGTAATTACACGCAAAAAAATATCTGAAGCTCCTCGTTGGGCCTATCACATTCTGTATTTTCTGAATGTAGCCTTTCTATTTTATGGGTTATTTTTTATAACGGCTGCCGCCTGGGTTTATATTTGGGGTGTGGCTTATTATGTAGATGTGCGAAACAATTCGTAAGTCAGTACGTTTGAATTTGTAGTATGAGTAAACACCTATTACTGACTTTAATACTAACACTGACTGCACCTCTCCTGTTATTCGCAGACTCTTCATCTAATGAGGAAAATCAATACGATTTTACTCCGAATCTGGGCATTTCTCTGAACTATTCTCCATATTCATTTCAGTTTTGGGGCAAAATGAAAAATACTGAGCAGTTCTACCTGTCAGCTCTGTATAATTATGCAGAATTACAGGCAGGAACATTGAATTTGCAGATTGGCAGTCAGCTTATCGTTGCCGGACAAATTGAATTTCCTATTGACGGGCTTGACGGTCCCAGAGAAAAACGAACCGGTCTGGGAGTGGTACCGGTGAATCTGCAAATTCCACTTACTGATTCACAACACCCGATTTTTCTTACAACCTCTGCAGGATTTATTGTAACTGATGTTTCGTTCCCGAATTCAATGGGGTCCCGTTTCAATTATATTCTCGACCTTGGTTTGGGATATCAGTTTTACCAGTCAAATAATCATTCCTATCAGTTCGGATATAAACTTCATCATCTTTCAAACGGAAATTCAAGAATGGAAAATCCGGGTATCGACTCCCACATGTTTTTTATTAAAGTTCTATTTAATCTCTGATTTCACCCCCTTTTACTGAATGGCAGCCATCAACGTTTTGTTTACTCAGTAAATAAAAAAATAACAATTGATGATATGCCCCGGAAATACCAACTTATTAACTGTATTCTTCTTTCTGCATTTCTAATTTCCTGTAGCTCAGAAAGTCAAAGTCAGTCTCCTGACCGGGAAAGCCATCAACATTTTCTGAATCAAATAACGTATCAAAGTGCTATGTCCAACTCATCCGATCACAAAAAAATCGAACGTACCGAAGAAGAATGGAAAAATCGCCTGAGTTCAGAAGAATTCAGAGTTTTGCGAAAACATGGAACAGAAGTTCCCTTTGTGAACAAATACAACAGCCATTACGAAGATGGAATTTATGTATGCAAAGGGTGCGGCCATCCGTTATTTCATTCCGAAACCAAATTCAACAGCAGGTCGGGCTGGCCAAGTTACTGGGCTCCTATCAAAGAGGACGCTGTAATTGAAAAAGAAGACCGAAGCTACTTTATGAACCGAACCGAAATTTTGTGCAGCAAATGCGAATCTCATCTCGGCCATGTGTTTGACGATGGACCTGAACCCACAGGTTTACGTTATTGTATGAATTCAGCAGCGCTTCATTTTGTATCAAAGGATGAAACAGAAGATGACTGATTGCCGCGTTTTTCACCTTCCTTCAGAGACATGAATTAATACTTTTCCCTTTTCCACATGAAAGATATTTCCGCATTCGATACAATCCTTACCCGGTGGATGGCCAAATATGGCATCTCTTTTTTAAGAATCAGCCTGGCACTGATATTTATCTGGTTCGGTGGTTTGAAGTTCATTCCCGGTGCCAGCCCGGCCGAAGAACTTGCGCTTTCCACAATCAGTATACTCACGTTTGATTTGATATCTCCCCAGATAGCACAGTTCATGCTGGCATCCCTCGAAACACTGATTGGCCTCCTGTTAATCACGGGTTCATTCATGCGTTTTGCAATCTTGTTATTGCTTATTCAAATGGGCGGCACAATGAGCCCAATTCTTCTTTTTCCGGAATTGGTATTTAATCAGTTTCCTTTTGTTCTGACTATTGAAGGCCAATATATTTTTAAAAATTTTGTCGTTATCAGTGCTGCTATTGTTATCGGCGCCACTGTTCGGGGTGGAAAGTTATCAGCAGATCCTGATAGCTGATTTTCAGGATATTTTTGATCGTGGATTTGTTACTTTACTGGTTAATATTCCCTAACCTGCTTAAGTAATTTTTGCCATGACAGAACAATCATCCCGGTATAACCGCAGAGCCAAACAACTCACAGAAGCAAAATTTGATCCGCGCCTGAAAACCTATACCCATGTTGCAATATTGCTAATCCTTACTGTCACCATTGTTGGAATTGTTTTGATTCCATTTTGGCTGATTTTTGGTATAGCATACGTGAACCGGTATTTCAACAGTCTTTTTTGTGAACTGACTACACGTGCACTTCATTTTAAAAAAGGAGTCTGGTTTCAGACCGAACGAACCATTCCACTCGACAAAATTCAGGATTTAACGTTTAAAGAAGGTCCTCTGCTTCGGTATTTTGGGCTGAGCCAGCTAAAAATTGAAACGGCCGGACAAAGTATGGAAGGAGTAGCTGACATGTCGCTGACCGGCATCATCGATGCACGAAAATTCAGAGAAACTGTGCTTGATCAGCGTGACGAAATAACAGACAAAAACACACCCTCTGTTCCATCGTCACCTCAGAAAGATGGTGAAGACGAAATGCTGGCTCTGCTTCGGGACATCCACAAAACCCTCAAAAACATCGAGAAAAAAACAGGCTAAATTATTTTTATAATCTAATCTCGTTTCCATTGCCATCACCCTTATTAAAAGCAACTGTTTATAACTCCGTGCCTTTGCGTGCACTAAAAAACCGCGTGCATTAATTCAGAATCGTCTTCTCCGCAATTAAACCGTTATAAAATTTAAACAGTATGATCACAATCCCCCACTGCATGATGACAGTTGCAACCGAGTATGTACTCAGCGGATTGTACCACGTATCAGGGGCAAAAGTGGTTGCACTCAAATAGATCCACCAAACAAGCAGTGTAATCACTTCCACGGGAATCACATATTTGATGATAAAAGCCCACCACTTTCCAAGTTTAACCCGGCTTTCAGGTGTGTTTACCAGCGTTTTTCTGAATTTTTCAGGGCCAAACCCAATCACTGCAAAAGAGATAAATCCTCCGGAAACCATCAACCCGATGCCCCAGACAAAGTCCTGATTGGCGAAGATATCCAGTGATATAGCTGACGGCAGCCCGAACAGAAATCCTGCAATACAGACACCGATCGTAGCTTTTTTACGTGTAATGCCCATATCCACGAATACTTTGGTTGCCAGTTCAATCATCGATATCAGCGAACTGAAGGCAGCAAAGGTAAGCCCCAGGAAAAAGAGTATCGCAAAAATTTTACCTCCGGCCATCTCGCTAAACAACTGCGGCATCCACATAAAAGTGAGGCCTGTAGAAGCAGGCCCGGATGTTTTCATTACATCCAGTATTTCTCCGTCACTCATCGTGGCACCCAGTGTACCAAATACCGTTGAAAAAATAATCACAGCCGCCATCAACGATACAATGTTGTTCCCGATTCCGGTTTGAAAGGCACTGATTGTGATATCATCCCGAGTTCTCATGTAGGCGCCATAAGTCAAAATCAGCCCCCAGGCCGCACCGGTATCCCATGCATTTTGGGTGAGGGCTTCCAGCCAGATGCCCGGCTCTTTAAGTGTAGCCCAGTCCGGAGTAAAAAGATATGCCACTCCTGCCCCGCTTCCCGGAAGTGTTAATGCTTTGATCAGTGAAATGATCAAAACCAAAAGGAGTGAAGGAATCAGGATCATATTAATTCTTTCAATACTTTTTACTCCCTTCAGAATAATCAGTCCACCCAGAAAGATCATCAAAGCATGGAAAACCGATGGCAGTGCGGTACTTTGAAAACCGGCCCACACTGCATCGGCTTCTTCTACGCTTTCCGGCAGTGCGTGGATGATGCTCTCAATCAAATAATAGGCACACCAGCCTGCCACAACACTGTAATAAAACATGATAGCTGTAGCAACAAAACCGATAAAGGTTCCCATCCAGGCAAACCGCTCACCCACCATTTTGATGTATGACCCGACCACCCCTTTGCGTCCATTCCGACCAATTCCATATTCGGCAATAATCAGTGGAATTGACCAGATAAACAGAAACACAATCCAGGCAACCAAAAAGGCACCGGCACCATCTTCGGTTCCGTTTTGTGCGGCAATTCGCGGAAACCGCCAGATATTTCCCGTACCCACGGCAATACCCAGTACACTTAAAATCAGTCCCCATTTTGTAGCAAATCGTTCTTTCGGAGCAGAGCGTTTTTCAACCATCCAAAATAATTTTTGATTTATAAACCGCCTCTTTGATAACTATTTTTTTTCAGATAAACAAGTTAAAACCTCTTTTAGGAAAGCCTCATGCTCTTTCGAAAATGAGATCAGACGGCTCGCTTAAAAAAACCTTCCGAATAGATAAAATGTGGCCGCTGGCGGACTTTTATGAATTGTATTCATTAAAATTCTGCTAAATCTATCTTATACATCCAGACTCCCTCTGAAGTACCCAGATAAACAACGATTTCTCCGAAATGCTCAATCACTGCGATATCATTCATGCTCGCACCGTCAAGTGCAGGTTCGGCACTTCTTTTTTCCCAGTTTTCACCAAAATCACGGGTCAGCAAAAAGTGGATATTTCCTCCGGCAGCTCCTTTTTCGGTTCCTGCAGCAAATACCGTTTCTGATGGTGTTCCATCTATTGTAGCCATGGCGTGAATGTAATGATAAAGATCATTTTCAAACGAAATATTCCAGCTTTCCCCAAAATTGTCAGTTACCCAAATAGCTCCTTCAATGCCGATCAGAAGACGATTTTCATCATTCGGATGAAATGCCATGCTGTACACCGCATTATCGCCCCCCGCTTCGATGGGGATATTTGTCCAGTTATCACCAAGGTCGTCGGATACATAAAGGTAGGGCTGAAATATGGAGCTTTCTCCACCAATCCAGACACGGTCATCATCATGGGGGTCAAATTCGAGAAGATCTGCCTGGTAGCCCATCGCATCCCAGTCGTGAAATACGGTTTGCCACTGTTCACCTCCGGTAGTGCTTCGCGCCGCATGAAACGCACCCCTGGCAAAAATCAGGTCGCGCTGTGTTGGATGATTTTTGAGTGTGTAAACGTAATTCATTCCGTCCGGGCCGCCGTAATTCTGATCAAACGGCTCCCATTCTTCCTGGAGCGGATCTCTGTGGTACAATACCGGCTCACTTGACTGGACATCATCGCCCCGAATTCCTGCCAGATATGAGCGGTTTGAAAGAAAAATCACATTCATCACATCCAAACCGCGAAGCCCTTCATCACGCCACTCGGGAAAATTTCCTGATATTTCAGCCGACCAAACACCATCATCGGTAGAGGCATAGATCACGCCGTTATCAATCGAAAAACTGTTGACAACTTCCCCATACAGACCTGCCTGTTCAAATTGTTCGAACTGTATCGCCTGATCGGGTGAATCGGTGAGATCACATCCTTTGATTAATACTGATACAAATAAAATTAACAACAACTTATAAATATACTTCATAGATATTTTTTTGATAAAATGATTAAA
>SKYV01000138.1 GCA_007127745.1 Balneolaceae bacterium
AGCACAATGCAACCCGAAAAAACTTTATGCTATTGATCATTCCGGTTTCATTGAAGTTGCCCAAAAAGCAGCCAAGGAAAACGGAATTTCAGGGATTGATTTTCAGGAAAATAACAGCCGTTCGTTTGAATGCCCGGAAAAGCTGGATGTTTTACTGCATGAACAGATTGGTGACGACCTTTTTGATGAGAACATGATTGAAAATATTTTCGATTTGAAACGCCGTATTTTAAAGCCTGGCGGCAGGGTTATCCCCGGAAAATTTGAGCTCTTTCTTGAGCCCGTATCACTAAAGCCGGAATTCAGAGTTCCCTACATTTGGGAGAATAAACTGCATGGAGTTGATTTCTCGTTCTTAGAAGAGAGAGAATTGGGCAAAAAATATAAACCTGCCGGATACAGGTTTAGGTACCTTCCCCCTTACTCAATTGACTTCTTTCTTTGCAAACCCGAGCCTGTGTTATCATTTGACCTGAATGATGATATCTCGGAAATTGATTTTCGCATCAAACCTCAAAAACGGTTTGTTAAAAATGACGGAACCCTCGATGGGCTGTGCCTCTATTTTATTACAATTTTTGATGATGAAACCCAATTTGATACTTCTCCGGCAAACGGTCATCATTCATGGAGCAACCGGTTTTTTAGAACAGAACGGGTTGCATATCTAAAAGGTGAACAGCTCTCTTTTAATGTTCATATGCCAAGCCCGTTAATTGCCAATACATGGGATATTGAAATGCAAGAACCGGTAAAGTATCATTTATAAAAAACTCCTTTTTTCAATAAAAGATACATTCTAAACCCTTGGTATATACCTGCTTGTTTAATATTGAAAGTCAGGTGTGCTTTCTCCCTTTGAAGTTTACGGTTTACAACCGCTGACTTTTTAACAAGATTGAAAAAAGTTTTTTTCAATCCCTCCGATTTTGATATTTCGATAGAACCAATACTTTTCTGTTGGTTTGATAAAGACATTTTGTACTCCTCCAATCCCCGCAAATAATCATATTCTGTGGTTTCTTTATCATCCATAGCCTCTTTTAATACATAATATTCTAAAACCTTTCCTGGGCTTTTCGTGTAAAGTTCCGACTGATCATTTATGGCTGTGTGCAATGCATAAATGTGGCTGGCAAAGTTTAGATTCAGATCAATGGCTTCGATTTTTTGAGGATGGTTTTTGGAGGTTATCAGATACAAATTTGCCCAGCCCTTTTTGAAAAGCCTGAACAATACCTCTTCATGAAATGCATTATTGTGTTCCTCATAAAATGTCCCCAAAACACCCAACCGGTTCCATCGCTGCTGATGCAGTAAAACCATTGTTTGGTAATACTTTTTGAAACTGGCTTCATCCGTTACTTTTGTAATGGCAAAAACATTACGCTGGTTATCCGGGTCAAGCTGAGCCAGGTCTCTTCTCAACTTTTTCCTTCTTGATGATGACTGGGCCTTTAAAAAATATTCCCAGGGCTGTGTGGTAGCAACCTGGTAGCTTTTTGTTGTCAATTTTTGTGTAACTGTGCAATTTCGTTTGCTAAGCTCTTCGGGAAGGCACCGCCATAGGCTGCTGTCTTTGCAAACACTTTCCAGAAGAACCTCATCAGAATTGAAGGGCTTTTGTTGAATCTTCCGGGCTAACCATCTTAATATTACAGCCCTGTATTTTGGATGAATAATGGCATCGAGGTAATCCGTATATGGAATGATGCCATACATTTTCAGTGGTTTTGCCTGATATTTATTTGAACCGATAAACCGATAGCATGAATAAAAGGTTATGCCTCCCCATTTAATTTTATCTTTGAACAACGGGAAAATGGCAACCGGTTCATTCCTTTTGAAAATCACGACGATGAAAAGTTCACTGCCATGCCCAAAATGTTTCCACCAGGTTCTGTTCCATTCGTACGTCTGGAAAATCGTAGTATCTGATGCCTCTGCAAGTGCAGTCCATTCATCAGCAATGGCATCAAAAGCATCGGAATCTTTAATGATGCGAACCGTGCATTTATCAACTCTGATCTGTTTTACTGACGAAGGCTCAAGAAGAATGTCTTGTTTCATACCGGTTCTAATTTAGGACTCTTTAGACTTTTGAGTGCCTCATCAACAGAATGCCCGATTATGTTCCAGTCATATTTTTGCATCACCAGATCATAACCATTGGAAACCAACCTGTTGCAAGTAACCACGTCATTCATCAGCTGAATGACGGCCTCGGCAAAAGCATCGGTGTCATCACGAATCAGCAGATGGCTTTCGTTCTCCACCTCAATTCCTTCACTTCCAATTGAGGTTGAAACGATTGGTTTTTTCATGGAAAGAGCTTCTAAAATTTTTAACCGGGTTCCGCTTCCCATTCGTAGCGGAACCACATAAACCTGTGCTTTATCGATAAAAGGACGTACATCATCCACAAAGCCGGTTATAATTACAGATTCGGATTGCAATTTTTTCAACATCGGCGGCGGATTGTTACCCACAATGTAGATGACAGCCTCGGGAATCCTTTTTTTGATTTTCGGAAATACCTCTTCCAAAAACCAGTACATGCCGTCATGGTTGGGCACATAACTCATAGAACCCGTAAATACCATCGAATAGGGTTCAATCATCGAACCGAAAGGTTGAAAGTATGCCGTCTCTACGCCGTTGGGAATCACAAAATTTGGAATCTCCGGTGCATGCTTTTTGATGATTCCAGCATCAACTTCTGAAGTGGAAAATATGGCATTCTGTTTTCGGAAAATTTCTATTTCCTCTTTCCTGCTTTTTTCAAACTCACGCTTGTAAAATACTTTTCTTACCGGAGACCAGCTCAACTGGCTCATCCGCCTGAAATTTTCAAACTCAACATTATGAGCATCAACAATTCGGACAGCATCCGTCTGTAATGAAAAATGACCCATTGCCGAAAATTCAAAAACCACAAAATCGAAATCATCTCCAGCCAGAATCCCGTTCAACAGTTTTTGAAATTCGTCTGATTGTGCCCAGTTATACCAATAGCTGTGAGGTGTGAACAAAGTGGTAATTTGCCCCAACCGGTGATAGCGAGCTTTTTTTCTGTTGAGTAAATGCATCTTCCCCTCCAATGAAGGGAATGATTTTTTGAAATATTCGAGATTGCCAAGCTCGCAATATCCCGCTACGGTTACATCATGATAAGCCGAAAAATGTTTTAGTAGATGCCAGATACGAAGGGCGCCCCCAAAATTTGGTGGTGCGGGGATGTAAGGGATTACATGTAATATTTTCATTAACTTACCTCAGTCTAATTTTAATTATAACTTTCGTGATCATTTTAAATATCTCTTGTTGTTCGAATCCATTTCATTTCCCGTTGGGCTGACAGTGCTTTTATGTACATCTTTATTTTCCAGAGAATATAAATCGGGATATACAGCATAGATTTATACAGCATTCTGTCTGCTTTTGCTGTTTTCAGCCCCAACAGAAGATGGAAAACACTTGCAAAAATCAAGAGGACCCAAAGCCATAATGCAGTGGGAGCAATCCAACCGAAAATCCACATCAAAAAAGAAAGCACGGTCATTATTGAGACGAACAACATCATATTCACAAATGGGGGTGTGATGAGGTCAATGAAGACATCAAAAAACCGGATTGATCTGTGCCTGATTGCTTTTTTAAGAAAGATTCCAGCAAAATTTTTGGTGATTTGAGACCTGCCTCTCTCCCATCGCGAACGCTGCGATTCTGCATTTCTGGAATGAACTGGCATCTGAGCCCAGACTACGGCTTCGGGGGAAAATTCTATTTTGTAACCTTTCAGAATCAGAGTTAACCCAAACTCCACATCTTCGGTTAACGACCATGCCTGCCAGGGTACATCTCTGAGAACATCTGTCCTGAAACACATACCATTTCCTCTCAGGCCTGCAAATAAGCCGAAATTTTTCCTTCCCAGCGGTTTAATGAAATTGGTCAGAATAAATCCAATTCTTGTAGATTCTATACTCCAGTTTCCCGGTTGGGGGAGTACCAGATCATTACTTTGAATGACGGGCATTCCCTGCTCCAGATAATCATTCATTACAGTTAAAAAATTACCGGATATCAGGCTGTCTGAATCAATGACAATCACAGCGTCATAATCTGCGGAGGATTGAAGTAGTTTTTCAAAACCCCAGCTCAATGCATACCCTTTTCCCCGTTTTTTATCATCCGTGCGCTCCCACACAGTTGCCCCCAGGCCGGTGGAAATTTCTGCCGTCTGATCTGTACAGTTATCAGCAACCACAATCACATCAAAGAGCTTGTTTGGATAGTTGAGGCTAAAAAGGCTGTAGATCGTTTTTGCAATCATTTTTTCCTCATTATGAGCCGGAATGACAATGGCGAACCTCCTGTATAATTTGGCATTGAATTGTTCGATCGGTTTTACATAGGTGGCTGAGATACCGAGAATCACCTGATAACCGATCATCAGGAATGAAATGGCTAACAGCAAATACAGGAAAAGTTCAATTGCAATCATTCGCTTATTTATTTTTAAAAAGGTTAAGGTTCATGAATCACATAGTATCCAATCACATAAGAAAATATGGCTGTAAAGTTTATAGCTGGTTCATTGACGTAATAGTTCTTAAATGAGTCCTCATAATTTTTTGCAGGGTATGCCGAAATTATTCTGTTTCTGAGAAGCACATGGTTATTCGGTCCGCCAACCAGCATTCCTGCTACAGGTACCCCAAAATTTCCCATCTCAGATAATTGATGATAAGGGTGATGAACAGACCTGCTGCCTGCACCCGTAATTTGTGAGAGATTTACAGGGTTTCGGCCAAGTATGAAATGAAGCTGATCCAATGCCGCATTGTAATACATTTTTTTACCCGTGAGCATGTGCAACTGTATCAGATCGAAAGCATAAGCCAGCCCAACACTGTTAGAACCCCAGTAATATTCAGTGTGTCTGATCAAATTCTGATAATTATTTCTCTTGCGGTTATGGAGAATCCGATCTCCATGATCAATCCAGGCCTCTTTCAGTTTTATGTGTTCATGTGGAAATTGCTCTTCAAGCCGGGCGGCAAAAAAAGCTGCCAGACAAAGACTGTGTACATTTTTCCAGCTCAGCGGTTGAAATTGACGCAACAGCAATGTGTGATTGTTTAAAATATAATTCAGCAAAATTTCACTGCCGGTCAGCCTGTAAAGCTCAATAGAAGCCCATAAGCGTTCATCTCTGTCATCCGCATCACCATATTCACCTCCGTAAACATCCGGCGGATTCATAAAACCACCGATTGGCCGAATAACCGGATTCGTTTGCAGGAACTCCCAGCCCATTAGCGATGCCTGTTTTAGTTCTGCAGAGAAAGCAGGATCATACAAATCATAGAGACGAGCCCCCAGGGCGCTGACCGCTGTAAAAGATGCTGTAGCAGCCGTACTGATTTCAAAAAGATATCTTTCTGCCGGGTCGTTGTGAGGCAGAAATTCACCGATCCACCATTTTTGTGAGACTTTGTGATATACGGCACCATCAGTCCGCTGCATTTTAAGCAGCCAACGCAGCGCATAACTGATTTCATCCAGCAGGTCGGGTTTGCCGTTGCCCGATTCAGGAATGTGAAGTTGGCTGTCGGTAAAATAAACTTCCTGTAATTCAAAAAGATAGAGTAGCAGGGCGGCACTTAAAGTGGTATTCACCGTAAATTTGTTATAGTCACCGGCATCGTGCCAGCCTCCTGATACATCCAGGCGGCTGTCCGGATCATCATAAAACGGGGCATCATCCAGATGGCAGGCTTCATAATGCCACTCTGAAGCATTTCCCACTTTGGTGCCACATCTGTGGAAATAAAAACTGCGCAGAGACAGGTTCAGTGCATCCCGGTAAATATCATGCGAAATAGCAAACGGTTGCGACCGAATAGTATCCGAGGAAATAGTGCGAATATAATACTTTCCGTCTTCTCCAAATAAAGAAAAATCGATAATCGAAACCTGATCACCGCTTGCACTATCAGGTGGTTTCGTAGGGCCGGTTATTCCTTTGAAAACCACTTCATCACGATCGGCATGTACTATTTCAAATGTTTCAGAATCATGATTAATCAGCAGTGCCTGTTTGGGTGCATCTGTTTGATATCCCACAAGATTGACAGCTATAAACGATGTTGACGGCTTTTCCCTGCAAGACACAGCCATTGCACCAAAAATGATAATCACGAAACAAAGATGGATGTTCATGGCACCTCGTCATATTTATAAAACTGTTCAGGTTTTATCTGATTCAACTCTGATTTTACCGGGAGAACTTCTTCTGCTATAGATTGAAAAAATTTCTCAATTGTATGATACTGCAGTATATGTTTTCTGGCTGCCTCTCCCATTTTTCTGCACCTCTCCGGATTGTTCCATAATTCCAAAATGGCTGCCCGAAGTGCTTCGGAATCGCCCTGGCGAACAAAAAAACCGTTTATTCCATGCTGCAGCAGATCTCTCTGGCCTTTAACCTCCGAACAGATCACTGTTTTTCCCATTGCCATGGCTTCAAGCATTACCGTAATGCCATTATCCGTATCTGTTTTTAAAAGCGGCACAACTACAAATTTTGACTGTGCATACATCCGCCGCAATTCATAAAAACTTTTTTTCTCAACAGTGATGTGTTCGGGCAAATTATCGATCCGGTACAGCTGTTTCACCGTATCAAACAATTCACCCCTGGCGGTTCCCGTGGCTATATGGCACGGAATATTGAGAGGGCGAACGGCATCAATCAAAGTGGAATAGTCTCTCATCTCCATGCCGGCAGAACTGATGATGGTCTGTTCACAATCTATAGGCCGCCAGAAATTTTGATCCACCCCGTATTTGGTCAATTTCAGTT
Organism: Balneolaceae bacterium; assembly: GCA_007127745.1. Classification (GTDB taxonomy): domain Bacteria; phylum Bacteroidota; class Rhodothermia; order Balneolales; family Balneolaceae; genus Rhodohalobacter. The sequence goes on from SKYV01000138.1 coordinate 6,872, forward strand.
TTTCTTCCTGAATTCCAATTTTTTTCAAAGCAAATTTATACTGAACAGAAGACCACAAAATGATTTTGGTCAGCAGCGGGTGAACTCTTCTTAAAAACCAGACTTTCTCCGTTGAGCTTAACCAGCTTGAAAGAAAAATATGAGGCGTTCGGGATCCGGTTATTTTCTGAAGAAATGCCAGCGGTAATCCGACTTTTTCATAAAATGAAAGAATGGCTGAATATCTTTTATGAATGATAAATGCCTCAACGGTTTGAGCCAAAAAACACGGTATCAATCTGTAGAAAAATCGTCTGATTGCCGGAACCTGTGTTTCCAGAAACCGTTCGTCAAGAACTTCAGCTGAAATCAAATCTTCAAGTAACTTAACCCGGGGTTGCAAGTCCATTCGTTCCCGTTCCCTGATTTCGTTATCCGGCGGCTTATTCATCCCCTGCGATATGATAAACAAGGTCTTTTTCATTGTTTTTGATTTAACCCTCGGTCCATACTGAAAGCTATACCTGTACAGCTCTCAGTGCTTTGTGTTGTACGTTGTTTTCATGCATAACCTGATGTGCAACATCAATAATACTTTCCGAAAACTGCTCAAGATTATGGTTCAACTCGATATATTTTCTTGCTGCTCTCCCCATTTTTTCACATCGCTGCGGATCATTCCAAAGCTCTTCAATAGCATTTTTCAGCGCAAGCGGATCTCCCTGGGGTACAAATATACCTGTCACTCCATCCTGAATAACATCTACCTGGCCTTCGGTTTTTGAACAGATTACAGGTTTTCCCATTGCCATAGCCTCGAGAATGGTTGTTAGCCCATTGTCTGAATCGGAAGGCAACAAAGAGATCACCACAAATCGTGAGCGGGCATACAGATCTCTCAATTCAACATAATTTTTCTTACCGATGGTAATCCCGGCGGGTAGTTTTTTGATATCATACAGTTTTTTTACAGTATCAAAAATTTCACCTCTTGCATCGCTCACTGCAATATGACAAGGAATTGATAGTGACCCGAGTGCCTGAACCAGGGTGGGATAATCCCGTGCTTCCATACCTGCAGAACATATCATTTCTGTTTCTGCAGGTTGAGGAGTCCAGAATTCCTGATCGGTGCCTCGCTTTATTAAAACAATTTTATTTGGTTCAACACCGAGCTTGTCGATTGCCAATTTTCGTTGATTTGATGACCAGATAAGAAACCGGCATACCGAATCTTTAACCTTCCGGAGGTACCACATTTTGATTTTGGATTTCCGGGGATCAGGCGATGTAATTCTCGAAATAACCAATAGATGATTGGACTTTTGTCTGAGCAGTTTGAAAACAAAAGCCAACTGAAATCCCACTTTTTCATACTGTGATAAAATGATGTCGTATTTTTTATGGATAAAAAGGGTCTCAATAATTTGTGAAACGGGCACAGGCAGCCATTGATAAAATATTTTTCTGATGGGTGGTGTAATTTCCAACAAATAACGTTCATCCAGTAAATCAGCATCCAGAGCTGTTTCCAGGTAGGTAAATCTCGGGGACATTTTATTTTCTTCGAGCGCAACTGATTCAGCGCGGGAGTTCTTGCCCATCCCCTTTGCTATGATGTATAATGTTTTCAAAGTGTTTAGAATTAAAATTGAGCGTCAATTCAACCGATAGTTTTTTCAAAAATGATTTTCTTCAGCTTTGGAATTTCCAATTGATTCTGGTGCAAACGTCCATTGCTGCGTGTTTTATGATACAACCACTCTACATACTGGAATGGCAGTAAGAGCCTGAGCAGATACCTGGATGTACCTGTGTGATAGTTAATGGCCAGTCTTCTTAAATCAAAAAAATCATCACCAAAGCGGTATGGGCCGGTATAAACACCGCAAGCAAAAGAAAATCCGGCTATTTCCACCATTTTTTTTACCCGTTTGTTCAGACTACCATAGGGATAAGCAAATGTGTGAACAGGTTCATCAAGAATTTTTTCTAATGTTTCTTTTGACTCCGCAATTTCTTTGAATATTTCTTCATCACGTAATTTTGTTAGATCATAATGATTCATGGAGTGTGCTCCGATTTCAAAACCGAGATTACTCAGAGAGCGAAGCTGATCGCTTGACATTAACGGGCACAATTCAGTGTCATCCAGATCTTCCCAGCACGCCTGGTCAATCTCCCTGTTGCCCATCGCAAAAATCACAGCACTCATATTATGTTCTATTAAAACCGGACAGGCAACCTCATACGTATCAAGGTATCCATCATCAAACGTGATAATAATCGGCTTTTTTGGAAGGGTGAGTTTGTCTTCGAGATACAGTTTATAGTCATTAAACGTGATGGTTGTATAGCCAAGGGCATCAATCAGCTTTAACTGTTTGATGAAATCTTCAGTTAAAACATAGTGCCAGTTAGAATTTTTCCGCGGCGGTTTATCCAGAACTCTGTGATACATCAACACTTTAATATTTGAGATATGTGCCCTATCAGCCATTGTATCATAATTTTGAAATTCAATGAGTGTTGTTGTTTAACAGACAGAAAAGCAACAAACATGCCAATACCCGGATGTTTTGTACAGCACCGTTTTTTGGCGTTTCTGAAGTGATTATTTGATGAAATCTGAGTGTCTTATTACACGTATAAAAGCAACAATAGAATATATTCACACTCTTTTGCCAATTGGGTGTAAAAAATATACGTTCCATTACAGTTCTATTTTTTTAGCTTTGAAAGGACTGAATTGAATCGGAATTTAAAATAACCCGGCAATATTCTGACCAGGCCATTTTTTTTATAATGTGCATGCAAGACCTTCTTTTCACTTTTAATGACTTTCCAGGCAAATGCCAAGATATGCACCATTTTCCTTTTTATAGACTCGCTTCCCGGCCGGCTGATTACCAGCTTCATATTTTTGATTGTCTTATCGGTAAAATCATACTTGTAATCCTCTTCGCCACGGAGCATTTCGATCGTTTCAACATCATGAGAAAGAGCGTCCTCAACCGAATTGAGCAGAATTCCGAATCCGGGCCGGAATTTAGCCGAAGGTGCATTGTGGTCAAAGCCGCTGATATAATCATAGTATCTTCCGTTATACTTCAGCATGAGCCGCATTGCACAGGCACCATTCATATCTGATGCCTGTTTAAACCAAATCCGGTTTTTACTGAGTGATGATTGAACGAGTTCTTTAAAAAACCGTGTAAACCGTGCGTCGTAAAAAACACCAGGAAATCCGAGATCTATCCAGCGCTCCTGATGCAATTCGATCAGTTTTTCCGTTGCACCCTCTGTTTCATGTAAATTAATTATGTCGGTGATTTTAAAATTCGCCCCGGGCATCGAAGCTCTTCTTGTTTGCCGGAATCTACGTCTTGCATTCGATTTGGCTTTTTTAATAAAGTCATCCATCGAATTATACTCACGAAGGTTTATGTACGGACAGTTATCCGTGTGAATAATATCTATTGGAAGTTGGGTTCTCTGCAAAGCGGGGTATAAATATTTCATGATAAAGCTGTCCTCTCGTACCTGATGGAAAGAGATGGTATCAAAATCATCTGTGGCAGCTATTAAAAGCTCGGCAAAAATACTGGCTGCTTCGTTGGTAAAATCAGGTGCCACAATAAAATCAAGAAAATCACTGATTCCGTAATCGTCCATAAACCCAAACTGTTCGTCCGGGCTCCCACCGCTTCCCAAAATCTGCATCCTGGTTTCAGCTTTTTTACCAAAAATAGTAGAATAACCTGTATAACAGGGTGCAATGGCAATCAGCCTTCCTGCATAACACAGCGTAATAACATGGAGTGAGCGCCTTGGATGTTTTCCAAAATGTTTCCACCACCCAAGCACCCAATCGGGTGTCATATATACGGTTGCACCGGAACTCAACGCTAAATCCTCCCATTCATCCACAAGATGGTACAGCTCAGTTTCGTTTTGAAGAATCTCTGTTTCGATTAAATGCATATTGCTGCCTATTTTACCATCAAACGGCATGTTTTTAAAGGTGATCTCTGACTGTTCAGAAGCTGCTTGTTTAATTGGCAGGCTATTCATTCGATGTACTCCTGTGGGTTTATAATTGTGTAAAGATTTCATCATCGTGCTTGGTTTTTTCATTAAACATGCTTGCGGAATACCATGAGTTTGAATTGGCTGACTGAGATTGAATTTTTGATCATCTGAATTTCATCCCGGCTAAAAGATTTAAATAGAAAAAGAGCCGCAACATAGACAATGCCAGCCAGGAAAAACGATGGCATCCAGTGCAGATTTATATTTAACATCAACAAAACCGCTGTGATCATGAGTAAGGAAGCAGCGGCCGGCTTGAACAGATAGGAGCTTTTAAATGATTTGAGATAGTCGGACGGAATCAGGTAAAAAGCGCATCCCATCACAAAAATTTCAGTGGCCAGTGTGGCAATTGCCGCACCAATACCGCCATTGGCATAGGCAGTTTGTGTGTAGGGAATCAGCAGAAAATTAGTTCCGATATTAACAAAAATGGCTAAAAACCCAACTGTTGCCCACGCTTTTTGCCGGTTGGCCGCCCCGAGAATTGCACTCCCCAGAATAATATCGATGTAAATAATGGGGATGCTGATAGCAAATATTTGAAGTATGAAGACCGAGGAGCTGTACTGATCCAGCCCCATAAAAAAGTCGATAATCGGGCTGGCATAGATATAGATCAGCACGGCTGTAGGTATTCCAAGCAAAATCATTAATCTCATGCTTTCACTTACCGTACTTTCAAGCACTCCGTTTTTATTATTCCACAGTTTTGAAAATACCGGGAAAATGGCTGTTTTGTAGATCAAGGGCAGAACCATCACGATATCAAAAAATCTGTATGCCCCACCATACCATCCGGTTACAGCTTCAGTTGTCATGGCGGAAATCATAATGGCATCAATTCTGTAGTAGATAACCGAGAAGAGCGAAAACAGAAAATAAGGCATTCCGGATCGAAACAGGCTGAATATCCGAAAGTCGAATTTATAACTGATTTTCACATTTTTTCTGGAATACCAAAACAGTACAATTAAATTAATGAGCGCCCCTGCCGTGTAGATAACGGCTACTTCTATGGAGCTCCCTCCCATCAGCAGAACAGCCACAGCAAAAACGGCAACAAAAACCCTCTCTACAATGCTGCCGATTGAGGGATATTCCATTCGTTCAATTCCCTGAAAATAGGCGCTGATTGCTGAAGACCCTCCCTCCCATAACTTTCCGATGGCAAGAATTAAAATCAGAAGGTGAACATGATCGGAATAGCCCAACAAGTCTGACATCAGCAAGATGAGCCCGATGGATAAAATCCATAATAATACTCGAAGTATGATATAACTACTCAGAATATGTGAACCCACTTGAATAGACCGGGCTACCTCTTTTGGAATCAGATAATTTCCGCCAAAATCGATCAACAAACTGAGTATCATTTTGATGGAAAGAGCAAGGTAGAGCCTTCCAAAATCTTCACTTCCAAGATATCGCGGCAAGAAGTAGAGCAGCAGAAAACTGCTGGCCCAGGTAATTACCTGGGCAACAAACATCACCGATACATTTCGTGCTATCGATTTGCCAATTTCCTGATTTGTGGGATTCTCTCTGTCCATTATTCTCCTGCTATCTGATTTTTTGAATCTTCAGAATGTATGTGCTCAATCACTGAGAGGAGTCCCATAAGAGAGCCGAGAAAAATCATGTTTCGGTAGTAGGTGAGCTGCAAATCAAAAAATGAAACCACCATCTGGTTGATAACAGCCAGTACAATCATCGTGGCGACGGCCTTCAGATATGGATCCTTTAGCTGATAAATGAGCCTTGTACCCTTTGCCACAAATGAGTTAAAGAAAAACCAAAAGGCAAAGAATCCTATCGCCCCCATTTTTACAAGTATCCAGATAATTTGGTTGTGTGGAATGTAATCTCTGAGTGGAAACCGGATTTCCACAAGCGGGATCGGCTGCTCATACCTTTTTCCAAAACCTATTCCGGTGATGGTATTATTGGTTACTGTACTCGCAAGGTTGTAGTTTTCATAATCGCGGTACAGGTTTGAATAATAATCGCGGGTATTGGTGTATTTGTCGGGCTTTTCTATACCGGATTTTACCATTTGTACCGGCCGGCCCAACGTGCTCTCGCTGTTCCAGAATGCAAATCCATATACAATCAGCACAAATGCAGCCGGCACAAAATACTTCATAAAAGAGATTCTCATCATTGCAGGAAGCAAAATCACAAAGAACACAATCGAAACAATCAGTGAAGCATAAACTGCCCGGCGCTGTGCAACATAAAAACCCAACATTAATATCGGAAGCAAGGAAAGTAGCCATACTTTTTGTTTATCGTTTACCCGATAAGCCAGAAATCCCATAAACAGAATAAATAAAGCCACGATAAACACCGGGTCTTCGTGATTTGTCAAAACATCATACCCACCGGTGGTAAATCCAAGCGTAACAAAACGCTGAATTCCCTGTCCCGCTTTAATTGTGGCACCAATGAGGATAATCCACATCAGAATATTGATGTGCCGCCGGGTGCTGAGCAATTGCGGAACCAACAGGTAGAGAATACACAGATAAAAAAGTGCCCTCACTTCCCATAAAGAAATCAGAAAATCTCCGCCCGATACCAGGCCATAGACTAACGAAAGAATTAAACTGAGAAAAAATAATAAGAATGGCCCGGATACCGGGATAGATTTAAACCGGAAACCTTGGCTGATGCTTGCCATTATAAGCAGTGCAGATAAAAGAAATATAAGGTGCAGCTCCATGGGGCTGACCACCCCCGCATCAAAAAAGGGTAAATAGGGGATCTCTTTTAGATTGCTGAAAAATCCAACCTGATGTGTGAACGTCGGGAAATTAGGAATAGAATACTGTTCAAAGAGCATGGTTCCGGCTATCAATACATAAAAACTAAAATCCGGACGCAAAAAGCTCAGAATCAGTACCCCGGATAAATAGAGTGTTAAGAGAACAACTGCTACATTTCCGCTAAACTGATTGAATGTTAAGTATGTGACAGAAGCAAAAAAGAGAAGCATCCATAATACAATGGAATTATCATAGTCGAGCCCGAGTGGTGAAAGCACCCACCTTTTATAAAACGATTCCCTGAAATAATAGTCAGTTGCTTTCATTTTTGCTGATATCACTGTTCAGGATTCGGGCACATCCATGGAAAACATCATGTAAACGACATACAGCACAATTGCGAGGGTTATCAAAAAAATGGTTAAATATGGCACTTCTGCGCCATCGGGCTGTTTGGCCCTGATGATGACGAGCAGATGCAAAAAAATAATTCCCAGTAATACTTTCATATTTCTCCAATTATGGCTCCACTTTGTTGAATACATAGCCTACAAACCTCTTTTCATCTACATGATTGAACATTTTTCCCAAAGCATGCCTTTTTGTTTTTTCCATATTTATTACACTGATTAATCCATCCGTCTCATTGACAAAATGAACCGGAAAGTTTTTGACCGGCAAAATTGAACTCATATCAATAATGATAAAATCAAATTCCTTTTTTAAGGTTTGAAAGATATCCCGAAGTATCAGTGTGTGTTCTATTCCCGGTTTAAACAGTTTGCAATCACCTGCGGGCATCACAAAAAGATTTTCCACTTTTGTTGGGGCTACTTTTATCGTTTTAAATTCTAATGCTTCTGCAAGCCCCGGCACCTGGTTGATTCCGAATAGACTGTGGACTTCAGGATTTTGAAAATTCATGTCTATCAGCAAGGTTGTTCGCTGATAACCCCGTGCAATGGATACCGCCATATTTGAAGCTACCAGAGTTTTTCCCTCCTGTGGATTTGCGCTTGTAACACCAATTGCCAGATTGAGGCTGCTGAACTGTGTAGAGAGTTTTGAAAAATTAAAACTGTTAAAAAATTTGTTTGAGATAACCTTATCATCAACCTTTTCGGCAACCTGATTTGAAATACTAACCGGCAATGAGGCAGAATCCTGAATGATAACATCGTCAGATTCTCCATTTTTTTGCCTCGTGTTGTAAACTTTTTCTTTATTCATTTGGCTTCCTGTCATGAAACATTAACCATTGGTTAGATAGGCAATAACCGGCTTGTCGAATGGAAGATCTTCTTCTGCACGTATTCTGGTATCCATTACTTCGGCAGCGGCACTCAGCATCACACCAAACAGTATGCCGATGCCAAATCCGGCTCCAAGGATCAGTCTTTTCTTTGGAGAGGCCGGTTTTTCCGGAATGTAGGGCGGGTCGAGTACAATAAACTGTTCGGATCGCCTGCTTCCGATATCCCTGGTAATTTTTGCCTGTTCAAGTTTGATTTTCATATCGTTGAAAAGACTTTCATAAATACCGAAATCAGATTGCCGGGTATTTGCCCTCTGCGTGGCAACAAATGAGTTTTGCATGTTACTCACCACTTCCGATTTCTGACTGTCGAGGTCATTTTTTTGATTATTGAGGCGCTCGAGGTTCAACTCCAGTGCAGCAGGAATTCGCTGAGCTATCAATATTATTTGGGATGACAGTGTTCTTAACCTCGGATAGGTTTCGGTGAATTGCTGGCTTAACTGTTCATATTCATTCAGCAGTGCAAGCAGTTCCGTTCCGAATGGCGTTTCTGTCAGAGGTAGTTTAAACAGTACCTGGATGGACTGGCCATTTTCCTGAAACTCTCTCAGAATGGCCATTTTTTGTTCTTCCTGAAAAATCTGCCATTCCAGAGATTCCAACTGTGTTTCTATGGCCAGTAACCTGGTTTGCAGAGCCTCAACATCACTTGGATAATCTTTTAATCTGTCGGCGGTAATGGTCATTACCTGATTTCTCTGAGCATCTACAATCGATTCCAGTTCACCCAGTTTTTGAGTAAAAAAATTAACCGTTTCACTGTTTCTGCGATTTTCCAGCAGCAGTCTTGTGGTAATAAAATGGTTGGCAAGCAGCGAAACGGCATCACGTGCCCGAACAGGGTCTATATCATAAAAACTGATTTCGAAAGAATCGGAAGCCCTTGAACTCGTGGAAATATTTCTCCGGACACGGTCAATTAATCCCTGTCGCTCATATTCCCGTTTGATATCATTATCGAGATGAAGGCTGTCGATGAGCATTTCCATGGTTGACCGGCTGTATATAATTTCGTTGAAAGACTTCAGCCGGTCTTCAGATGCGATATTCACCGCCATTTCATATAAAATGAGTGGATTCAGAGTTTCATCTTTCTGAACCAGAATAGAGGTTGAAGACATATATTTTGGCTCAATGGTATGAAGAACTGCAAAACTAATTCCCAAAAATATGAGTGGGGTCAGTATTAACAGTGCCCTGCGCCTTTTTGCGGCATTTCGAATGTCATGAACAGCTTGCTTGATTTCGTACACGGGAAAATCCTGATTAATTAACGTTAAGCGGCAAGATGACTCTTGCTGGAAATGCCTTTTGCAATTGCTATGCCAATTGAAATTCCTGCTGCTGCTTAAACCGTAATTCACCTGAATCTATCAATAGAAGCTTAGAATCAATCAGAAATCAACTGCTTCTGCCTGCCTGCACGAAATGCTTCTCATTTTACGAATCAATTTTATACGGAGGTAAAATGCTGTTGTATATAATATATACAAGCATTTCTGAGTGACTGAAGCCAAAATACCTTTCAAATTTATACCTGATTGCACGATATAATCTTTCATTGAAGAGTGTTTACCACTTCAGGTGAATTGGCATACTTGTTGTATTCGAAGAATTAACACCAGATCCTATGTATTCACTTATTTCAAAATGAAACAGTCAAAACATCATATATCGGTTTTTCAACTCTTCTTTCTGTTGATGCCTTTTGTTTACACGGCATGCACGGCAACATCGCCAAACAGCAACCTTCATGAGAGCAGGGCAATGCACAATGCAATAAATGGGGCTGTTCAAAACAACACATATGAACAGGATTACCGAATCCGCCCGGGTGATGAAATTGAAATTCTGGTGTGGGAGCAGCCAAATTTTAATACCATAACCAGGGTATCGGGGCTCGGAACCATTGCGATTCCACTTGTGGGAGAGCTATTGGTGAGCGGTTTAACCAAAGATGAACTTACCAGAGAACTGGAGAGAAAATTATCAGAATTTATTCGGGGTGATATGAATCTTACCGTTTCCATTCGTAACACCGACAGCCTGTTGGTATCGGTGTTCGGAATGGTTTCAAGGCCTGATAATTATCCGGTAACGGATCAAACATCCGTTTTTAAAATTCTGTCTATTGCCGGCGGACCCACCCAGGATGCTGATCTGAGATCTGTGAAAATTTATCATCATAACAGCAATCCAAACACCTCAAACCTTGACCTTACACACTACCTCGAAACCGGACAAATGAACTCTCCTTCCATTGTGGTTCGGCCGGGTGACATTGTATATGTGCCACGAAAAGAGAATGCAGTCAGAGAAATGTCGGAGTTTTTGCGGGATATCGTAATCCTGTTTGGAATATTCAGAGTGTTTAACTGATGAAACCTCAAATAAAATATCAAAAAATACTGCCGGTTTTACTGCTCATACTGGCGTTTCCACATGGAATTCTTATGGCCCAACTTGCTGACAGCACAGGTATTGACACGGGACTCAGAGGAGCGCCTCGCATTCAGAAAATTGACAGCAGATCGGCAGCATTGGCCGGTTCCACTGTGGCAGACATCGCCGGAAATTCATCAGTTAATATGAATCCTGCATTAATTGCATTTGTCAGAAATTCGGATGCCGTTGAATTTAACTACTACCATAACTGGACCAATAATTTGGTTCAGCACATCATAACCCCGCCTTCCATATCATACAAAAATCACCATTTTATTTTTCAAACAGCCCTCTTTCATGATGGCAATGGCACTGGAAATATCAAAGGAAGTGCCCCCCTCCCCGTGCCAGACTTCACAATGTTTGACCTTGGCTTAGGATATGCAATTTCATATGAAAATATTTTGAGTATTGGTATCTATAATAATGTTTCATACGGGCAGAACACACATTCTTCTGACTTGTGGACCTACTATTCAGATATCGGTGTATTGTATGCTCCCAGCCGAAATATAACTTATGGTGCTGTTTTCAGAGGTCTTGGAAGGAGTATCATGTATGAATTTGATGAGTCCGGTGCCACTTTACTGAGGGGTCAACGAATCCGACAGGTTCTTGAACTGGGAGCAACACTCAAATTTCCGGTAGATAGTGACCGTCCGCAATTTGCCATCTCATTTTCCAACGAAAAACATTTTGGAAGAAAAGGAATATGGTATAAAGGCGGTCTTGAAGTGAACCCGGTATCCTCCATATCACTGCGATCCGGAATTATATTTGAACCTGATCAAAAAATATATGCTCCCCGATATGGTATTGGCATAAACACACGCCACTTACAATTACATTTTTCAATTTCCCCCAAACAACTGCATGCTGAGCGTTTTCATCAGGCAGGTTTAGCTGTCAAATTTTAGAATGACTTTAATGAAAACATCTAAAAATAAACATCTGCTCGATATGACAATGCTCACAGAAGATGTGATTCTTCACACCCAAAGTGTTTTAATGCGTGATATTTTCAATAAAATTATAAACATCGCTAAATCCCAGGAGCATGTAGTTATTATTGGAGAGATTGGAGCAGGCAAAAAGCAGACAGCACGCCTCATTCATAAGCACAGCTTGCAAAGCAACGGGCCCTTTCAAACATTTTATTGTATAGATATCGATGAAGGAGAATTCAAGGATGCGTTTTGGGAGCATATACTTGTTGATGAAAATCATATTTCTCTTGCCTATGACCTTTTGGAAAAAGCAGGCTACGGCACGTTGTTTCTCGATCAGTTTTCGGAATTAACGGATGAGTTTATGCTGGGAATCATAGAATCGTACGTAAAAGGTTGCGCTCAGTTGTTTCGATATAACCAGTTTGCAAGGCCGAGGCTGATACTCTCCGTCAATCATGAATCTTATCAAAAGGTGAAAGCTACAGGCACATGGATGTCAATTCTCCACATGATTAACCCGGTTGTCATTATGCTGCCCCCGCTTCGGCAGCGCCTGGAAGATATTCCTCTCCTGGTAAAACAGTTTATTGCCGACATGAAAATAAATGGAGATGAATGGAAAGAACTCTCAATTTCTGATGAAGCGTTGAATGAATGCAAACAATATAGCTGGCCCGGAAATATCCGACAGCTCAAAAATGCCATCATACAGGGAGCTATTCTCTCGCATGGTAAAGAGATCGAAGGGCATCACTTCCCCTTCTCGATGAAATGGAAATTGCCGTACCGGCTTCATAAAGATTAATCACCTTTTAAATATCTAAAATTACAATCCTTGATCGAACTCTATGCCATATCATTCATCCTGCCACTACTGTTATGTTTGTTTTGGACACCCCTGGTTATTCGTTTCGCCCATAAAATTGGTGCTGTAGATAAACCGGATCCCAGAAAAGTTCATCATCAAATTACGCCGCGCCTCGGCGGACTTGCAATATTTTTGTCCTGCGGCATCTCATTTTTAATTCTCACCTTCGTTTTCAGGGGTCTGTCAGCTGAACTTGCTGAAAATATGTTCCCTGCTGCCATGATTCTGCTCTGTCTGACGTTAACTTTCCTTCTCGGCTTGTGGGATGATTTAACATCCCTTAAACCCGGTTTAAAGTTCGGTGTACAATTTTTAATAGCTACGATGATCTACTTTGCCGGATTCAAAATTTCAAACATCACACACCCTCTCGGCGCAGGTGTTCTGAATGTTGAACTGATTGATTTTCCCCTTACCGTACTCTGGATTGTGGGAATAATCAATGCGTTTAATCTTATTGACGGACTCGATGGCTTGGCCTCGGGGGTTGCCAGCATCGCCTGTTTCTCAATGTTTATTCTCTCAGCTATTTCCGGTGATGTGTGGACAGGTATCGCTGCACTGACTCTTGGCGGGGCACTCATCGGATTTTTGAGATATAATTTTAATCCGGCCAAAATTTTTCTGGGTGATTCCGGCAGCCTGGTCATCGGCTTCAGCCTGGCTCTGCTCTCCATCCACAGCACCACAAAAATAACAACCGGGTTCGCTGTTCTGTTTCCCTTACTGGTATTGGCTCTGCCTATTACCGACACCCTGATTTCTATGATCCGCCGGCTTTTGGGAAGTTTTCTGAATGAAAAAAATGAACAACTACCCACCCACCATTATTTGCTTAGAAAGCTCCATGGAATGTTTACGCCCGATAAATCTCATATTCATCACCAGTTACTATCGCTTGGGCTTTCACATCGAAACACCGTTTTGGTTCTTTATTCAGTGTCTGGAGTATTTGCGTTTGGTGCTTTTCTTTTCACACAAACCAACACGTTTGAACGCTCATTAGCCATCATGTTAATTTTTGGATTTTTGCTGATTGCCGGTGTAAAAAAATTGCAATATCGGGAAATTGCCATATTTAACAACGGGCTGATTATGCCGCTTTTTGAAAAATGGATACTGAACCATAAAGCCCTGGCTGTACTTACAGATATCTGTTTTATAGGGATATCCTTTTTCCTGAGTTATTCACTTGTCAATGCAATATCACCGGAAATTTCAAACCACCTGCACCCGGGACGAACACTGGTTGCTATCCTCTCCGTGCAGATGATCATCTTTTTCATTTCCGGTATTTATAAAGATGAAATGAAAACCTTTGGGATTGGAAATGCTCTTCGGGTTACCTCATCTGTCGCTTATTCTGTGCTTTCCATGGGGTTCATCATTACGATGTTCACCTTTTTACCATTCATTGAAATGCTTCAACTGCTCATTCATCATTTTTATTTTCTGTTGAGCTTCGTTCTCGGATTCAGAATAGCATACCGGGCACTCGGTTTTCTGTTCAACAGGCATAAGCTGACGGGCGAAAATGTTTTGATTTATGGTGCCAGTGAAAATGGAACAATGTTGTTGCACAAAATCAATAATACAACCGAGAATTCCGTAAAAGTTCTTGGTTTCCTCGATGATAATCCAGATTTGGCAGGAAAAATGATCTATGGCTATCCGATTTTTGGCGGACATTGGATATTGCCAAAGCTTTTATCTCATCAAAAAGTGGATTCAATCTACATTTGTAATGAAAGCATCAAACCCGAAAATTATCGGCGCCTTAAACGTGTTGCCAGCCTCAAAAATATTGCCGTGAAAAAACTGCAAGTACGCCTGAATGATCTGGATGAACAGGGAAATGCAGTAACTCACAACATCGATTTCAACACGGATTCAAAAATCTCATGTATTTAAATGATCCAATAATTTCAACCAGGTTACTGCTGCTTAAAAACACTTTTTAAACAATGAAACCCATGATTTTAAAAACATTCATCATGTTCACATTCCTGCAAGGTATAAGCTGCTCTTCTGCCACCGGAATTGATGATGAGCCTTTGAACCCATTCGTAACCGTTGAAAACGGAAGATTTATGCTTCAGAATAGTGTATTTCGCTTTGCCGGTACGAATGCTTACTATTTGCCAAACTATGAAAAACTGGATCCTGCAGCGGTTGACCGGGCGTTCGATCTGTTTGAAGAAACCGGAATTACCGTTATCAGAATGTGGGCTTTTTATGACGGGTATGATTGTGGATACAGTCAATACGATTCAGATGAAAACGTCATCCAAACTTCACCCGGAGTGTACAGCGAATCCGCACTAAAAGATCTTGACCGTGTAATCGCAAAAGGCAAACAGCACGGAATCCGATTTATTCTGCCGCTGATAAATTACTGGGATGAACTTGGCGGGATCTGTCAATACAACACCTGGGCAGGTGCTGAAAATCCCAGCCGAAATATGAAATTTTTTATTTCAAATTCGAATACACAGCTTTGGTACCGAAATTATATCAGTATGCTTCTAAACAGAATCAATACAGAAACGGGCATCGCTTATAAAGATGAACCGGCAATCTTATCCTGGCAAATTATCAATGAAGGGAGAAACAGCGGTGCATACCCGGAAGAATTGAGAGACTGGTACGCTGAAATAGCTCAATTCATTAAATCCATTGCCCCGAAACAGCTATTGGGAACCGGTGAGGAAGGCTTTGATGAAGATACACCGAATGTCTATTCGGTAAATCGTTACAACAATACCTATGTTTTAAGAGCCAATGAAGGCACCAGCTACATCATGAATACATCGATCCCGGAAATCGATTACGGCAATGCCCATTGGTACGCTCCCGATTTTGGGTTTGGAAACACACCATCCCAAAATTTATTTGATGCTCAACATGCCTGGATAGCGGATCATAAAAACATTGCAGAAGCGATTGGCAAACCCTTTGTTCTGGGAGAATATGGATTTCCCGGTTGGGGAGACGAAAGAACACAGGAAGTGTATAGCCACCTTTGGGAAACCGCCGAAACCGTTTCGATCGATGGTTCACTTCTCTGGCAATTAACTGCAGATTACATTAAGTGTTATGAATTCGGTGGTAATATTTGCTGGCCCGGTGGCAGACAAGATGAGGAATTGTATCTACGTTTTAAAAACCATGTTAAAAAAATAAATACATTTATTGGCCTGTAGTATTTTAAGTGTACTCTTCTAAAATGTTTAAGCTTTCTATTAAGCCATTCTGATATAACCTCTTCCAAAAGAAAAGATTACAAATTTATATTGCACTAAAAGATAACTGTTATATATTATATTTTATATTTTATTTATTACTAATAGTGCTTTTATTTACGTTAAATATCATTATATATTTATAATTTTTCGAATATTTTGGTAAAAGATCCGTAGAATTAAATAACCAATGATGTTTGATTCTCGAAGCATGAAGTTACCTCATTAGTTAGTCCTTTTAAGACTGACAAATCTCACCATTTCTGCGTATCCAGTGATTCATAACTGCCTTTCAGTGCCTGATACTCTCATCATGAAATGTAAATATTCATTAAATATTTTTAATATTTATGGAAACATTCATTACCTTACATCTCGTAATGATCTATATAATTTTTTTTATAATATTCTTATTAATGAACTTTATTCTGTTTTTTTCGGAACATTTCTCATTGACATTTATATAACTTTCGTTTCTTCGTTAAAAGTTGGGCCTGCCATTTATTATTCTGTTTGCATCCCTCTGCTCATACACATTAATAATTAAGAATTATAAGCTGGCACACCTTTTATATTTAATATTAACACATACACATTATTATATGTTATCAAAATACATCCCTGCAATTACAATTATAAGCCTCTTGTTTTTTATTACGCAATGCCAACAGTTAGATGACAACAAAAGGTCGCCATCTACAGACGGGGCAACAATTGAGATTAAACCAGAATTGGTTTCTCCTGTAAATTCTTCTCATAACCAATCTACTTCTATAGCATTTAATTGGTCTAAAATGGAAGGTGTGAATGAGTTTAGATTTCAATTGAGTACAAATGCCGGATTCCAATCAATGCTCGCCGATACGATAATTGAAGGACGCTCTCTGCTGATAAATTCACTTGAACTGAACAGCAATTATTTTTGGAAGGTATACCCCATTTTGGAACACGATAATATATCCTGGTCGGATACATGGAGATTTAAAACTGCCACTTCGGATGTGGAGCCCATTGTTACGGAACTTCATTCACCTGAGCTCGGTGAGTATGTAACTCCTCAGGATTTGATTTTCCAGTGGGAAGCTATTCATGGCGTTTCTCAATATTATTTACAACTCGCCAGGGAAAACGATTTCAATGCAACACTGGTAGATACACTTATTTCAACTGAATCTCTTTCTGTGGATGAACTGGACAATGACAACGAATATCAGTGGCGGGTTTTGCCTGTTGCAGAATCATTTACAGGACATTGGTCAGAAATAAATGACTTCATACTTGTTGACGAAAATGATGTAGAGAAGTCAAAAGTATCGCTGGTTGCACCGGAAAATCAATCGGAGGAAATTCCGACTGAAGTCATTCTTGAATGGAAAAAACTGTCTGATTTTGAACATTATTCTGTTCAGCTTTCTGAAGATGAATCATTTGAAACTCAGGTTTCAGACACCGTAGTCCAAGCCTTGAGCTTCGAAGCAGAGTCTCTTTCAAACAGCACAACCTATTATTGGCGAGTAATTCCGTCTTCAGATAGTGGGTTATTCACATGGTCTGACACCTGGCAATTTACAACGATGGAACATGAAGTCGATATTCCAAAGGTTCAACTCGGTCAGCCAGAAAACAGTGCCGAGGAATTGCCTACAGATGTCAGTTTTGAATGGGAGCCGGCCGATGGGTTTGATCGTTATCAATTCCAGCTT
Organism: Balneolaceae bacterium; assembly: GCA_007127745.1. Classification (GTDB taxonomy): domain Bacteria; phylum Bacteroidota; class Rhodothermia; order Balneolales; family Balneolaceae; genus Rhodohalobacter. The sequence goes on from SKYV01000138.1 coordinate 24,237, forward strand.
TCAACCGAGTCAGATTTCTCTTCTACGGTTACAAATGAAACCGTAAATGATAACACCATCATTGCTGAAGGACTGGACCATGAAACA
>SKYV01000175.1 GCA_007127745.1 Balneolaceae bacterium
TGAACCTTAATAAAACACTGCCGGAATGCCTGGAAATTATTTACGCCAACCATCAAACCGAAATTGACCTCATCCGATATGAAGGTGATTGTGACGGTTGGTGTGCCAATACAATCGGAATCGGGCTGGATGGATGGGCCAATTATTACGCCCGAAATTATAAATTTCTGCGGGGGCATGCTGTTTACGTAGTTGGCGCCTTGAAAGCTGCTTTCAGTTTCCGGGGTTCTCAAATGAACCTCAATATTGATGATGTTCAGAACAACGGGGAATATCTGATGATTACCGTCTGCAACGGAAAGTGGGAAGGAGGGAATTTTTATATTGCCCCTGATGCAGACATGACCGACGGGCTGCTCGATCTGTTAACCATTAACACCATCCCCCTGCCCACGGTTCTTTCGTATCTTCCCCGGTTCAGATGGGGCCCGTCTCCAAATATGAAGGGGGTAAAATCAAGAAAATGCAAACACCTGGAAATTACGTCGAAAATTCCTCTTGCTGTTCACAGTGACGGCGAACACCTCTCGACTAGTGTGACAAACCTGACACTTTCTGTAAAAAAGAACATGTTATCAGTTTTAACACCAAAGCATCACTGAATCTGATAATACTCTTCGTAAACGTAATTCCAAAGTCCTGCAAGGTCGGACCCTTTATTATGTGGATTTTTTGAAGTGGATGATTTCATGGCATCGATGCAAGCCCTCTCACGGGCATGCCGAATGGCTTTCATCTGATGCTTGGTGGGATTGTCAATCATCTCTTCAAACTTCTCTTTTTCGGAAACATCAGGCATAACAATAAAAATTAATTCGTAATACGTTGAAAATAAACACTCTACTTAAAATGGGAAAAGTTTAAACTTTAACAAGTTTTTCTTACTTCTCTTTCACATTCATATCTACTATAACGTCTAATACTCTGTAAATGTTTCGTCTTCATTGTCTCCCGGGCGGCTTTTCGAGCTCATCAGGCAGTTGAGGTTACCGTGCTACAAATGCCTCAAAAGAGTTTTTAACCACCTAAACGCAAAATCAATTATCGAACGTGTGGTATTGCAAAGACCTCTTTCTGTTACACAAAGTCTCGGTACATTCTTGTGATAATTATTTTACGCCACCAGGATGATTTCTGATACCAGCCCATTATTCCTGTCAGCTTTTGACCGAGTTTATGAAGCAGTGATTCTACGTAATGTTTATATTCCCTTATGATTGATTGCTGAAGATAAATTTGACAAACATCAGCGATTACAATATGAGAGCTTCAAAGAGAATCCAAGGCTGAATAAACCAATATATCGCTACCATGAAAGTACAACAACGAAAACTGCACCCCGATGGACCCGAATTTTCTAAACTGTCAGCCGGTTTCTGGCGGCTTGATGAGTGGAATATGACCACATCAGATCTGATTGATTTCATAGAACACGCCCTGGATTTGGGGATTACAACATTCGATCATGCCGATATATACGGTGCTTACTCAAACGAAGCAACATTTGGGAAAGCCCTGGCAGAACGTCCCGACTTGAGGAATAAGATGGAGCTGGTGAGCAAATGCGGCATCTGCCTGGTCACCGAAAACCGGCCGGTACACCGAATCCAACATTACAATACCACGGCCGCACATATCCGGAAATCTGTAGAAAACTCCCTGAAAAACCTTCAGACCGAATTCCTTGACCTGGTTCTCATCCACAGGCCCGATCCACTGATGAATGCATCAGAAATGGCAGATATATTCATGACGCTGGTAGAGGAAGAAAAAATCAACCACGTAGGCGTATCGAATTTCACTGATTCACAGTTTGAATTATTTCAAAGTAAACTCGACGTGCCGCTTGTAACAAATCAGGTGGAGTGCTCTCTGCTGCACACCGATCCGATTTATGACGGCACGTTTGATCAGGCTCAGAAATTCAACGCATCTCCCATGATCTGGAGCCCGTTTGCCGGAGGAGAATTGTTTACCGGGAAAAGTCCTCAATCACAGCGGGTGAGAAGCACGCTTGATGAACTGGCAAAAAAATATGATGCCACATCTGACCAACTTGCTCTTGCCTGGCTATTGGCACTGCCCTGCCGCCCTCAACCGGTGTTGGGAACAGGTAAAAAAGAACGTCTCACCAGTGCTGCAGAAGCCACCGGACTGGAACTCGACCACCAGGACTGGTTCAAACTGCTTGAGGCATCAAACGGTGAACCGGTGCCATAATCAAAATTACACGATCCAGCCACGCAATCTTTGACATACCTGCCATTTTCCGTAATTTAAATTTCTACAACTACCCTGCAGATTGGCTTATAAAGCTCAATAAAAATTAAACAAAAACTTGTAATAAGGTTATTACTTCAACGCTCTCTTATGGATCTTTTTGACAAACTGGAAAACAGAAATTCCCCTCTCGGCCCTTTTACATCAGAGGGATATGGATATTACACCTTCCCGAAACTTGAAGGTCCCCTCGGGCCAGACATGCAATTCAACGGCAAAGATGTGGTGGTCTGGAGCATCAACGATTATCTCGGTATTGGCACCAATGAACATATCAAACAGCTTGATGTAGAAGCCACAAAAAAATATTCGCTCAGTGCCCCCATGGGCGCCCGTTTAATGACCGGTAATTCGGATGAACATGAAGCCCTTGAACAGGAGCTTGCCGATTTTGTCCACAAACCGGAAGCCCTGCTCCTTAATTACGGCTATCAGGGAATTATGAGTGTGATACACTGCCTGGTTGATCGCAATGATTTTCTGATATATGATGAATTGAGCCACGCCTGCATTGTGGATGGCAAGCAACTTGCCATGAGCGAAACATCGGTTTTTAAACACAATGATATTGAAGGCCTTGAACGGCAACTGAAACGTGCCACCGGCCGTATGAAACCTAACTCATCCATTCTGGTTGTAACGGAGGGAGTTTTCGGGATGACCGGTGACCTTGGTAAACTAAAAGAGATTGTTGCACTAAAAGAAAAATACGACTTCCGCCTGCTGGTAGATGACGCCCACGGTTTCGGCACACTGGGCAAAGACGGCTCCGGAGCCGGTACCGAACTTGGCTGCCAGGACGGCATCGACATCTATTTTGGTACATTTGCAAAATCCGTAGCACTGATCGGGGCATTTGTGGCCACAGAACCAAGAGTAAAAGAATTTTTAAAAGCGAATGCCCGAAGCCAGATTTTCGCAAAAAGCCTGCCACTTCCCATTGTAGCTACTGCAAGAGAACGTATACGGCTGATCCGGGAAAATCCCCAGTGGAGAGAAAAACTGTGGGAGAATGCCCTTAAACTTCGCGAAGGTTTGCGCAACATCGGCTACAATGTACTTCCGTCAGAAAGCCCGGTTACCCCGGTTCTCACAGAGGGAAGCACAGAACTTTGCACAACCATCATGCGGGAATTGAGAGAAAAACATGGAGTATTTGTCAGCGGCGTGGCCTATCCTGTTGTACCGAAAGGCATGGTTTTAATTCGCCTCATCCCGATGGCGTCACACACCAACGCGCATATCGAAAAAACCCTGAAGGCGTTCGAAGCCATCAAACCGATCGTTTTTCAAAATGTGGATGAAAGTGTAACTGCCTGATATTTGATATTTTCTCAATCCGAATGAGGTAGTTTTTCATACAACTTTTGTACATTAGCTACATGAAAAAACTGCACCTCATATTTTGGCTTCTCATTTTCAGTGTTCTGCAACTTGCCGGATGCAGTGATTCTGCATCTGATGATCAACAATTGATTGGCATTTTTCCTGCCAAAAACCTGGAGCAGGCTCGCAGCTATGCCGTTACTGAAAGTGGTAACAGCGCCCTGTTGATCTGGCATGACGGCGAGCTGATCATGGAAGAGTATAACTCCATGGATGGCCAAACCTATCACCCGATATTCAGCGGAACAAAAAGTCTTGCCGGCCTGATGACAGCCCTTGCCATACGAGACGGCCATTTCACATTTGACACGCCACTGTCTGACCTGATTGAAGGGTGGGAGCCGGACACAGAACGAGGTAAAATTACAGTGGCTGAGCTACTGAATCTCACCTCAGGACTTGAAACGGCTCCCGTCGGCGCATTTCAGGGACAAACACCTGAGGTATGGCTCAACACCCCGATGGCTTTCGAGCGGGGAACAACGTTTGTCTATGGTCCCACTCCATTCTATCTGCTTGCCCATATTTTTATGGAAACCCTCAACATCAATCCGGTACAATATCTGAACCGGGAGCTGTTTGATCCGCTTGGTTTGGGGCATCCGCAGTGGCAGCTATATCTGCCCGGCCAGATTCCTAATTTATCCTTCGGTGCAGAGTACACACCAGCCGACTGGCTCCAGCTCGGCCTGTTTCTGCTGAATGAAGGAAGCCTTGACGGCAACACTCTCATCCCACAGGAATTATTCTCGCGACTGTTACAGCCAACGAACGCAGCTCCGAATTACGGAATAACGTTTTGGTTGAACAGAACCATCTCAGGCCATAAAAAAATTGTAAACCGTAATCCGGATTATACTAATTCCACTTCCGGAAATCAGCATATTTCTGACACACTGCCTGAAGATGTCTACATGAAATCCGGACTATTTGGCCAGCGGTTGTATGTGAGCCCCTCCCTGAACCTTGTCATTGTGCGATTGGGGCCGCCAAATCAAACCTACAACGACCACCAATTTTTCAGCAGGCTGATGAAGGGTGTTGCCGTTTCCACAATTTGATTCGTTTTATACATATCGATTTGTATATTTTTTCCAATCTGAACGCATATGTTTTGCACTATTTAATTTCCAAAGCTGGCGCAAGCGGACGCTTGCGCCAGTTTGAGGGTTGCAGCCCGGGGTTTCCCCTTATTCGAAATTCACATTAAAAATCAATCTACTTTTTTATGAACCGATTTGCTATCACTCTTCTGCTGCTTTTATTCCTTGTTCCCGGATTCGTTCAATCCCAACATGTTCCAGTTAACTTAACTCTGGATGATATTTTCCACGAACCGGTACTTCCGGGAATCAGGCCGAACATGAATTTTGTATCGGGTGATCAAACCAGAATTTTCTTTTCCTGGAACGACTCTTCCTACTATGAAACCGGCTTGTACTCAGTAGATATGAATGGAAATGATTTGCAGGAAGAAGACGATGAAGTACCCCGCCCGGTTCATTCACCCGACGGCAGCCGGATTGCATTTACTGAAGACGGAAGCATTTACATTGCCAATGCAGACGGGTCAGATGAGCAAAAAATTGTTTCTACCCAGGTTAATGAATTTGGCCTGACATGGTCCCCCGACAGTAAAAAACTGGCATTTATCCGTGCCGGCGATGTTTGGGTAACAGAAGTAGAAAAGCCCGGTATTCACCAGGTAACCAATCGCGAAAATAACGGTCTCGGATTTTCACTTGATGGTTGGGCAGGAAATGATAAACTGGTAGTGCGCCAAACCGATTTCTCCGATGCCCGGACCATCTATTTCCCCGAGTATGTGGATGAATTTGTGGTGCCCGGAAGAACAACACGCGGTATTCCTGACGTATCACTTTTTGTAGCTACTATGGACACCACTGCACTCGATACGCTGATCACCGGACCCCATCGCTCCTCAACCGGGGCATCACACAGCGGCCAATTTGTGGCTATTGATTATGCAGATCCCGCCCTGAAACACAGAAAATTGATTGTTCACGATCTTCATAACGAACAAAAAAATGTGGTTTTTGAAGATTCAACCGAAGGGTGGCTGCATCACACCTACTTTTCTTTCGCTCCTGAAAGCGATAAAATTATGTTTTTGTCCGAACAGAGCGGATGGAACCACATCTACACGGTAAATCCTGACGGCACATCATTCACACAGCACACCCGCGGAGATTATTATGTGCCTTGGGCACGGTGGGTTGATGACAATACCATCGTTTACGCTGGCAACGAAGAAGACTTCGGTGAGAGACATATTTATTCGCTGACTGTTGATGACGGAACCACTCAAAAGCTTACCAATGATGAAGCTTATCGATACCAGTTCAGGCTGACCCCGGATCACCAACATCTGATTTATGCCAAAACCTATTTTAATGAACCGTATGATCTATTCAGGTTGGATTTGAATAATCCGAGCGAAGAAATCCAGATCACAAATTCGGTGCCCGGCCGGTTTTATGAATTTGACTGGCAAACTGAAGCTTACATCCACTTTACCGGGAGAGACGGAGAAACAACACTGGCTATGTCTGTTCTTTATCCGCAGCATTTTGATGAATCGGAAAATTACCCCGTGGTGGTATTTGCACATGGTGCCGGTTCGCTGCAAAATGTGTACAAGGGCTGGTCGAATAATTACTGGCGGGAGTATATGTTCCATCAATACTTACTTAAACACGGATATATTGTGGTTGAGGTGGATTTCCGCCACAGTACCGGCTACGGGCGCAAATTCAGAGAAGACGTAACCAACTGGATGGGCAAGTACGAAACGCAGGATATTGTTGACGGCCTCGACTGGCTTCAGGATAACTGCAGCGGCTGCCTCGACCTGGGCCGTGTTGGAATTTACGGCGGAAGTTATGGCGGCTTTATGGCTTTATATGCTCTCACCGACAAACCGGATCGGTTTCATGCCGGAGCAGCCCTCCGAAAAGTGACCAACTGGCGCAACTACTACTATGCCAATCCGTGGTACACACTGCCCCGTCTGGGCGATCCCGAAGAAGTGCCCGAACATTACGACCGCAGCTCACCGCTCACATATGCACCCGAACTGAAGCACCCGGCACTGCTGCTTCACGGTTTAATTGACGATAATGTGGGTGCACAGGATGCTTTCCAGTATGCCGAAGAGCTGATCCAAAGCGGAAACACCAACTTTGAGATGATGATCTACCCCAGCGAACGGCACGGGTTCACCAGTCCGCACTCCTGGTATGACGAGTATTACCGGATATTTCACTTTTTTGAGGAGCATTTGAAGTGAACCCGGTTATGAAAGCATGGAACCCCGCGGCAAGTTCGCGGGCATTCTGTTTTCCATCAATTATTCTAACCCGAATAAATCCCTAACCGAATGATGCTTCTTGTGAAACAGCCAGGCTACAATCAGCCCGAAAATAAACGTTGAAAGTGCCGTTTCAATCATGTGGGTGAAGCGGACAGATGCATCGGGCATCAGCGGATTTTCCAAGATGTGGCCGACATTATTTGGGACACTGAAAAACAAGCCCACCAGTATTGCGGTTGGCCAAACCTTCCATTTGGACCCGAAAATTACCGGCAGTGCACAGAGAACCCAAATCCAGGAACGACCGATTTGCAACAAAAACAGTCCCGGATCTTCCTGCATGCGCTGAAAGGTGTGCTCCCAGAATGGAGTAATCTCACCGGGACTGCCATAAAATGCACGTAAATCAGGATTTTGCCAGGCGATGTAATATCCTGCCAGCCAGTAAAGTGCAACATAAATAACGGCGATTAGTGCCAGTTTCCAGGCCCATTGGGCGGGCGGCATGTGATTTTTAAAAACAGGTTCATTGGTTTCGACAGAGCGTCCCTTTCCTGAAATCCAGACGGCAAGAGGCACAAAAATGAATGCTGTTGGAACACCCATAATAAATAACCGCGGCAGCAATTCAGCATCCACAGTCAAATCAGACAGAAAAAACCATGTCTCGATTTGAGTCAGGAATGTCATCACTCCGTAGAAAGAAAACGCCAGGGCCAGCATCAGTTTCCATCCGCTGCAGCGGGAACTCAAAATCAGTGCCATCACAGTCAGGGCGTTTATAAAAGAAATGATGAGTAACCCGGCTTCACCGGAAACAAGCCCAGGGTCAGAAGGTATTTCAGGAATAAAACCTGAAACAGCCATTGAGCCAATCACAAAGAAAATGCTAAAGAGCACCGTCAATATCAGGAGTTGCAAGATTCGCTTAAAAATCAGCCCGATATTCATTTCTTCATGTTTATATTACCATTTATTCCCATAATCTATATTGGGGCAATAAGTTACAATATTTTCGATGCTTGTCTGAAAAAGTAGGAAAGAAAACAGAATTTTGTATGAAGGTTTTCCA
>SKYV01000211.1 GCA_007127745.1 Balneolaceae bacterium
ATGGCAGCCAGTTAGTTACAAATATCTAACAACAACTCTTTTTTAACAGACTAAATTCTTTTATCGTATTCGGTTTTTCACGTGTTCTGACGCAAACAAATGTCAACCCGCACAAATACAGGCGCAAGCAGCCTGTACTGAGCGGAGTCGAACGTATCCGCTTGTGCCTTAGTGCCCGTTACCATTTGAACCTTCAAGCGTTCCCGACAGCCGTCGGGATCCTTGAAGCGTTCTTTTGCGACGAAGTGACGCTTGGAGGACTTCCGCTGCGCTTCAGACTCTTCAAGGTCACTTTTCACGCGCTAATGGTCCAAGCGGACGCCTGAACCAGTTTTGGGAACGCTTGAACCAGTTTGGGTAATAAAATGAAGTTGAACTAACATCACGGATAGTTCACAACTCTGGCAGGACCCCTACAAACCTGTCGGGGACTCTGCCAGTTGTATAATTCAACCTGTTTTACCCAGGGAAAAATCACATTTTTCAAGATTTCAAAGTTTGTTCTGTCAATAAGATTACTTTCTGATATAAAAAACCTCACCCCGCTCAGCTTCTCCGTCAATCCACATTACAGGCCAGCCGGTTAGTTCACTCCATCCGTCATTTAAAGTCAGTTTCCAGAAATGGTGGTTTGATCCCTTATCGGCCACAAACCAGAGGTCTTCGGGTGTACCCATGTGGGTTCCCCATCCACCATCGCCGATGTACACAATTCCATCTTCATTTATCTCCCAGTTTTTTACCGGATGTGTGCGTTTCATCCGGTGCCCGTGACCTTCGTGAACCAGGTCAACGCCATACTGCTCAAAGAGTGGCACCCAGTGTTCGCGCATCAGCGGGCGTCCATAACGAGGTTTTTCCCAGTAGTGTTCAGATGTTGCAAGGATATTGATGTGATAGTGCGCAAAAAACCACGGGCGGTCCTGGTATTGCTGTAGTGTAGATTCCAGCCAGTTTCGCTGTTGGCCGTCATGAGAATCGTGGACTCGCTGTGTACCTTCGTAATAACCCGTATCCACAAACCAATCGATTTCTTCATTAAAAGCGGATGTATGCCCGCTGTCGAGCGTAATCAGCACCAGGCCGTCGCCGTATTCCAGAGCATAATAATTTTGAGTATCAGGCAGGTTGAACCTGTTGGCAAAAAATGCGGCGTCGGTTTCAAAATCACCCATCACCCAGCCTCGAACATCGTGATTTCCCAGAGCCGGCAATACAGGCACTCTCCGGCCTTCATCTGTAACCATTAATTCATGCCACTCATCAAACCAGGCATCCCATTCATTTTCTGCCATTCCCCTCATTACAAGATCACCGGACATCAAAATAAATTCGGGATCCAGAGAAGCTGCAAGAGCAGTCATCTCTTTTCGTTCCTGAGTTTCAGACTGTGTATCGGCACCTGCGATAAATGTTACAGAATCTCTTGTAGCCGGAGCGGTTCTGAAAATGAATGGTTCGGCTGTTGCATCTTCATTCCGGATCAAAACGCTGTATGTTTCACCAGGCTCAAGGCCGGTTATTGGAACTCTGTGAAGCCATGCACTGGTTTCCGGAAAAGTGTATGATTCGGCTTGCATCGAGCTGAAATGCTCGTCCAGATCATCCAGGCTGTATTGTCCGGCATTATCCAATAATTCTGTTCCGGCAGTGTAGTACAATTTGTTTTCTGAAACGCCATCATACGTTTGATTCCACCTTTCTCTGTCCGGCAGTAATTCCGGCTCAAAGCCAACATCTTCTGAATAGGTTTGCCAGTTATTTAATAAAAAACCGTACGCAAAATCGGCATCGCGGCCTGTGTGGTTCATCACACCAACAGAAAGAGCAATAAATGCTTCTTCGGGTGAATTGTAACCGGCTCCTTCCCATCCTGCTGCAAGCAGTGCCTCTCTCACCTGTTCAAAAACGATGTCAGCTCCGCCATTTTTTGTGGCGTCTTCAATCAACTTCGTACCATATGTGCGAGCGTTTTCCTCATCGGTTCGCCAAGTGATGGTCATGGTTGTCTGGGTATCACCCTGCCAGGTCAGCACAATTTGCCTGGGTTCCGGTTCTGATGCTTCAGCATTCGTCAGCCCAAAAGAAGCAATTAAAAAAACAGATAATAGTAGCGTTAGTTTCTTTTTCATTTTTAAAATTTCTCAAGCGTTATAACATTTTAATTCCGTCAATCAGAAAATATTCGTAGAGTGGCACTCGGACTCCATCTTCTCTTGGGGGCATATAGGCAGAAAAAGCCAGGAATAAGGTATATTCGCTGCCTTCCTGCAAATTTCTCATATCCTCAGTCAAGGTATATGTAATTTCATTCCATCCGGGTTTCAACTCAGAAGCATCCCCATTAATACCACCTTGCCAGCTCCACTCTCCGCCGGTAACATCAGCCATTCCCATAAAAAAGTGTTCCGGGTTGAGGTGATTGTTCTCCGGGCGGTAAATTCTGACCTGAACTTTTTCATGCCCTGTCCACCGGTTCAGCTTTTCTCCGTGCAGCGGCAGTGCTACTTTGGTTTCTCCGGATGAACCGGACGGAATTACCCGCATAGAAGCATTTCCGGCAACGGCATTCTCCTCATATAATACAAACTGTGCTCCTGATCCATCATTTCCAAAACTTCTGATTTCTTCAGCAGAATCCATATACCAGACATAGCTGCTGTCTGCTGCACCACAACTCATTAGCAATAAAAAAACTCCGGCAATAAGCCATTGGGATATTTGTCTCATTCATGTCACCATCTCGGGTTAAATAATCTTTTGCTTTAAAATGCAAAATTTCATGAATGAAATGCAAATTTTTCACGAAAACCCTTTTGTGATTGCAAGATACACACTCATTTAACATTCAATAATTTTATCCAAAAGCAACAAATACTGCAACAAATGCAAATATTGAGACAGCTTCAAAATTCCTCAATTTAACATTAAGTATAACGAACAAATAATTAAATATTAACTATTTATGTTTTTAATTATTCCAATAATGTATTCAACAAATTTCCAATACCTGAAGCAATAATTCTGCGATATTTACATTGTTGATTTTTCTTGAAATGTAAATTTTGCATGAAACACTAATATTTTTTCCAAATTTTTTGCATTTAAAATTTTTATTTATGATCATAAATATAAGCTCTGATTTTTAAAACAGGGGTGGCGAAATAGCGATTGATCCAACCATATGGCGCCGGCTTCTTTTTTTAATTGGGGTGAAAACACAAAATTTCTAATGAACGAGGACTTTAAATATGTCGAAAAAGATACCGAAACAGCTATTTTTGTTATTGGCTTTTCCTTTGCTGTTTGGATTTAGCTCTTTGGCTGCTCAGGATATTACCGTAACCGGTGAAGTGATAGCAGCGGACGATGGGCTACCTATGCCAGGCGTAAATATTTTGGTGGTTGGCACTGACGATGTCGGTACGGTCACCAATATTGATGGTGAATACCAATTAACAGTACCTGAAGGCTACAATGAATTGCAATTTTCCTTTATAGGTTATCAAACAACTGTTATTGCTATTGACGGGAGGGAAGTTATAAACGTAACCCTGGAAATGGCCACCGTTGCAGGTGAACAGCTTGTGGTAATCGGTTACGGACAAGCAAGATCTATGGATTTAACGGCACCCATTTCTACCATTTCTGCCGAAACCATTTCAAGAAATGTAACCACAAATGCCATCTCGGCTCTGCAGGGAACGGTACCTGGTTTGCAGGTAACCAATGCAGGTTCGCCGGGGTCAAGTCCGCAAATACGTGTGCGCGGAATCGGTTCCATGCAAGGAGCAGATCCGCTTTATGTAGTTGACGGGATGTTTTACAACAACATTAACTGGCTGAACCCGAACGATATCGAATCGATCTCCGTGCTGAAAGATGCTTCTGCAGCATCGATTTACGGTGTACGTGCTGCCGGCGGTGTTATTATGGTTTCAACCAAGCAGGGAAGCCGCGACGAAGGTGTGGTTATTGAATATGACGGATACGCCGGAATCAACACAACCAGCAACCTCCTGCCGATGGCCAACACTCAGCAGTACTCTACGATGCTGATTGAAGCAGGCATTGCAAGCCGCTTGCAGCCCTCCGTCGATTTATGGGGCGGCCAGCCATTTACGCATAACGGTGAGCAGTACACCATACCGGCTACTGATACCGACTGGTATGGACAACTGTTGGGTTCTAACGGCGGAATGGCTCCGATTATGAACCACTCGTTATCTGTTCGGGGCGGTACTGACAGAACAACCTACCATGTGGGCGCCAGTTATACCGGCGAAGATGGTTTGTTTCAGGATACCGACCACCGGTGGCAGCGAATTAATGTACGATCAAATGTTAATTTTATGCCTTATGATTTTCTGGATCTCGGAGCCAGCTTTAATCTGAACCAGACCCGAACTGATAACCACGGAAGTGCTTGGGGAGGTATGTATTACGCCGTTCCAACAATACCCATACGCAATTCGGAAGTAGAAGACGACTTTGCCGGGGTTGTGGATGCCGGATACAATGTTGGCCCGGTGAATAACCCGGCTGCTTTTCTCTACTACAGTCAGCAAGGCTGGAACTATAACCGGTCTCTGAATCTCGATTATAATGCATTTGCAAATATCCGGTTTTTAGGTGATGACAGGCTGGAACTGCGTTCACAGTTCAGCCATACCATAGGAAGGGGCGACGGCAGAAATTACAGCCCTCAATATTTTATTGATGACAAACTCAGAAATGATAATTCAAGCTTAAGCCGAAACTTCAATAGTTCTGGAACTATGCACCTGGATAACACCCTTACTTACCGTGACAGTTTCGGATCTCACAACCTTACCGCAATGGCCGGTAACTCAATTCGTATGCGCAGAGGCATGGGTATGAGTGGATGGGCCGCAAATGTACCCGGCGGGCAGGAACATTATCTCTACTTTGGCAATGCGGAAGACCAATCTCCTGAAAACTTCTCTGTTAGTGACGGTGGTTCTACTGAGGTAGGAGCTTCTTTCTTTGGAAGAATTATGTATAACTACAGTGACCGTTACATGGTGAATGCCACCATGCGGGCAGACGGAACCGACAAATACACACAAACCTGGGGCTATTTCCCGTCGTTTGGTGTGGGCTGGTTAATCAGTGAAGAAGATTTCATGAGTGAACAAACCCTGTTTGACGAATTGAAAGTTCGTGGAAGCTGGGGGCGTTTAGGTAACAATAATGTACCCAGAGAGTCAGGTACTCGGGAAATTTCAACCGGAACAGGAGTATCCTACGCTTTCGATAATCAATGGGCAACAGGATACCGGCCGAGCATTTTCTTCAATACACTGGTTTGGGAATTAACAGATGAGTACAACGTTGGAATTGAACTTTCAACACTGGACTACAGGCTCTCAGCCGAAATTGACTGGTTCAGAAAAGTAACCAAAGATGCTGCCATCTGGACAAGTAACCTGATGGGCGGTGGCGGTTTAATCAGAAACCAGGGTGAAATTCTGAATACCGGATTTGAGTTTCTCGTAAACTGGAATGACGAGGCTGGAGCCGTTCGGTACAACGTCAGTGCCAACCTGAGTACACTGCACAATGAAGTTCTTGACCTTGGGGGCGAGCCTTACATTCAGGTCGGTAGCACACAGCCATACCGTTCCGAACCCGGACACCAGCTCTACTCATGGTACGGTTATGTGGTTGAAGGTGTATATCAAAACTGGGAAGAAATAGAAAATCACCTCGACACAGATATTCACTCCTCAGTAAAACCAGGATTTTTACGTTTTCAGGATGTGAACGGCGATGGTATTATCGATGAGAATGACCGTCAGCACCTGGGCGCCAACCTCCCGAAATTTACTTATGGAGGCCAGTTACAGTTTGAATACAGGAACTTTGATTTCACCACCTCTTTTTATGGGGTTTATGGAAACAAAATTTTCAATTCGCTGAGAGGTGGAAGAAGTCATCACGGTGATTACAATTTTGAAGTGGATCTGTACGAAAATCGCTGGACGGGCGAAGGCTCAACCAACTCCTACCCCTCTGCAGAAGGACTGCTGCACGCCTGGAACATGAATAACTTGAACACATTCCTGGTAGAAGACGGCTCATTCTTCAGAATTCAAAATATTACTCTTGGATATACATTCCAGGATCTGATTCCCGGAAGCGAATCCGGTTCCAGCGTAAGGTTCAGAATTACCGCACAAAATCCGGTCACACTCTTCGGTTTCAACGGATTCACTCCTGAAGTTGGCGGTGTCGGATCAGCAGGCGGCATGAATCCTATCCCGCAAAGCTTTACGGTTGGTGTAAATATTACTTACTAAATTTATAAGATATAACTTTTCATAATCATGAATAAATTGAAAATATTTAAATACATAGCGGTAATGTTTACACTACTCCTAACATTACTTGTTATGAATAACTGTTCGGATTTTTTAAATAATCCGATTGAGGGACAAGTTCCCGTAGATGAAATCGATTATACCGATGATTCAAGAATGTTTGAACCTGTTGCTTCCGTATATGCACAGGCAGCAAACAATACACTCAATCACTGGTCGAACCAGGCTATGCTCAGGTTCAGAAGTGATTTTGTATTCAAAGCAGGCCATGCCGGCGATCAGCCGATCATGGAAGACATCCAGGATTTTCAATACGAAACAATGAGAAATGCCTGGTTTGTAAACAATCTCTGGACACAGCATTTTGGGCTGATTAGAGATGCCAATGCATCCCTGCGAGAACTGCAACAGTTCGCTGAACACACAACCGATACAGCCAGGCTCCAAAGGTATATGGCTGAAGTGAGATGGTTCAGGGCCATAGGATACTGGAGAATGATGCGCTTCTATGGTGATGTGCCTTACTACAATGCAGATACAGTAGCTGCAGAATTGAGATTATCACCACGTGAAGAGGTTTATGAATACGTAGTCAGTGAACTAACCGAAATTCTGGACCACCTTTCTGACGAGCATCCAAGCCGGATGTCACCACGAAGAGGCTCAGTCACAAAGTGGGCGGCACATATGCTGCTGGCAAAAATTGCGTCCGATTTTCAGGATTATCAACTGATGCTGGAACATACACAGGCAATCGTACAAAGTGGTTTATTCTCTCTCTATCCTGACTATTATGAACTGTTCAAGTATGCCGGACAACTTTCCGATGAGAACATCTTTGAACTGCAGTTTACCGACTTTGGCCAGTCTGAAGGGCCAATTGGCGGAAACATAAACCAGTTCTATGTCTTTGAAGGAATTAAACAAAGCGGCGGCACCAAATACGACGGCAGCGGTTTTACCGGCGGCTGGGGTTTCTCCATGCCTGCACAAAAGTATCTTGACCTGATGGAAGAAAGGGGCGAAGGTGTACGGTATGAAAGAACTATTATCCCTCAGAATACCGCCACTGCCGAGGGCGACTCCATTGGCCATATCCCCGCTGACTTGCAGGATCTTTTAGATCGTTACAACAGAGATGGACGCGGAGCGGCAGAGAAATATTTTTTTAAAACCTACGTGCCTTACGTTGAACAAACTCCGGGCAGACATCGGTTTGGCGGTTATAACAACGTAAGAATGTTCCGTTATGCCGAAGCCCTTCTGCTTCATGCCGAAGCACTGGTTCATACGAATGGGCCGGGTGCCGGTGATGCATACATTAATGAAGTAAGAGAGCGGGCCGGAATGCCGTCCATCTCCGGAGCTGATATCGGCGATATTCTTGATGAAAGAGCAGCAGAATTGACCTTCGAATGGGGAGCCGACAGGTTCTTTGACCTTGTCCGGCTCGACAGAGCAGAAGGAACCATACCATTTTTCCGAAGCGGTGAACACGAGTTCTACCCGATTCCGGTTGTACAGATCGACTTGCAGCCGGGACTGGCCGAACCACCCGTGCCAGGAATTGAACCACCAACACCGTAGCTTAAATCCTAAGGTTCAGGGCATCTCTGGATGATATTCAGAGATGCCTTTTTTTTCAGAACTTTCAAGCATTCCCGAGAGTTTTCAAGATTTTTTTGAGGTAGTTTATTTTAG